>JBILLU010000016.1:0-32333 GCA_044375915.1 Phycisphaerales bacterium
GCAGCGGACTGGCGGCACCCATCAGGCTCGCTTCGCCAGCAGCGTCTTGATCTGTCCGTCCAGCCACGCCGCCCGCTGGTCCCAGCGGTGGTCCTTCATCACCCGCTTCTGGCCCGCCAGCCCGATCGCTTCGCGTTCCTTGTCGTGCCCGAGCAGCCACACGGCCTTTTCGACGCACTCCTCGTGCGAGGCGTAGGTCACCACCTCGCGATCGGGCTCGAAGATGTCGGCCAGGTCGCTCTGGCGCTCGGTGAGCATGCAGGTGCCGACGCCGGTGGCCTCAAACATCCGCATGTTCGAGGCGTTGTCCTTCGCCGCGTCGATGTGGGTGTTGAGCGTGAGCTTGGAATCGCGGATGGACTGGTACATCGCGCGGCCGAAGGCCGAGGGTCGCGAGGCGTTGTAAATCGAGTCAGCGAGTTCGACGGCGCTCGGAGCAAGGCTCGGTGCGTCGGCCAGGTGGCCGATCCGCGGCAGCCGCCGGACGACCTTCGCGCCGCCGGGGACCTTGCGCACGACGTCGATCACCCGCCGCGCTAGACGACCCTTCTTGGATGGTCGCTGCGGCAGGTCGGCGAAGATCGTCAGGTCGGTTTTCTCCAAGAGCGCCAGCAGCAGGCGCTCGCGCTCGTTGTGGAAACCGGGCTTCTTGACGATCGAGCCGACGAACGAGAAGTCGAACTGCTTGGGCCGCGTGGTGTCGATCTTGCCCAAGATCGCCGGGTCAAACCCGTGGTGCATGTACGCGGCGTGGATGCCGATCTGTCGGAATCGCTCGATGTGGCACTTGAGGTTGGTCAGCGTCAGGTCGTAGGCGCTGAAGACTTTCTCATCGCGGTACGGTGCCCCGCACCAGCCGACGATCACGCGGATGCTCGGCACCCGCTTGCGGGCCTCGGTCAGAAAGTCGTAGTTGAACGAGGCGTAGTCGTTGCAGATCAGAACATCCGGCTTGTACCACTCAATCTGCGCCATGGTCAGCGGCAGGAACCAGTCGGCGGGGTTGGCCTCGACGTTGTTCTCTTTGGCCCACTGGAACTGCGCCGGCTGGATGTTGGTCATCGGCTCGAAGCACTCGTAGCCGAGCGGCCCGACGAAGCGGGTCCAAAGGTCGCACCAGCCGTAGGGCTCGTCGATGATGGTCTCGTACTGCTCCCGAAACGGCCGCGCGGCAAGCTCGGGGCGCTGGGCGTAGAACGAGCGGACAAAGCCGTCGTAAGCGGTGGAGATGCGCATCAGTCGCATGGGCGTGGCTCGCGGCTGATGAGGAGTTAGCGCGGGTTCTCGAGGAGTGCGACCGAGTCGCGCCCGAAGCTGCCGAGGTCGATGGAGACGACCTTCCAGCCCGCGTTCTCGCAGCAGCGGCGCATGGTCTCCTGGTCGTTGCGGGGCCACCAGATCTCGTCGTCGCGCTTGTCCTTGAAGTCCTTGGGGATGTTGTGGTGGGTGGCCCAGCCAAGGGTGTCGAGCTTTTTCCAGTCGCCGTAGTGCTGGATGGCGATCCCGCCGGGCTTCACCTTCTTGCGGGCGTTGGTGAGAACGGTCTGGATGTCGGTCGAGTTGTTGTGGCAGAGCACGCCCAGCGAGAAGAAGAGGTCAAAGTAAGAATCGGGCACCGGGGCCATGGTGTTGTCGGTGACCTGATGGCAGGTCAGGCGGCCGTCGTAGAGCTTGGGCTGGAGCCACTGCGACACGTCCTGGAAATCGACGGTGTGGAGCTCGCCCTTGGGAAGGTACTTGAGGAGCGAGCGGCTCCAGGAGCCGCGGCCGGGGCCGAGCTCGAGGACCTTGGCGTCGGGGCGGAGGCGGGGCTTGACCTCGCGCATGAAGAAGCGGCGGTAGGAGCCGACGATCTGCCGCTCCTCTTCCTTACGGTGCTTGTCGGGAAACCAGGCGAGGACGTCGCCGCTGGAGTAGCCGTAGTGGAATTCTTTACGAAGCCAATCGAGCGTGGGCATGCCGTGATCTCCAGCGAAGTGGGGATTCTACGAACCCTTCCGCGCAAGCGGAGGGTCGGTGCGATAGCCAATTTGCCGCCGCTTTCGACCCAGCGCTGACGTGCGCTTGGTGTTTAGGTGCCCAGAACCCGGCGCAGCCATATCTCCAGCACCACCGCCTTGAAGACCAGGGGCATGATCTCGCCCGGGCGCACTCCCTCGCGGACGAGCTTCTCAGCCGCCTCGGCCCGCAGGATGCCGCGTTTGACCAGCTCGCCCTCGGGGAGCAGATTCCCGAACTTGGCGGTGAGCGAAGCGACCCACGTCTGCGTCGGGGGCGAGAAGCCGCGCTTGGGCCGCGTCAACACCCACGGCGGGAGCAGGTCCTCCATCACCTGCCGCAGCCAGTGCTTCGGCGGCAGGTGATCGTCGCGCTGCGTCTTCCGCAGGCCGATCACGGTCTCGGCGAGCCGGTAGTCCGACAGCGGCAGCCGCGCCTCGACCGAGCTCGCCATCGTCAGTCGATCGCCCTGGGCAAAGCCGTTCTCGCGGAGGTAGATGTCGATGATCTGCTGGGTCGCCGCCAGGTCCGCCCGCGGCGGATCGCCCTCGTACGTGAACCACCGGTGCGGCGGCGTGCGTGCGGTTTCTTCGAGAAACGCGCTCGTGAACAACCACTCCCGCGAGGCGGCGACTCGCGAGAAATCCGGCGTGATGTCGTAGAAGACACACTGACCCGCCGGGCTCCGGAGGTCGCGCCGGATCGTCGGCCACGCCTGCGACAAGCCGCCGAGCGACCGCGCCCATGGCCGGCGGCCGCCCATCTGCGCCACCGACTTGAACGGCGAATAGGACATGAAGCCCTTTGTTCTCGCCGAGACCCGCGACGAGCGCAACCGCCGCTTGCGCTCGGTCTCTTTCACCGCGTCGCGCACCCACGGGTAGCCCCAGAAGAGTTCGTCCCCGCCGTGGCCGAGCAAGAGCACCGGCACGCCTGCCTGCCGCGACGCCCGCGCGACGGCGAAGTAGCCCTGGCCCGAGATGTCCGCGATCGGATCGTCGCGGGCGATCACCATGTCCACGAACTGATCGAGCATCTCGCGCTCGTCGATCTCGACGGCGTGGAACGGGATGCCCAGGTGATCGGCGAGCGCCTTGGCGTCGGCCCGCTCATCGCACTCGGGCCTGCCCTTGTAGCCGACGGTGAACGCGTGGATCTCGCCCTTGCCGGTCTCTTTAGCCGCCCGGGCCGCGAGCAGTGCGATGAGGCTCGAATCCAGCCCGCTGCTGAGGGCGACGCCGACGGGCACGTCGGAGCGGATGATGAGCCGCGACACCTCGTCGAGCTGGGCCTCGATCGCCTGATGCGGATCGGCGTCGAGCGCGGGGGCGTCGAGGAGATTCCAGTAGCTGCGCTCGCTCGATCGCACCTTCCCCGCCGCGTCGCGCTCCAGCACCAAGAGGTGCCCGGCGGGCAGCTTGCGCACGTGCTTGAAGGGTGTCAGCGGCTCGACCGGGTAGGCGAAGTGGAAGTAGTCGTTGATCGCCGCCGCGTCGAGTTCCCGGGGCACATCGGCCCCGGCGAGCAGCGTCCGCAGTTCCGATGCGAAGACCACCACGCCGTCGGACTCGTAGAGATACAGCGGTTTCTCGCCCAGCCGGTCACGGAACACGACCAGCCGCTGGCGTTTCGCGTCCCAGAGCGCCCCGGCGTACATGCCGCGGAGGTGCTGGACAAAGTCGTCGCCGTGGTCTTCGTAGAGGTGCGTGAGCGTCTCGAGGTCGCTGCCGGTGCGGAAGGTGTGCCCCCGCGCTTCGAGGTCTGCACGCAATTCGACGAAGTTGTACACCTCGCCGTTGCAGACGAGCGCGATCGACTTGTCCTCGTTGTACAGCGGCTGCTGCCCGCCGGCGAGGTCGATGATGCTCAGCCGCACCATGCCCATCGTCACCGGGCCGTCGGCGAACGTTCCCTGGCCGTTGGGTCCGCGGTGGGCCATGCAGCGCAGCATGGCGGACAGCGACGCCTGATCCGCCTCTGCCCCGCCCGATGCCCGAAAGATGCCCGCGATGCCGCACATGGAGACGAGCGTACGCGCGGTTTTGAACGAGCCCTGAGTGTCAGCGAGTAGGTGGCAGGTGGGTGACAGGGCTTGGGAAGAAACCCACTCGCTCACGCTCGGGGCTCGTCAAGGCATCGCGTCGCCGATCCCGCCCGCATCCACTGCCCCGCCCCCGGCTACCACAGCAGCCGCACGCGGATCGTCTCGGGGATCTCGCCCAGCTTCTTCTGGATCGCCACGCCATCGGTGGGATCGACGTCGAGGACGACGTAGCCGATCTCCTCATTGGTGCGGAGGTACTCGGCGGAGATATTGGCGTTCATGCCCGCGATCAGCGAGTGCATCTTGCTGAGCACGCCGGGCACGTTCTTGTGGAAGTGCAGGATGCGGTGCGGCCGCTTGGACTTCTCGGTGGCGGACGCCTGCTCCGGAAGATCCACCTCAGGCACGTTCACCGCGCCGCTGGTGCTGCCCACGTTGATGAACTTGATGAGTTTGTCGCACACGTCCTCGGCGATCGAGGCCTGGGCCTCTTCGGTGCTGCCGCCGACGTGGGGCGTGAGCAGCACGTTCGCCAAGCCCTGGAGGGGGCTCTCGAAGCGGTCGCCCTTGCCCGCGGGCTCGTCCGGGAAGACGTCGAGAGCCGCGCCCGCCAGCTGCCCGCTCTTGAGAGCGGCGGCGAGGGCATTGACATCCACCACGCTGCCCCGGGCGTTGTTGATGAGGTACGAGCCCTTCTTCATCCGCGCGATCTCGGCCTTGCCCAGCATGTTCTTGGTCGCGTTGGTCGCGGGGACGTGCAGCGTCACCACGTCGCTGACCTCGAGGAGTTCCTTCAGCGAGCGCACCGCACGAGCGTTGCCCAGTGCCATCTTGGGGATGATGTCAAAGAACACCACCCGCATGCCCATCGCCTCGGCCAGCACGCTCACCTGGCTACCGATGTGCCCGTAGCCGACGATGCCGATGGTGCGGCCGCGGACCTCGTGCGAGCCAGCCGCGGACTTGTCCCACTCGCCTTTATGCATCTGCAGGGTCTTGTCGCCCAGGCAGCGGTGCAGCGAGATGGTCTCGGCGATCGTCAGTTCGGCGACGCTGCGGGTGTTGCTGAAGGGCGAGTTGAAGACCGCCACGCCCTTCTCGCACGCGTCCTTGAGCGCGACCTGATTGGTCCCGATGCAGAAGCACCCGACCGTGAGCAGCTTGGGAGCCGCCGCGAGAATCGACGGCGTCACCTCGCTCTTGCTGCGGATGCCCAGCACGTGGGCGTCCTTGACCAGCGCCGCGAGCTTCTTCTCGTCGGGCGCGCCGGCCATCGTCTGGACGTTGAAACCCTCGGCCCCGAGCATCTCCACCGCGCGGGGGTGGATGGACTCGACGAGCACGACGTTGATCTTGTTTTTGGGAAAGGAAGTCTTGGCCATGGAGGCGGATTGTTGGGGGTGGAGGCCTGAAGAGTCGGCATTTTCGCGGAGCGACTCAAGGCCGACTCAGGAGCGATCCCTACCGTTTTGTCCCATGAAGGAACTGGAAATCCAGCTCAAGCGCTTCGCCGTGGTTCTCCGCGATGTCGTCGAGCCGCTGGTCTACCCCGCCGCGGCACCGCTCGAGGCCCACGCCGCCGTCTTTGCCGACATCAAGGCCACGCCCCCCACACCCGAGGAAGCCCTGAAGCTCACCTTCCAGCCAGTCAAGACCGGCTGGCGCTGGGGTCCCAAGTGGGCCACCGCCTGGTTCAAGGTGAGGGGTGCCGTCCCTAAGGACTTCGCCGGCAAGCGGGTCGTGCTCCGCTTCAGCACCGCCACCGAGGGGCTTGTATGGCGTAAAGACAAGGCTGGCTGGTCTCCCGTCCACGGCCTCGACGTCAACCGGGACGCCCTCCGCCTCTTCGACAAGGCCAAAGGCGGCGAGCACATCGACGAGTTTATCGAAGCCGCGTGCAACCATCCCTTCGGCGTCACCGGATTCGAGTGGGACGACCCCGAAGTCCACGCCCGGTGGAGCAGCGACGCTCCCGGTCGCTTCGACCGCTGCGAAGTCGCGGTGCTTGACGACGAAGCCTGGCTGCTCCGCCAGCGTTTCGCCTTCGCGCTTGGTCTTCTGAAGGAACTGCCGCTCGATTCCACCCGCGCTGGCGAACTGATCGCCGCACTCGCGCGGGCCAGCAACGCGCTCGCGAAGAGCACAGACATCCCCGCTGCTTCCGCGATCCTCGCCGAGGTCCTCACGCACCCCGCCGCCGGCAGCGCCACCCGCTGCCACGCCGTGGGGCACGCCCATCTCGACACCGCGTGGCTCTGGCCGATCCGCGAGACCAAGCGTAAGTGCCTGCGCACCTTCAGCAACCAAATCGCGCTGATGGAGCGATATCCCGACTACCGCTTCCTCTGCTCCCAGGCTCAGCAGTACGCGTGGGTCGAGCAGCAGGCGCCTGCGCTCTTCGAGCAGGTGAAGAAGCGCGTCAAGGACGGCCGCTGGGAACCCAACGGCGGCATGTGGATCGAGCCCGATGTCAACTGCGTCTCCGGCGAGTCGCTCGTCCGCCAGATTCACCACGGCGTCGGCTATTGGTCCAGCCGCTTCGGGGCCGCTGCCACGCAGTCGTTCCTCTTCCTGCCCGATACGTTCGGCTTCGGGGCGTCGCTGCCGCAGATCATGAAACTCAGCGGCCTCGACACCTTCGTCACCAACAAGCTCCACTGGAACGGGATCAACACCTTCCCGCACACCACCTTCCGCTGGCGCGGCATCGACGGCAGCGAAGTCCTCGGCCACAACACCCCCGGCATGGACTACAACGCCGTCAACACGCCCAAGGAACTCCGCCGCGGCGAAGCCACGCACAAAGACAAGCACCTCACGATCCCGGCGAAGAAGGGCGACGCGACCAAGGCCGACACCGCCCGCTGGCTCCAGCCCTTCGGCTACGGCGACGGCGGCGGCGGCGCCACCGACTGGAGCATCCAGTTCGCCCAGTTCGCTTCCAACTGCGACGGCCTGCCCCGCGTTTCGCTCGGCCGCGCCGACGACTTCTGCAAAGCCCTCCACGCCGACCGCGACAAGCTCCGCTCCGTCGGCGAGGACTTCCCGCTCATCGACGGCGAGCTCTATCTCGAGCTGCACCGCGGCACCATGACCACGCAGTCCTGGAACAAGCGCCTCAACCGCGAGTGCGAGGAATCGCTGCGCACCGTCGAATGGCTCGCCTTCGCCGCGCCGCACGCCGAGAGCAAGTCGGACTCCGGCGTCGCCGAGAAGGCCGCGGCCAAGCTCGACGAGCTGTGGAAGCTCGTCCTGCTCAACCAGTTCCACGACATCCTGCCCGGCTCGTCGATCTCGTGGGTCTACGAGGATTCCCGCCGCGACTACGCCCATGTGCAGCGCGTCTGCGAGCAACTGACCAAGAAGGCCACCAACGCCTGGATCGCCCCGCTCGATACCAAGGGCGCGTCGCGCCCCATCGCAGTCTTCAACCCCACCAGCCACACCCAGAGCGCCGTGCTCGACGCGATCAACGAGCAGGGCGAGCTCGAACCCGTCTACTGCAAGAACGTTCCCGCGCTGGGCGTCAAGGTCATCGACCGCGCCAAGCCCGACGGCGTCGTGCCCGTGTCGGTGAAGGGCAAGGACCTGGGCGCGAAAGACAAGGGCGTCATCACGCTCAGCAACGGCGTCATCACCGCCTCCATCGACAGCCGCGGCATCGTGACTCACCTCGCCCGCGTCGGCTCCAGCGCCGCCTTCGACCACGCCGCCGACCCGCGCGTTGCGCTCAACGAGCTCCGACTCTTCGACGACCGCCCCGTGATGTGGGACGCCTGGGACATCGATCACTACTACGAAGAGTCGATGCGCTCCGCGAGCACACCCGCCGCCCTAAAAATCGTCGAATCCTCGCCGCTCCGCGTCGTGCTTGAGCGCACGCAGAAACTTGGCAAAGCGAGCAGCATCACCCAGCACTTCATCCTCAGCGCCGGCGCCTCGCGTCTCGACATTCAGAGCCGCGTCTCGTGGAAGGAAGACCACACCCTGCTCCGGGCCGCGTTCTCCACCGGCATCGCCACGGCTTCCTGCACCACCGGCTGCCACTTCGGCCATCTGACCCGCCCCACCACCCGCAACAACAGCCAGGAACGCGCCCGCTTCGAGTTCCCCGCGCACGGCTGGCTCGATCTCTCCGAACGCGGCCGCGGCATCGCGCTCGTCACCAAGGCTAAGTTCGGCCACTCCTGCTACGAAGGCGTCATCGGACTCTCGCTGCTGCGTTCGCCGAAGCACCCTGATCCCACCGCCGACCGCGGCGACCACGAGTTCACCTACGCGCTCGTCCCGCACGAGGGCGACTGGCACGCTGCCCACGTCACGCATGAGGCCGAATCGCTCAACGCTTCGCTCTTCGCCGAGGCGCTCAACGCCGACGAGAAGGGCTCGTGCCGCGAGTGGTCGCCATTCACGCTCAACGCCGAAGGCTGCGACGCCCATGTCAGCGCGATCAACCGCTCGCTCGACGCGAAACGTCTCATCGTCCGCCTGCACGAGTCCCACAACTCCCGCGGCGTTCTCCGCGTGAAGTGGAACCTGCCCGTGAAGTCGGTCCACGCCGTCGATCTGCTCGAACGCCCGCTCGAGGACGTCGAGATCAGTCACGCCAGCGACACGACCACGATCGCCGTCCGACCGTTCCAGATCATCACCCTCGCGGCAACGCTGGCTTGACCGCGTCGACGATCAGCGATGTGTAGTGCAGCATCTCGTCCCGGTGCTCGATCCTGAAATCGCTCTGGCGATCAAATCGCCACGAGCGTCGGATCATGCCATCCTCGGGCCGCCAATCGCGGCGCTGGAACACGCCTGAAGCGTCGAACCACTCGAGCGGCACGGGCTCCATTCCCGCGGCACGGATCGCGGCCGACAGCGAGTCAACGTCGAAGTAGATCGTGTGCCCGGAGGTCGGCGGGATGTTCTCCCTCGTGTACCGCTCGTCGGTGCGTTTCGCGTCCGGCACGGCGATCCTGAGCCGCGCTCCTGGCTTGAGGTGCGCCGCACAGAGCGCGAGCGCCGTCGGAATCCGATCCACCGGGATGTGTTCGAAGACATGCTCGGCCACCATCGTGTCCGCCTGCTGCCCCTGGAACACCGCAGCCCAGTCGGCCTCGCTGGTGATATCCAGCGTGTCCACATCCGTCGAGACCCAGCCTCGATAGTGAATCGTGCTCGCGCCCAGGCACACCCGCCGCGGCTCGGCTCGCTCGATCTGGCGGCGCACCAGTTCGCGTGGCGTCACGGCGTGGTGCAGGTCGCCCTCGAACACGCCGCGGAACTGCGCCGGATCAACGAAGAACGCCGTCGAGTACGTCCGTGCCACCGCCTCGTATCCCTGTCCGGTCAGCACGCGGCACGACTCGGCTTCCAGCACCTCTCGCATCGTGAACCGGTTCGTCACCTCCAGCGCGATCAGCGCGGGCCGATGCCGCGTCCAGTCGATCGACCGCAGCACCGCCAGCTCCGCGTTCTCGACATCGATCGACAGCAGCCCGATCGACTGGCCAGGAGCGAGATGCTCATCCAGAATCTCCGACAATCGCCGCGGCGTAAGCGTCAACGGCTCGCCCACGAGCTTGGCTCCCGCCGCCAACGACGCATCGCGGAACGCCGCATCGGTCGTATTGAGCGCGGGCGTGTCGAAGCGGTAGAGCGTCACCGGCTGCGCCAAATCACTCACCAGCGCCTGTACGTTCGCCTCGTTGGGACGGAACTGCCGGAACGCCTCGATCGACTCGGGGTTCGGGTCAATATTGATCCCACTCCAGCCCCGCTCGCGCAACAGAAACGTGTTCGAGAACCGGAACGGATGGTGCGCCCCGACGTCGACGTAGTACCCCGGCGGCATCCGCCGCAGGTACAGGTCGATCAACAGGTCCTCCCCCTCAACGCTCAGGCAGCGCTTGAGATACGCGTTCTCCGGCGGCGGCGGCGGGGGTGGTGGCGGCGGAGGCAGGGGCGCGAACCGATCCGCCACTCGGCGCGCAATCTTCCCGATGATCTCCAGCGGGCTCCTCATACCGTCGTCCCTCCGCTCGGCCGATCGTCCGACGCATCAATCATCTGCTGACCAGGGCTCACCCGCGGGAATGGCAACGCCCGCGGCTTGGGCCGGAACTCCGGATGCAGAAACAGCGACGTCGTCCACGAAAACTCCACCACTGGCCCAAGCCCCGCGAAGTCCACCTCGATCAAGCCCGACTCTCGCAGCGCCGCCGCACAATTCGGATACCACTCCGAGTTGTCCAGCACCACGAATCCTCCCGCGTTGACCCGGCCCACCGCGGCACGTGTACACGCGTAGCGCTCGCGGCCATCGATCACGATCACGTCGAAACCGTCCGCCGCAACTTCCGCCGCGAAGGCCTGCGCATATTGGCTCTCGTCCGTCACCACCACGCGGCAATTCGAAGGCAGATCCGCCGTCACCCACTGTCGCCACTTCGGATCGTGTTCGATCGTCACCACCTCGCGTGCTCGCTCGCCCCAGTACAACGTGCTGTTCCCCGCGCCCGTCTCAAGCACCCGAGCCGCCGACAGGTCAAGCTGATCGAGATAGTGAAACGCCGGGTACGTGATCCAAGGCATGGGCCGCCCGGCCGCGTCGATCGCCTTGCCGGTCGCTCGCGTTTCGCCATGTCCGAAACCCTTCGGCGCGTCCACGGTGTCCAGCAATTGCACGAGCTTGTCAACCCCGGCGAATCGAGCCTTCTCGAAGAGCGCGTCGTAGAGCGCCGCGTGCTCGGGCCCTTCCGCGACCGCACGCCGAAGTTGTTCCAGCCATGTCGGCGGAATGTGGGCGTTGGGATCGTGCAGGAGGTCGCGCAGTCGCTTCACGTCGCCGCTCCCGTCGCGCGTTCGTCTGGCACCTCGGCGCCCGCGAGCGCCCACGAGCCCGTTGTCACCACCACCGCGTGTCCGGCCATCGGCAACTGGCCCGTGCCGTAGAAATCTCCGGGCTCGACATGCAACTCCCTCGCCATGTTGATGCAGTCGTGGTATCGCCCGCCCAGCCCCCACTCGGGCATCAGCGCGTAACTGATGAGATACGACCCTGGGATGAGGGTCACGCTCGGCAGGGTGAACACGATCCGCCCCTTGCCCGACAGCTTCCCGAGGTCCTCGCCGGTCAGCCGGTTGTTGTGGTGCAGCGCGGGCAGATCCATGTCGGTGCGGATGTTGAACCCGACCATCAGGTTGTCCACTGTCGCACCCGGCTCCACCTCGTAGAGCATGTGCAGTTGCAACGCCTCACCGGTGCGGATCGATCGCACCCGCCGCCCGTTCCCGTCCCGCACTTCCAGTTCGGTCAGCCGGATCTTCAGATCGCCCTGCCGGTCCTTGCGGCGGTGAAAGGGGGCCAGCGTCGGCGGCAGTTTGGCCTCGTCGCCGCCCGCCCGTGCCAACGCCTTCTCGTCGTCCTCGCGCTCCATCGTCGTCGAGATATCGAAGTACTTCTGCACCGCCTCGTCGGTCGAGCCCAAGAACGCCGCCGTGCCCTGATCGAGCACCAGGCCCCGCGTGCACAGCCCCTGCACCGCGGTCATGCTGTGGCTGACGAACAGGATCGCACGCCCTTCGGCCCGCGCATCACGCATCAGCCGCGTGCACTTGCGCTGGAACGCCGCATCGCCGACCGCTAGCACCTCATCGACGATCAGCACCTCGGTGTCGAGGTGCGCCGCCACCGAAAAGGCGAGCCGCATGTACATGCCCGACGAGTACCGCTTCACCGGCGTGTCGATGAACTCTTCGATCCCGGCGAACTCGACGATCTGGTCAAACCGCCGCGCCACTTCCTTGCGGGTCAGCCCGAGCACCGCGCCATTCAGGTAGACGTTCTCCCGGCCGGTCAGGTCCGGGTGGAAACCGATGCCCACTTCCAAGAGCGACCCCAGGCGTCCGCGGATCTCGCCGCGGCCTTCGGTCGGAGCGGTGACGCGGGACAGGATCTTCAGCAGCGTGCTCTTCCCCGCGCCGTTGCGGCCGATCACGCCCAGCACCTCGCCGTAGCGCAGCTCGAACGACAGGTTGCGAATCGCCCAGAATTCGCGGGTGGCGTGCGCGTCCCGAGGCGTCCGCCCGCGGAAGAGGTTCAGCACCGACCGCGTGAGCCCCTCACCCATGCGTCCCTTGCCGACACCCGCGATCTCGCCGAGTCGGTACTGCTTTCCGAGATTGTCCGCGATGATCGCAACGTCAGACATGCATGCCCTCGCGCAGACCGATCGACCCGCGCCGCACGATTCTACGAGCCTTTGCCGACGCCGCAGCCTCGTTCGCTTCGTGCCCACGAAATTGGCACGATGCCGCTCCAGAACCACTCGACCGTGAAGCGTGACCGTGTCCCGAGCTTCGACGCTGCGCCACGGTACTCTTCCTCCATGCGATCGACCTGCCTCGTCCTTCTTTTCTCCCTCTTGACGCTTGTGCTTGCCGCCTGTTCCTCCGCCCCACGCGTGGGCGAACGCCTCGAACGTGAGGGCGATGAGATCGTCGTCGCCGGCCAGTATTTCCACACCGGCGCCCCCGTTGTCCTCTGGACCGATCCCGGCGGCTACGACGCCTACCGCGTCGAACGCCGCTTCGTCCCCTTCGAGGAATCCAGCTGGGAGAAGTCCAAGGACTCCATGAAAGGCCCCAACCGCTTCGATCTGCGCAGCGCCGGCCTCACCCCCGAACAGATCGAAAAATTCCGCGGCGGCGGCTGGGACCTCGACTCCCTCCGCGACGTCGTCGATCAGTTCGTCCTCCACTACGACGTCTGCGGCACCAGCCGCACCTGCTTCCGCGTCCTGCACGACATGCGCCGCCTCAGTGTCCACTTCATGCTCGACATCGACGGCACCATCTATCAGACGATGGACGCCAAGGAACGCGGCTGGCACGCCACCATCAGCAACACCCGCTCGGTCGGCATCGAGATCGCCCACATGGGCGCGTACAAGCCGGGCGACAACGCCACCCTCGCCAAGTGGTACGCCGCCGATGAACTCGGAAACGTCCGCATCACCATCCCATCCGAGAAAGGCGACGGCGGGGTCCGCACACCCAACTTCGTCGGCCGCCCGCTCGTCAACGACCGCATCCGCGGCGAGATCCACGGCGAGATCCTCGAACAACCCGACTTCACCCCACAGCAGTACGACTCCCTCGCCCGCCTCATCGCGGCCCTGCACGTCGCGCTTCCCAAGATCGAGCTCACCTACCCCAAGGACGCAAGCGGCAAACTCATCACACGCAATCTGACCGACGACGAGCTCAAGCAGTTCCGGGGCGTGCTCGGCCACTACCACGTTCAGGACGACAAGATCGATCCCGGCCCGGCCCTCCGCTGGGAACTGCTCATGCAGCGTGCCCGCGCCCACATCGAGGGCCGCCGCGTCCCGGCACTCGAGCCGGAGTCCTGGACATCGCCGCGAACCCAAAGCCCTGCCGGGTCCTGAATTGCTGCTGCACCCGCCGCCGCGAAACGGGGTTATTCCGACGGAATCGATCCCAAACCGGATCCGATCGAACCCGACGGGTGGTTCGCGGTCTAAATACCCGAGGACACCGGCAGCCCGTGCCTGTACGATTGTCCGCCGATGTGCTTCGCCGTTCCTTTGGTCCCCGGAGGTCTCATGCCGTTCTCTCGCGTGACTCGCCTTGCCCTGTCGCTCGCCCTCTCCGCCGGCGTCGCCCTCGCCTCGACTTCTGTCCGCGCGGGATACGACCCGGTCCGCAAGGGCGCAGGCGAAACCCGCTCCAAGCTCAACGCCATGGAGCGCAAGCCCTTCAACTTCTCGCTGCTCGGCAAGCTGGCCGACTGGAAGAACGGCACCGCCCCCACCGCCCAGTCGCTCGACGACAAGGTTGTTCTGATCGTCACCTATTCCGATTGGTACCGCCCAGCCGCCCGCGGCCTTGCCATCGCCCGTCGGGTGCTCGAGGCCCACGGCAAGGACGGCCTGATCGTGATCGCCGCCCACAACCCCGAAGGTTGGAAGGACGCCGCCAAGCCGGCCGCTCCCGCTGGCACCACCATGCTCCTCGCCCACGACGAGAAGGGTGAGTTCCGCAAGGGGATGCTCAGCGCGCAGGATCCCAACTTCTACCTGATCGACCGCTCCGGTCAGCTCCGCTTCGCCGATATTGCCAATGAATCGGTCGAGGACGCTGTCGCCGCGCTCGTGAAGGAGAAACGCGAGGAAGCCGCGACCCTCAACGAGCGCGAGGCCGCTGAGAAGCTGGCCCGCGAGCGCGAGGCTCTCCGCAGCGCCTCGATCAACCCCGATGCCGAGCTGCTGAAGAACCTGCCCGAGCTGTCCTTCCCCCAGCCGACGGAGAAGGACTACAAAGACGCCAAGTGGCCCGAGCTCCCCAAGGCCCAGAACAACAACAGCGGGGAGACCCCCGCTGAGAAGCGGCTCACCATGCCGGCCTCCGGTTGGTCGCCGCAGGCCCCTCTGACCGCCGGCCGCGCGATCCTGATGTACTTCTGGCACCCGGGCTGGCCGGCCACCTTCGAGCAGATGCAGCCCTATGCCGATCTCGTGCAGCGCCAGAACCAGCGCGACGTTGTCGTCATCGGTGCCCTGACCAACCTCGAGCGCCTCGGCGATTCCAGCGACACCCAGAACATGACCGACGCCGAGAAGGCCAAGCGCACCCTCACCGCCGACAGCGCGCTTCAGAAGATCAACGAGTTCCGCTCCGTGCGCAAGTACGAGCACACGATGGTCGTCGATCTCTCCGGCTCGCTCCTGCAGCAGGCCACGACCGATCGCACCATCCCGATCCCCTATGTCGCCATCGCATCCAGCGACGGCGTCATCCGCTGGTGGGGCTTCGCCGGCGCCACCGAGGCCCGCGGCGCCCTCGACCGCGTCCTCGCTGTCGACCCCGGCGTTCTGGCCCGCCGCAAGGTCGAGCTCGAGTACATCAAGACGATCAAGAAGGACGCGAAGTAGCCGCGTGGCGTCGCCTCTGCTGCACATCGTGCTCCACGAGCCGGAGATTCCGAACAACACCGGGAACATCGGACGGACCGCGATCGTGCTGGGGTGCTCGCTGCACCTGATCGAACCGCTGGGGTTCGACGTGAGCGAGAAGGCCTGCCGCCGCGCCGGCCTGGACTACTGGCCTCGACTGGGCGTGAAGCAGCACGCAAACTGGGACGCGTTCCTCGCGACCGAATGCCCGCCCAGACTGTGGTTTTTCTCTGCGCACGCGAAGCGCAACGTCTTCGATGCCGAGATCCGCCGCGGCGACTACCTGGTCTTCGGCAAAGAGACCGCCGGGCTGCCCGAGCCGCTTCTCGCTCGCCACGCCGACCGCTGCCTTCGCTTTCCCATGATCCCCGGCGAAAGAGGCCTCAACCTCGCCACCGCGGTCTGCGCTGCGACCTACGAGGGAGTTCGCCAGATGGCGACCCGAGGCGAGGTCGCGATCAGCGACGCGATCATCCAAACCTGACGTCCAGCGTGTTTGTGCAAACAGGCCGTTGGATGCTGCAAAACCCAGCCGTCCCGTGCATCGATCCCGCGGCCACCCCGGTATCCCGCTCGACTGTCCTCCTTCGAGCGGGCCCGGACGCGAAAGCGTGCGGGCCTGATTTTTCTTGACGCTGTCCCGGTTCCGTCAGGCGTTCACCGTCACAACCCCGCTCAGCGCCAGGATCAGCAGCACCACGCCAAGCACAATCCGGTAGTAGCCAAAGGGCGCCAGCCCGTGCCGAGTGAGGAACCCCACCAGCCACTTCACCGCGATCGCCGCACTCACCGCCGCCACCGCGATCCCCACAAGCACCGGCGTCACACCCAGCACCTTGATGAACGACTGATGCCCCGGGTCGTTGTTGCTCACGTCCTTGTACAGCTTGTACAGCGTCGCGGCGAGCAGCGTTGGCATGCCGAGCAGGAAACTGAACTCCGCCGCCGCGGACGGCTTCAGCCCGCGGAAATAGCCCGCCGTGATCGTCATCATCGAGCGGCTTGTCCCCGGCCACATCGCGACGATCTGCAGCACCCCGACAAACAGCGCGTCGAACACCGTCATGTCCTCGACCGACTTGCCGCCGATCCCCTCCACGCCCCCCTTCCGCGGCGGACGCGAGCGCCGCCAGATCTCCACCCCGATCATGAACAGCCCGCCAACAACCAGCGAGAACACCACCGGCCCCAAGTGAAACAGCCTCGCCTCGATGACCTTGTTGAGCGCCAAGCCGACCACCGCCGCGGGCAGAAACGCGACAACCACGTTCGCGAACATCTTGAAGCCCACCGGATCACGCCCAAGCAGCCCCATCGCCATCCGCACGAACCGCGGAAAGTACAGCCCCAGCACCGCCAGAATCGCGCCCCCCTGCACGATGATGTTGAACGCGTTCAGAGCCTCCCTCGTTTCAGGCTTATCCAGCCCGAGCAGATCGCCGGTGATGATCAGATGCCCCGTCGACGACACCGGCAGGTACTCGGTGATGCCCTCGACCAGACCCAGGATGATGGCTTGCCAGAGTTGCATAGGTTGAAGTGACGAAGGGACGGAGCGACGAAGCGACGAAGCGACGAAGCGACGAAGTGGAGAGAGTACGGCACGTCGGACGCTGTCAATGAGCCGCTGCGGCCGAGTCCGAACGCCAAACTCGAGGTCGCACAACAACCCAAAATCGGATATCGAGTCGCGCGGCCGCGAACAATACCGCGTGACGGCCCTCCCCGCGGACAGACTCACCCCCATCGCCGACCCCGCTGATCCACGGGTCCGGGAGTACCTCGGCCTCAAAGAACGCGATCTCTTCCGCGGCCTCGACGCCCGCTCACCCCACGGCACCTTCATCTGTGAGGGCCACTTCGTTGTCGAACACCTGATCGACGCTCACGACCAATGCCGAAGCATCCTCGTCGCCGCCTCCAAAGCCGACACCTATGCCGCCCTGCTCGCCCGCGTCCCGCTCGGCGTACCCATCTACACCGTCGGCGAGAGCGTCATGGAGTCCATCGTCGGTTTCAAGTTCCACCGCGGCATCCTCGCCGCTGGCAGCCGCTCGGCGCCGCTCACCGCCGCTCAGGCCGACGCACTGATCGCCGCCGCCCCCGCACTTGTTGTACTTGAAGACCTCACCAACATCGACAACGTCGGCGGCATCTTCCGCTGCGTCTCCGCCCTCGCCCCCCAAGGCACCGTCATCGTCCTCTCGCCCCAGTGCGCCGACCCGCTCTACCGCAAGTCCATCCGCGTCTCGATGGGCCACGCCCTCCGCGTCCCGTTCGTCACGCTCACACCCTGGGACACCGCCCTCGCCCGCATCCACGCAGCCGGGTTCGACACCCTCGCCCTCACGCCCGATCCTGCCGCCACGCCGCTGCGTGATGTGCGCATCGCACCACCGCGTCGCATCGCATTGCTCCTGGGCAGCGAGGGACCCGGACTCGGGTCCGACACCATGGCGCACGCGACCCACCGCGTCCGCATCCCGCAACGCCAAGGCGTCGACTCGCTGAATGTCATGGTCGCCGCGGCCATCGCCATGGCCCAGTCATTCCAGTAGGACCGGCTTCCAGCCGGCCCACTCCTTCACCGCCCCTACTTCGCCCCATCCAGGAACACATCCACCGCCTGCCCCGGCACGATTCGGTAGTCGCCCTTTCCACCAACCGGGCCCACGACTTCGAGCACGACGTCGATCACACGCGTGTCCGTCCGCTCGATGTTCGAGCCCGACAGCGTCGGCTTCGGCCGCGCGTACGGCTCGATCCGCACGATCTTCAGCTCCAGCTCCCGCTGTACCGCGCCGCGGGTCCGCCCGATCGCCTTCGAGCTCATACCCACCAGCCCGATGTCCTCCTCGTCCACCTGCGCCCGCACGTTCAATTTCGACAGATCCCCGATCACCAGCGGCGCCCTCGTGCGGCTCACGGGCCCGAGGATGTACTCGCCCGCCTCGACCTCACGCCGAAGCACCGTCCCATGCCGCGGCGCACGCACGACCAACCGATCCTTCAGCAACTCCAGCGACGCGATCCGCGCCCGCACCGTCGCCGCCGCCGCTTCCGCGACGACCAGATCCGCCTTCCATCCGCCCGCCTTCAGCCGATCCAGATTCGCATGCGCCGAAGCAAACTCCGCCCGCGCGATCTGCACCGCCGACTCCGCCGATGCCACATCCCGCGCCGACATCGCGCCGGACTGCACCGCATCCATCGAACGCTTCAGCTTGTCTTCCGCATCCACCAACTGCGCTTTCGCACGCAGCAACGCTGCTTCCAGCGGCGGCACATCCTCCGCCCGCGGGATCGCGTGCCAGCGCGCAACCTCCGCCTCCGCACCCGCCAACTCGCCCTTGGCCGCCACGATCTGCGACTCGATCGCCCGGGCGTCCAACCGCATCAGCACCTGATCCTTCTTCACCACATCACCCACATCGACCAGCACCTCCGCCACCAGCCCGGGATCGGCCGAAGCGATCTCGATCGCGCGCCCCGACGGCTCCACGATCCCAAGCGCCGCGACGCCCTTGCCGAACGGGTTCACGCTCGCCGGCCGCGCCAACGGCGTGTCGGGAATCTCCTGCTTGCCCCCCGCCACGGCCACGACACCGACCGCCAGGCCCACCACTGACAGCACAATCGTCAACCAACGCAGCATGACTTCCTTCCTCGTTCGTCTTTCCGAAATCACGTCGCCGAGCTGAACACCGCGCCAGGGCTCACTGTGACCACCCGCCGCAGACTCAACACGCTCCCCAGCATCACCGTCATCAGCATCGCCACCAGCGAGATCACCAACAGCTCCCACGGCAGGATCGCCGCCAGTTCGCTCTCGGAATACTTCGTCACCAGCGTGAACGCCCCCGCCATCCCCACGCCAATCCCATACCCGATGAACCCGACCACCAGCGCCTGCAGCAGCACCATGCGTGCCAGCAGCCACGCCGAAGCGCCGAGCGCCTTGAGCGTCGCGAACTGCCGCAGATTCTCCAGCGTGAACTGGTAGAAGACGCTCGCCGAAAGCAGCAGGCCCACGACGAACCCCAGCGCGATCGTGATCCCGAAGTTGAACCCGATGCCCGTGGCGATGGTGATGAACCGCATGGTGTTCACGCGGAACTCGTCGGTTGTCCACGCCGCCACGTCGCCCAAGGCGTTGATCCGCTGCTTCAGCACATCCAGGCCCACGCCCTCTTTCGCCCGCACCAGGATGTAGCTGATCGCCTTGCGCCCCACCGGTGTGAACTGCGTGGCATTGTCGTACGTCGTGTAGATGATCGCGTTGCTCTCAAACCCCTGCCGCGCCTTGCAGAAGCCCACCACCACCGCCCGCTTGTCGTTGATCTTGATCACGTCGCCGATGTTCACGTTCCCGAGCTTCACGCGGCTCTTTTGCTCCACGATGATCGCGTCGGGCGTCCACAAGTCCTCGATCCGCCCCTCGATCATCTCCGGCGGCCTTCCCGCCAGCGTTGACCGCGCGATCCCGATGATCTGCACCCGCTTGAACGTCCCGTTGTTCAGTTCCGTGATCGCGTAGTTGCTGAAGAACGGCTCGGCCCACGCCACGCCCTCCACGCTCCGCACCCGCTGCAGCTTGGTGTCCGACAGCGGCCGGTACTCCGCGATCCACTCCGTGCTCGGATCCACAATCCACAGATCCGCCTGCCCCACGTTCTGCAAGGGCCCCGTCGCCTGCCGCAGCAGTCCCAAAAAGATCGCGCCCTGCTGGTTCATCAGCATGGTGGCGAACGCCAGCGACAGCACGAGTGTCATGTACTTCGTGCGGTCGCCAAACAGCATCTGCATCGCAATCCGCAGCACGTCTGAGGATAGGTTTCGGCCCGCCGCCCACGGCAGATTCGTCAGATATCGATCACGCCCCGGCGCTGGCGGATCACCTCGGGCTCAAACCGCTCCCCGCGGTCCATCCCCGGACAGATCGCCTTGGCACGCTCCCAATGCCGCCGCGAATGCAGCAGACTCTTCCAGAACGGCCACGTGCGGCACTGCTTGGGCCGGTCCTCATACACCCCGCACACCGCCTTGCCCGGGATCTTCTCGCGGTCCAAGAAGACGCAGTCATTGCCCGCGTCCGTCACCCGCTCGGTAAGCGACCGCCCCGCGCTCGTGGCCCGCGTGTAGCGGTCCACAAATTCCCGGGGCGACACGCCCATCCGCTTCGCCAACGCCAACACCTCCGCGTCATCCACGAGCACATATCCCTCGGGCCCGCTGCAGCAGTTGCCGCACATCGTGCACGAGAAGCGCAGGCCCGCCTCGCCGGAGGTTGGATCCGGCTTGTCGAACCATTCGAGTTGTGGGAGCGAGTGCGACATAACAGGACCACCCATCGTTGGATGGTCCGGCGCCGCCGTCTTTTCTGTTCTATCGCTTCGCCGGCCCGCCGCTGGCGAGCAGAATCGTGGCCAACGCCCCGATCACGACCACCACAAGAACCCCGGCAATCACGAGCCATGAGATCGGCATCTGGTTCCTCCGTGCGGCGAGCCGCAGCGACCGCACTCAGTCGTCCTCGTCCTTCTTGGGCTTCTCACCCGCCGCCATCAGCTTCTCGCCCTGCTCGGGCGTCATCGTTCCCTCGGCGATGTACGCCGCGATCTCGCGACGCGACTGCTCCCGCTGCTTGGTCGCGTGCGTCTCTTTGATGGTCCACATGATCGTGTGGATGATCCACACCGCCACGCCGCCCACGATCGCGATGATCGGGATCAGGATCTCAACTTCAGAACCCAGCGTCAGCATCGGTGTCATGGTCGTGTCCTTCTCGGCGCCTCTAGCAGTTCTCGCACGAGCCTTCTTTGGTACCGGCCTTCAGCAGTTTCTCACCCTGCTCCGGCGTCATCGAGCCCTCGGCGATGTACGCCGCGATCTCGCGCCGGCTCGCCTCCTTGGCCCGCCCCACCACCGCCGCCCGGATGCTCGAAGCGATAATCCACGTCACCGCGATCACCGCGCCGATCCCCAGCGTGATCACCTTCAGAATGTCGTTGTTCTCAAGCGCCAGCGTCCACATGCGTCGTCTCCGCTCTGCCAGAATCGGCCTCTCAGGACTCTTTCGCCTTCCCCGCCGCCATCAACTTCTCGCCCTGCTCAGGCGACAGCGACCCCTCCGCGATGAACGCCGCGATCTCCCGCCGCGTCCGCTCCCGAGCAATCCCCACCGCCGCGTTCGCGATCGCCTTCACCACCGACACCACGACGATCGTGCCGCAGATCAGCGCCCAGGGCAAGTAGCCGCTCCGCACGATCTCCCGCATCACCGACGACTCGACAGCCTGCGCTAGCAGTTCCATAGAACCTCCCAGGCCGAAGCCCTTTCTGGCAAACCGATCCGTCCACCCCGCCGCTTCTTGGGAATCCATCGGACCCCGTTTCAGCACTCTGAGTATCGCACATTTCCCGATCAAAGCAAAGGGTTTCCCCATCCCGTTCCCCGCCGCGCCGTGGGATAATCGCTCACGTGCCCCCCGACGCCCACAACCCCGAGCCCCCGCCGTCCCCCGACGGCCCGCTCCGCACCGACGAAGAGCTCGTCGACTTCATCCTCCAGGGCTACCGCCGCGGCTGGTTTCTCATGGCCGACCCGCGCGAGCAGACCGACGTCATCGAATGGGTCCAACCCCGCCGCCGCGCCCTCATACCGCTCGACGACCGCTTCCGCATCGCCCGCTCCCTCGCCCAGCGTGTCCGCTCCCGCCGCTTCCTCATCACCACCGACCACGCGTTTGCCACCGTCATCAGCTCCTGCGCCCAGGTCCCCCGCCCGCGCGACTGCGACGACGAAGGCTCGTCCTCCACCTGGCTCAGCCCCGGCATCATCAACGCCTTCCTCGCCCTTCACACCAAAGGCCACGCCCACAGCATCGAGGCATGGCTCCCCATCCACCAAACCCCCAAGCCCGCCGCCGAACTCCTGCTCGTTCGAAACCTCGGCCCGCAGTCCACGCCGCACGTTCTCGTCGGCGGCCTCTACGGCGTCGCCCTCGGCCGCGTCTTCTGCGGCGAGTCCATGTTCCACCGCCCCGACCTCGGCGGCACCGACGCCAGCAAGGTCTGCCTCGTCCACCTCGTCCACCACCTCCGCCGCCGCGGCTTCGCGATCCTCGACTCCCAGATCGCCAACGACCACGTCGCCCAGTTCGGCATGGAAGAAGTCCCCGCCGAGGAGTACCTCTCGCAGCTCAACCAGCTCCGCGACCAACGGGTCGAGTGGCAGCCCTTCGACCCGTGCGCACTCTGACCAAGGGTGCCACTGCCCAGCGCTTCGCTGGGCAGTGCAAACGCTCACCACCGCGCCGCAACTAGTACGTTGGCCACACCCCCGGCGTCACCAACTCCGCCAGGTGCCCATCCGGATCACGGAAGTACACGCTCGTCCCGCCGCGCTCCCATCGCATCTCGCCCTCGATCGCCACGCCCTCGGCCGCCAGATGCGCCCGCCACGCCGCAAGCTCTGATTCCTCGATCGCAAACGCAAAGTGCGTCGTCCCCTGAGAGTCCGACGGCGGGATCGTCCCACCCTCAAACCGCAGCGTCTCCACCGACCCGCCCTTCTTGAACAGCAAGAAGACCTGCCCACCCGGCATGCCCAGCGCGCAGATCCGCGGATCATCACTCGCCGGATTCAGCGGCCGCAGCCCCAGCACCCGCCCATACCACGCCCGCGACGCCGCCACGTCATCGACGTAGATCGCCGTCTCAAGAAACCGTGTCAAACTCGGTGCCATACACGCTCCGATGCCGATGCACGTATTCCGGGTGCCACTGCCCGGCGCTTCGCTGGGCAGTGAAGGGGCATCGGGCATGCCGTTGTCTCACCCAGTTTCCAAGACTCATCACTGCCGAGCGAAGCGCTCGGCAGTGGCACCCGACTCACATCCGCTCGACCACCGGAATCCCCAGCGTCTTCAGCCCATCTTCCAGCACCTTCCCCGTCAACTCGCACAGCCGCAGCCGCGCCCGCATGGTCGCCTCGTCCGGGGCCGCCAGCACCGGGCACGCATCGAAGAAACTGCTGAAAGACCCCGCCAGCTCGTACAGATACGTACACAACCGGTGCGGCTCGCACGCATCGCCCGTGCCCTTGAGCGCCGCCGGATACTTGAGCAGCGCCAGCGCCAACATCTTCTCCTGCGGCTGCGCAATCGCGAAAGCCCCACCACCACCCGAGCCCCCGCCCTCCACATTCACCCCACGCTCCTTCGCCTTCCGGAAGATGCTCTTGATCCGCACCAGCGCATACAGCAAGTACGGCCCGGTGTTCCCCTCAAACGCCAGCATCCGATCGAACGAGAACACATAGTCCTTCACCCGGTCATTGCACAGGTCCGCGTACTTCATCGCCGCCACGCCCAGCGACTCGGCCAAGGTCTTCACCTCGCCCTCGCTCATCGCGTCGCCTTCTTTGGCCCGGGCCTTGATCCCCGCGCTCGCACGCTCCACCGCCTCGTCGATCAGCGACTGCAGGTTCACGTTCTCGCCGCTGCGGGTCTTGAACGGCCTTCCATCCTCCCCCAGCACGCTGCCGAACGCCGCGTGCTCCATGAGCGCGACCTTCCCCGTCTTCGGGTTCGTCGCGTATCCCGCCTTGGTCGCCGCTCCGAAGCACTGCCGCAAATGCAGGTTCTGCCGCGCGTCGATGACGTACACCAGCCGGTCCGCGTGCATCGTCTGCACCCGCCGCCGGATGCCGGCGATGTCCGTTGTCGCGTACAAGAACCCGCCGTCGGTCTTCCGCACCAGGCACGGCTCCTTGATGCTTCCAAACTCCGGCGCATCCACCCGCACCACCAGCGCACCTTGATCAAGTTCCGCGATGCCGCGCTTCTCCAAATCCGCCACCATCGGCGCCAATTCCTCGGCGTACGTCGATTCCCCCGCGCTGTGCTCGTCCGTCACATTCACATGCAGCCGCTGGCACACCGCCAGGCACACATCCATCGTGATCTTCTGGATCTTCTTCCACACGCCGAACGTCTCGGCGTCGTGCGCCTGCAGCTTCACCAGCACCTGCCGCGCGTCAAGAAACGCCTCGGTCGCGCCGTTCACCTGTTCCTCGCACTCCGCCGTCGCCTTGGGCCCCAGGCCAAACTTCTTGCACGCCTCCAGCCCCGGAAGATCGCGCTGGCACTCGGCCTGCGCCGCCTTGTACGCCGCGTCGAGTCCATCGAGCGTCAGCCGCTCCAAGTCCACCCGCCGCGGATCGCCCGGCGGCAGCTTCGCCAGCTTCATCAGCCGCGCCGTCACCATCGCGATGTTCAAGCCCCAATCGCCCACGTGGTTCTGCCGGATCACCGTGTGCCCCAGCCGCTCCAGCACCCGCGCGATCGCATCACCCACAAACGGCGAGCGCAGATGCCCCACGTGCATCTGCTTCGCCAGGTTCACGCCCATCAGGTCCACCACCACCCGCAAGGGCGTCGCCACCGGCGCCACGCCGAGCGACTTCGAATCCATCGACGCCAGCAAACCCGCAAGCGCATCGCCCCGCAGCTTCACATTGATGAACCCCGGCCCCGCGATCGACTTCTCCGTCAGCGGCTCCGCGATCGAAGCCAGCGCCGCGTCCTTGGCCGCCTCCGCCACGATCGCCGCCGCGACTTCCCGAGGCTGCTTGCCCACCCGCTTGGCCAACCCCATCGCCGCGTTGGACTGAAAGTCCGCGATCGCGATCTGCTTGCTCGCCGTGATCAACGGCTCCGCGTCCGCGGCATCCGGAAACGCCCGCGCGATCGCGCCCCGGAACGAGGCATCGAGCAACGCAATCGGATCAACAAAGGAAGCGTCAGCCATAGGGGCGAAGTTTATGGACGCCCACCCTGCCGCACGCCGCCGCACGCCGCCCAACGAACCCTCCCGCGCAAGCGGAGGGTCGCCTTCGCGCCCGCTCGCGCAGCGTCTCAGGAGAACGCGGAGAAGCGGAGAGTGCGGAGTGTCGCGGAGAGGTGCGTGTTCACGACCGAGGGCGACCATCCGCTCCGAGCAGCGGGTGATTGGGGCACGGCGCACGCCTGATTGGGCCGCTGGCGATTACTGACGTACTCCTACGACTCGAAAGCCGACGCGACCGGTCAGCGGGAGACTGGGAGTGCTGTAGAAGGTCACCGGAATTCCGGCTGGATTCGCGTTGAAGAAGCGAGTATCGACCGTCCCTGTCTCCAAGGACGTGACGACGCCCATAGTGGTATTTACTGTCTGTGGCCGAAGAGGTTGCAATGCGAACACGTACTCAGAACCGGCGGCAAGAACTACCGGCGGACAAGGAACAAGAGGATCATCCATGATCTTGAACATCAGCAAGTGCGATGTGGTGCCCCAATTGAACGGCGCCTGGGCGATGGCGCTGCCGAATACTGGCGGCACGTAGTCATTGTTGGGGCAATTCGATGGAAAAGGGAATAGGCAGTTCAATACATTGCCGATGGTCGGATTGTTGAAGCGTGCTTGAGACGAACTCCAGACCTTCACATAATAATCAAATGCACCCCAGACAATCGCTGGAGAACTCCCTGTCGGCGAGGCCGCGACGACTGTGATCTCAGACAAGATCACAGTCTCGTTTGGCGTGAGGGAGAATGCGACGTAGTCGAATCCAGAAATGGAGCTTACCACGTTCGTTATTACACGCTGCCCATTCGTCAGCGTGTTGTCCGGCCCGATGCTATCGCGGAGGATGACTTCGCCGGCGGGGCAGAGCAGTTCGTTGTACGCGGTGGCGAAGAGGACGAAGTCAGAGTCGTCGACGAAGAGGTCGGCGTTGAGGTCGGCGGGGCAGCCGGCGGGCATGGCGGGATCGGCGCAGTCGAGGGTGTTGTACGCGTCGGCGAACTGGACGAAGTCGGAGTCGTCGACCACGCCGTCGTTGGTGAGGTCGGCCGGGCAGGAGGGGCTGTATCGGGATTGGTAGGCAGATCGCTCGGCGGCGTGCGCGGCGGTGGCGGCAAGCGCGACGGCGGCGAGAATGGTTTGAATGCGCGGATGCATGAGGGTGTTGCGGGGTGGCTTTGGGGCCCGTGGGGGTTGGGGGTTGAGTGAATCGCAGTGTACCAGCGGGTGGGGATTTGCAAAGCCCAAAGCGGCGGGTACGGGCCGCAGCTGAGGGTGTGGAGGCGGGGTTCCGATAAGGCAGGGCAGCACGATGGGAGCGTGCGTCGACCGGCCGGAGGCCGGTCCCACTGGTGTGATTGGAGGCTTTGGCGCCGGGGCCTGGAAGGCCCCGCCCCCTTTCTTGGCCCATGTCGTGGCCCATGTCATGGCCGGGTGCCACTGCCCAGCGCTTCGCTGGGCAGTGACAAGACATCCAATCCCGCAAACGCGTCCAACCCTATCACTCACACTGCCGAGCGAAGCGCTCGGCAGTGGCACCCCCGCTGCACTCTTGATGCGAGCATCGCCGAGCCCCTACTTCCCCCCTCCGCGCCCCTCCGCCTTCTCCGCGCTCTCCGCGTTCTCTCTCCCCCACGCCAGCACGATCGCGGCGAGTTCATCGGAAACCCCGATCATCGCCGTGCTCGGCGTCAGCCCCAGCGGATCATCGATCACCGCCACCCGCTTGTGCTTGATCGCCGGCACGTTTAACTCCGCCGCACGCCCCATCAGCGCGATCAACTCCTCCGGCGTGGCCGTCTTCTCCGGCTTCGCCGTCCGCGGCGGCCTCGGCGCGAAGATCACAATCCCGTCCGGCGCGAGCGCCTGTAAGTCTTCGAGATCCAGCGTCACCCACGCGGCCTTGAACTTGCTGCCGTCCGCACCGCCCAGCGCCGGCACGCCGCCGAGTCGCTCCAGCAACTGATGATGAAAACTCCCCGGCCCCATCGCGCCCAGCGGCTTGGCCGATCCCAGAATCAGAATCCGCCCCGCCCGCTTCATCCCTTCGCCGCGATCCCGCCACGCCCGCCGCATCTCGTCCTCAAACGGCATCGGCGGCTTCACATGCTCCGGCCCGCGCGAGTCGTCCTCACCTTGGGGGCGGGGCCTTCCAGGCCCCGGCATCCCCTCTTCCTTCTTGTCATCCCCCACCGTCCACGCAAACACCGCCTCATCCATCTGCCGCGCACACGACTCGATCTCATCGAGCCCGAGCGGATTGAGATTCATCACCACCCAGTGATTCGCCGCCGCCAGTTCCGTCAGCCGCTGCGGCAGTTCCCTCGCCCCCCACTGAATAAACACATGCGTCGGCCGCACGCGGATCAGCGTCTCGTAATCGATCGTCCCCAACTCGCCACACGAGGGCACCGCCGGGTCCAGCACGAGGTCATACGCGTGCCGCCCCACGATCTGCGACTCGTACCCCAGATCCTTCAGGATCACCGCGAGCGCCGGGCTGTGCGCGACAATCCGCAACTCCCGCGCCGGCGTGATCTGTCTCCCGGTCGCATCACTCTTGCTCGGCTCGCGTCCACATCCCGACACCACCGCCGCGAGCAGGATCGCTCCGAGCCACATCCAGAATCTCTCGCCGATCGCTCGCATCGACCGAGCGTATGACCCCGCCACAGTCTGGTGGCATGGTGCCATCAGTCCGCCGGCTCTGCGGCGCGACTGATGCGGCCCGGAGACGCCACTTCCAAACGCACCAGTCGCGCGGCTCCGAGCAGCCGCGGACTGGTGGCAGCGCGCAGACCATGATCCGCATCCTCGCAGTGCCATCACACCCACTCCCCTCTCCGCGTCACTCCGCACCCTCCGCCTCTCCGCGTTCTCTCCCCTCGATCGACAAGCTCCCGCTACCGTTCCCATCCATGGCGGCCGCCCCCCATTCACTTGCAACCTCGCCCGCGTGGCACCGCTGCCTCACGCCCAGCGCCCTCACGCTCATCGCCGCCGTCACCCTCGCCCGTCTCGTCTACATCGCGTTCCTCTGCCCGTACCACCTCATCGAGGACGAAGCCCAGTACTGGGTCTGGAGCACCCGCCCCGACTGGTCGTACTACTCCAAAGGCCCCGGCATCGCCTGGTCGATCTGGCTCTCAGTCAAAGCCCTCGGCGTCTCCGAGTTCGGCGTCCGCGCCCTCGCCCCCATCTACTCCGCCGTCGCCGCCCTCGCACTCGCCGGACTCGCCGCCGATGCCGCGCGTGATCGCCGCGCCGCCTTCGCCGCCGCCGCGATCTTCTTTCTGACACCCCTCTTCCTGCTCAACGGCCTCTTCCTGATGACCATCGACGGCCCGCTGCTCTGCTTCTGGGCCATCGCCTGCTGGGCCATCTTCCGCGCCGCGTGGCGAAACTCCGCCCGCGCCTGGCTCATCGCCGGCGCCGCCGTCGCCGTCGGCTTCCTCTTCAAGTACACGCTCGCGTTGTTCATCCCCAGCGTCGTCATCGCAATGCTCATCGCCCGCTGCGGCGGCAACGTCCACCCGCGCTGGAAGTCCCTCGCGGCCGCCGCACTCGCCGTCGCACTACTCGGCCTCGTCCCCATCGCGATCTGGAACTCCCAGCACGACTGGCCCGCGGTGAAACATCTCCTCGGCCACGCCAAACTCCCCGGCGGCGACGTCGCGCCTTCCTCGTCATCCTCCTTCACCCTCAAGTACTTCGTCGAGTTCCTCGGCATCCAACTCGCCGCCGTCGGCCCCGCGCTGGGCCTGATGCTCGCCTCGCGCCGCTTCACGTCCGACCCCGAGACCAAGCCCGCCGCCCGCTTCCTCCTCTGGCTCGGCCTCCCCACGCTCGCCCTCTACACGGTGATGTCCGTCTTCACCAGCGTCGAAGGCAACTGGGCCATGGCCGCATTCCTCTCGCTCACGTCCCTCGCCGCCATCACCCTCGTCCGCGGCCTCGACGACTGGCGTTCCAAGCTCGCCGCCTGGCGCGCCCTCCCCGAACCCCGCCCCCGCGCCGGCATCTTCCTCAAGCGCCCCGAAACCCTCGTCCAAATCTCCTGGCACGCCACGCTCGTCTACGGCGTCCTCGCCACGCTCCTCTTCCTCCGCCTCGACCTCGTCGCGCTCACCCTACAAAAACTCGGCAAGCCCGTCGCCATGCACCGACTCCTCGGCGCACCCGACTTCGCCGGCGCCATCCACCAACTCCAAGAGCGCGAGACCCGCAACAGCGCAGCCCCGCTCCTTTTCTCGTACCATTACGGCGTGGCAGCGCAACTCACCTTCTACCTGCCTGATCACCCCATGGTCCGCGTCGCCGGCAGCCGCCTCGGTTACCGCCGCACACAGTGGGACCTCTGGCCCGATCTCTCCCTCGACCACCCCGACCTCCAAGGCCGCGACGCCATCCTGATCGGCGGCCACGAATCCCAGTGGTCCACGCTCTTCACCAGCGTCGAATCCCTCGGCAACCTCCCGCAGGACCGCCGCAAGGACCGCTGGACGTACCTCGGACGCAACTACCGCGGCACAAGCCCGCGCGCCGCACTCACCCCCGCGGAGTCCCCATGACCCGCGGCCCCACCGTCAAGCACGACTACTTCTTCGCCACCCAGCGCCGCGACCGCACCCGCCGTCGCATCGTGCTCGCGATCTTCGCCCTCGCCGCCGTCATCGTCTGCAATCTCGCCGACCGCGCTCTCTTCCACTTCTTCCTCGTCGATCCCGCCCGCCTCGGCGAGTTCGAGTCCAAGGCCTACTACCAGATCCTGCGTCAAACCGGCGATGTCCGCACCTGGCTCATCGTCGCCCTCGCCCTCGCCGCTCACACCATCTACCGACAGTTCAACGGCAACGGCCGCGCCCTCCGCGCCGGCTCGGTCATCGCCGTCTTTGCCGCCCCCGCCGCCGGCGGCATCCTCGCCGAACTCCTGAAGCTCATCCTCGCCCGCGAACGCCCCGCCGAGGAAGTCATGGTCGAAGTCGCCGGGCAGGTCGAGAAGTCCCTCGAATACCAAGGCCACATCTGGCGCGGCCTCTTCGCCGGCATCTACCACGATGGCCAGTGGTTCAACGGCCACAACCTCGGCCTGCCCAGCAGCCACGCCGCAGTCTCCATGGCCGCTGCCGCAACCCTCGCACGCATCTTCCCCGGCACCGGCATCATCCTCGTCCCGGTCGCCATTGGCTGCTCGATCACACGCCTCTGGGCCGGCCGCCACTTCGCCAGCGACGTCGCCCTCGGCATGATCGTGGGCTGGCTCGCGGCTGTGCTGGTCACCCGACTCCTCCGCCGCGTGCGCTAACTGCGATTTGGTCCCACGCGTCCCGCGTCCCACCACGCACTCACACGCCGCGCTGCACCCCGCGCAGCCACTCCGCCCAGATCGCCAGCACCAGCAGCATGTACAGCCGCTGCGAGTGATCGCGCCGCCGGCTCATGTGGTCCTCGACCATCGTCGCCACAAACCGCCGATTGATCGTGATCCCGAGCAAATCCTCCGGGAACGGATCCGGCCCACCCAGCGTGTCGAGCAGCAACTGCTTCATCCCGCCGTAGTCGGTGCGAAACCACTCGCCGATGGGGATCGAGAAGCCCATCTTGGGCCGATCGACGATGGAGTCGGGCAGGTACTTCCGAGCGACCTGCTTGAGCAGCCCCTTGCGCTCTCCATCGGGCATCAACACGTCGGGCCGAACGCGGATTATGCGATCGACGAGCTCACGGGCGAGGAACGGGGCGCGGACCTCAAGACCGACGGCCATGGAGGCGGTGTCGGTCTTGCGGAGGAGGTCTTCGGGGAGGTAGAACATCAAGTCTGCACGCAGCGCGGTCATCTCCGCAAAGTCATCATCTTGAGTCCGGCCCGAAAGCACACACCCAAAGTGCCGCTTGCTGGATTCAGAGATTTCCGACTCCACGAGGCCTTCAAACAGCGACAGCGGAAAGATCGCCATGAGGTCCTTGTAGCCGTCGTGTGCGGCGGCATCGAAGAACCGAGCCACGCGGCGCCTCTTCGGCGAGGACGTTGCGGGCCCGCCGCACAAAGCTGATATTGCACGGCAGACTGCTCGCGGCATCCTCTCTGCATGCATCAGTGACCGCAGCGCTCGGTGTCGTTCGTATCCCAAGAACAGTTCGTCGCCGCCGTCGCCTCCGAGCGCGACACGCACTGCCTTGCGAGCAGCACGGCTTACCCAGTACGACGGAAGCAGCGAGCTGTCGCCGAAGGGCACTCCGATCTCCTGAATGAGCCGAACGAGGTCCTCCGCGGGCGATGCGGCGCAGTCGAGAACATGGTGTGCAACCCCGATGCACCGCGCCGTCTCCGCTGCCGCGGCGGACTCGTCCATCGATGCATCGCCCATTCGCACCGTGTACGCCGCAATCTCGGGGCGAGCCATAGCCGCGTACACCGTGACGAGCGCACTGTCGATCCCGCCAGACAGAAAGACCCCCAAAGGCACGTCGGCATCGAGCCGCGAACGAACGGCTTGCCGCAGCAGATCATCGACTTCCGCTGCAGTGATCGATTGCTCGCGTGGCTGCAGCACGTCTCCCCATCGTCCACTCCAGTTCTCGTCCCGATCATCCGGCGCCGGACTTGGGACCGATCGCGCACTGCCTATTGCCACAATATCGAGCGGCTCCATCGGCGGCACTTGGTCCCAGCCAAACCGAAGCCAGGTTCCAACGCGATCACGATCGAGCACGGCCACGACACCGTGCCGAACTGCCGCATCAGCACGGAGAACGCCCGCCATGCTGCTGCCAAATACGGTGCAGGTGTCGTTCCCCCTCCGCGCCAGCGGCTTCTCCCCAAATGCGTCTTTTGCCAATGTCAGCGTTCCGCTCGCCGCATCCCAGATCGCCACCGCAAACATCCCGTCCAACCTCGCGAACAGGCCGTGCCCCCACTCTCTCCATCCGTGGATCAGCACCTCGGTATCGCTGTGATCGCTCTCAAACCGGTGCCCCGCGCTCTGCAGTTCCCGGCGCAGATCTCGGTGGTTGTAGATGCAGCCGTTGAACACCACGGCCACCCGCCCGTTGCGTGGCTTCTCCGGGTGCGGCCCACGCTCGCTCACCATCGGCTGCCGCCCGCTCGCGTGGTCGATGATCGATAGCCGCCGATGCACGAACGCCACGTCCACCACCGACCCATCCGCACGCGTCACGCGATCGCGGAACCGCCCCTGCCCGTCCGGCCCTCGGTGCTTGATCGAGTCATCCAGCACATCCAGCCACACCTCCGGTATCGCCACCTCCGGCGCCGGAGGCTGCATGCCGGCGGGGTGAACCTTGAGGATGCCGGCGATGCCGCACATGGTGGAGAACGGGAAGGAGAAACGCGCAGAACAGCAGGAATCCCTGCACGGCGCGTCACCACCAGCTTACGACGACGCGACCGTCGCCGCCGCCAGTTTCGCCACCCGCCGCCTTTCTTCCTGCAGCATCCACACCGTATGGAT
>JBILLU010000140.1:0-8740 GCA_044375915.1 Phycisphaerales bacterium
GAGTGCTGGCGTTGAAGTTCCAGTAAGCAAGCAGATCGGCGTTCGCCGTGCTGGCGATCGCCGCGCCGGCCACAAGGGCCAGCGCCAAATTCACGTTCTTCATACTCTCGAACCTCCTATGCAATCTCTCCTCGACGCGCTCGGAAAAGCGCTGCCCCATACGGGGGCGTGTCTCTCTTGGTCAATAGCATAGCGAGTGGCGACCCAAACGCCATACAAAAGGGGTTTGGATTCAGCGAAGAATTGCAGGCCCGGGATGACGTTCCCGGACTCGAAAACGGGCCCCGGAAGGGGTATAGTCGGGGCCTTGGGGCGCGTAGCTCAGTTGGCTAGAGCGCGGCTGTCACATAGCCGAGGTCACAGGTTCGAGCCCTGTCGCGCCCATTTCCTCTGCCCTTGAATCGCCGTTGGCCTAGTCGCGATCGCAGACCGGCTTCGACAGCCCTATGCCGCCGCCCGGACTTCGGTGGCGGGCTGACAAACCCGGATCAGCGTTTCGCGGCTGATGGGTTTCGTGGCGTACCGATCGCAGCCAGCCTCCCGACATCGAGTGTCGTCCCCCACCATCGCGTGCGCCGTCAGCGCAACGATTGGACGCGTCCATCCCTTGGCTCGGAGCGCCGACGCAAGCGTGTACCCGTCCATCACCGGCATCTGCATGTCGGTGAGCACCACGTCGCACGGGTGTGTGGGGTTCAACCGGCCTTCGGCTGTCTGATCCACCGTCATCGCGCAGAGCGCTTCGAGACCGTTGGTGAACGTGCGAACCTGCGCGCCGGCTTTCCGCAGGTGGTGCTCGATCAAACGCCGATTGTCGGGGCCGTCCTCAACGAAGAAGACGCGAACACCGGCCAGCCCGCCATCGCGAGCGGCCGCAACGCGCATCGGCGTCTCCGGCCTCGTCTCGTCGCGCAGTTGCTGCGGCGCGACCATCGCGACTCCCGGTTCGACCTGTGTCGCGACCGTCAGTGTGAACTCGCTGCCACGCCCCGGTTCGCTGGCGACTGTGAGGTCGCCGCCGAGCAGCCGAGCGAGGTTTCGGCTGATGCACAGCCCAAGCCCGGTGCCCCCGAACCTGCGGCTTGCGCTGGCATCGACCTGGACGAACGGGCGGAAGAGCCGATCGATGTCGCGAGGATCGATGCCGATGCCGGTATCAAGCACTCGAACAACCAGCGTTCCGGCGTTCGGCGAGGTTGGGAGATAGCTGGCTCTCATCGTGACACACCCTCGCTCGGTGAACTTGGCCGCGTTGGACACGAGGTTGGCCAGGATCTGTCGCAGTCGCACCGGGTCGGTACGAATGGTCGCGGGTATCGGGCTATCAAGCAGAAGCTCAAACCGCAGCCCCTTCTCTGCGCAGCGAACCGAGATCATCGATTCAACCTCGTGCAGGAGCTGCGTCGGCTTGGTCGGCCGAGGATCGATCGTGAGCTTGCCGGCCTCGATCTTCGAGAGATCGAGGATTTCATTGATGACCGCGAGCAAATGCTCGGCGTTGCGGCGGATGGTGCCGACGCAGAGGTCGAGTTGTCGGGGGTCGCCGCTCGCTTCGCCGAGCAGCTGTGAATAGCCGAGGATCGCGCCCATCGGAGTTCGGATCTCGTGGCTCATGTTCGCGAGGAAATCGCTCTTGGCACGATTCGCGCCATCGGCCTGCTCGCGGGCTGCTTGCAGCTCACGAACCACGGACTCGAGCCCCGCCCTGGCTTCGTTCGACTCTCGCCGCCGCGTGTTCAGCGCCTGCGCCAGCGCCCCGATTTCGTCGTCGCTCAGAACCGGCGCCTCGGTCTCTCCCGCCTGCACCGCTTCCGCGATCGCGCTGACCGGCCGCAGCACAAGTCGATGAACGACGATCATGCCGCTCACCAGGACGAACGCGGCAGCAACCGCGAAGCCGGTGCCCGCAAGCGCCGCCCACGCCGCCTCCTGATCCTCGATCGGACGCGCATCGATATGCACGATAACGGAGCCGGGCTCTGAATAGACATGATCCCGAACGATCATGAGCGGCATCGAGAAGCCGAGCATCCGCTCTTCCGGGTGATAGTCCGCAAACTCGCGTCGGGTCTTGAGCGCCCTCTCGAGATTGAACGCCGACTCGATGTCCCAGCCCTGAGCAAGGGGTCGTCCCACAATCGCATTCCGGGTCGACGCGATGACGCGTGGCGGATCTCCAGCCGCGACCACGATCTCCTTCACCATGGGCTCAGCGCCCAGTGCATGCACGATCCGCTCAACGTCGGCGTCGTCCCGCACCGTCTCGGTCGCGTAGCCGACGAGCCGAGCGACGAGCTCCGCGCGGCTCACGAGCCGAGCGCGTGCCTGTATGCTTGCCAGCCAGGTGGTCCCCGCCCAGCCGAGAACCGCCAGAAGCATGCAGCCGGCAGCGATCGGCACCAGAGCTCGGTAGCCAAGCGATCGCTGGAGTTGTGACATAACGCGATGGAGCATTCACTCACCGATCACGACTGTGACATCCGTCTTTGGCAACGGGTCTCGCAACATTCCAACCGCGACCATCGAGTCCCGCGTGCGACGTGCCGTATCGCGCAGACTGCCATCCCGGCCGAGGAACCGATCCTGTTCCGCTCGTCCGACGAGCTTGATTCCATCGGTCATCGCCGCCTCGAACTCGGCGGGACTGATGCGCTGCCGCGCCGCCATGATGGCAATCGCCTCGGTCGGATGCTCTTTCGCATACTCCTGCGCACGGAAGAATGCGCGGCGAAACCCGGCAATAGCGTCGGGTCGGGACCCGATCACGTCGGCATCCACCGCCAGCACATCCACGATCTCATTGGGGCTCTCGCGTGTGGTGAAGACCACCTGAGTGTCGGGCAGAACATCAATCGCGAAGCTCATCGGCGGATACGTCACCACCGCGTCAACTTCACCCAACTCCATAGCCGCCCGCATGTTGAGCTGCGCACAAGGTACGACCACGACATCATCAATGGCCATGCCATGTCGTTCCATGGCTCGCGCCAGCACGATCGCGTTGAGCGAATCGCTTTCAACGCCCACACGTCGCCCCTTCAGGTCTGACACGGATGTCACGCCCTTTCCGGCGATGACGACATCCGCACCGTCCGACCAGTCAACCACCATCGCCACGCGGGGCGATCGGCCTCCATACTCCTCGGCGACGATCACTTCAACCAACGTGGCAAAGAAGCCGTCGACCTGCCGGCGTTCGTACGCGCGCCTTGAGTCCCCGAGCGAACTCAGCTCCAACAGCTCTACCTGCACCCCTTCGTCGGCGAAGAAGCCCTTCTGCTGAGCCAGCGTGGCGAACTCATAGCCGGGCCACGGACTGAGCGCGATGCGCAGCGGCGGGTCGCTGGCCTTCGTCGCTCGATAGACACCGACGATCGCGAGCAATACCAGCGATACCGCGAGCCCCGCAACGATTGACGCCAGTCGGAAGCTCGCGGCTCCCGGTCGAACGCATGATTGCGCATCACGACTTGACATGCAGTCCCTCGGAGAGAAACGACCCGTACAAGACACCCTTTCGACGGCATCGCAAGGCCCTGCACGCCACAAGAACGTGCAAGTCCCGCTTCAGCGGACACAATCGGCCGCAAAGACGCGCGCACCCCGCAGACCCCGGAGAATCCACTGGAAAATCTGCACTCACGAGCTGCGAGTGCTGAACCGGTCGACTCATCTTCCCCAGATTCACTCGGAATGGCTGGGAGTGCCCAAATCCGTCGCCAAACGCACGCCAGCAGCGGCGATCGCGGCGGCCACGACAGCGGGGCCGGTGCCACCTGGAATCTCCCGACGACGCAGCCCCGCCTCGAGTGTCAGAGACTGATACACGGTCTCATCAATACGGGGGTCGACGGCGCGCAATTCTGCGAGCGAGAGATCCTCGAGCCGCGCCGACTTCACCATCGCGTGGCGAACCAGCTTCCCCACGACGTCATGCGCCTCGCGGAACGGGATGCCCTTGGCCACGAGGTAGTCGGCAAGTTCGGTCGCATTCGCGTAGCCGTCGAGCGCGGTGTCGCGGGCGCGAGCGTCACGCACCTTCAGCGTGTCGAGCACCCGCACCAGGACCCGCAGGCACATCGAGAGCTGCCGCATCGCGTCGATCAGCGGCTCCTTGTCTTCCTGCAGGTCCTTGTTGTACGCCAGCGGCAGTCCCTTGACGGTCATCGACATCGTGGCGAGCGCGCCGAAGATGCGGCCACACTTGCCGCGGATGAGCTCGCACGCGTCCGGGTTCTTCTTCTGCGGCATCAGGCTGCTGCCGCTGCTCACGCTATCGTGCATCTCAACGACGCCGAACTCCTGGCTCGCGAAGAGAATCAGGTCCTCGGCGAGCCGCGAGAGATGGATGGCGCAGTTCGAGGCCGCGGCGAGAGTCTCGATGACGAAGTCGCGATCGCTGGTCGCGTCGAGGCTGTTGCGGGTCGGGGAATCGAAGCCGAGGTCCTTGGCGATCTGCTCGCGGTTGACCTGGTAGGTCGTGCCAGCGAGCGCGCCCGAACCGAGCGGACAGACGTTGACGCGTCTGCGAGCGTCGGCGAAGCGTGCCGCGTCGCGCTCGAGCATCTCCTGATACGCGAGGGCCCAGTGCGCGAAGAGGATCGGCTGGGCCCGCTGCAGGTGGGTGTAGCCGGAGGTGACGATGGTCTTGGTGCGATCGGCGAGATCGATGAGGGCACGCCGCGCGTCCTTCAGTTCCGCAAAACGGGCGTCGATCTCGGCACGCACGAAGAGCCGGAAGTCCGTCGCCACCTGATCATTGCGGCTGCGCCCGGTGTGCAGCTTCTTGCCCAGGTCCCCCACCGCTTCGATGAGGCGACGCTCCACCCAGGAGTGGATGTCCTCGTCGGAGTCCTTCAGCGGCAATGCCGGAGAATCTGAGATCTGAGATCTCAGATTTGAGAGCGCGGCGGTCAGCCTCGCCAGCTCGTCGGCGTTCAGCACGCCGGCGCGGTGGATGGCCTTGGCCCACGCGATCGAGCCGTCGATGTCCTGCAACCCCAGCGCGGCATCGACCGGCAGCGAGTCGTTGAAGACCTTGAACAGCTCGTCGGGCTTGGTTTCGAATCGACCGCCCCAGAGGGCCATGCGATCACTCCCGTGGCGTCGCCGCGATCGGCGGCTTGTCTCAGTGCGTGATTCCGGCCTTCTTCAATGCCGCAATCCGCTCCGGCAGGCTCAGCAGCTTGATGAACCCGCCCGCGTCCTTGTGCTCGTAGATCTCGCCCTTCTCGAAGGTCACGACCTTCTCGGCGTAGAGCGAGTTGGGGCTCTTGCGCTTGATCGCGGTCGCCGTACCCTTGTACAGACGCACGACGATCTCGCCGGTCAGGCGCTCGCTGCTCTTCTGGATCGCGGCCCACAGGGTCTCGCGGTACGGCGTGAACCAGCGGCCGTTGTAGACCACCTCGCCGAACCACAGGGCCAGGTGCTCCTTGAAGTGCCGCGTCTCGCGGTCCTGCACGAGTTCCTCGATGCCCTTGATCGCTTCGCAGAGGATCGTGCCGCCGGGGGTCTCGTAGATGCCGCGGGACTTCATGCCCACGAGGCGGTTCTCGACGAGATCGACGCGGCCGACGCCGTGCTTGCCGCCGATGACGTTGAGCTTCTCGATGATCTTCCAGGCGAGCATCTTCTCGCCGTTCAGGGCGACCGGACGGCCGGCCTCGAACGCGAGCGTCACTTCCTCGGCCTTGTCGGGCGCCTTCTCGGGCGAGACCGTCAGCATGTAGCAGTCTTCCGGCGGCGCGTTCCACGGGTCCTCGATGCTGCCGCCCTCGTGGCTGATGTGCCACAGGTTGCGGTCGCGGCTGTAGATCTTCGTCGCGCTCGCGGTGGTCGGGACGTTGCGGGCCTTCAGATAGTCCAGCATCGCGATGCGGCCGGTGAGCTTCCACTGGTCCATGCGCCACGGGGCGATGATCTCCATGTCCGGGGCGAGGGCGGCATAGGCCGACTCGAAGCGGACCTGGTCGTTGCCCTTGCCGGTGCAGCCGTGGGCGAGGGCGTTGCAGCCGAACTTCCGCCCGGCCTCGACCTGGGCCTTCGCGAGAATCGGCCGCGCCATCGCGGTGCCGAGCAGGTAGCGGCCTTCGTAGATGCAGCCGGCCATGACAGTGGGCATCACGAAGTCGTCGACAAACTCACGCTTGAGGTCGACGACCACGCAGTCCTTGGCGCCCGAGTCCTTGGCTTTCTTCTCGACGCCAACGAGCTCTTCCTCGCCCTGGCCGACGTCGCCGACGACGGCGTAGACCTCGCAGGCCATGTTCTCTTTCAGCCACGGGATGATGACCGAGGTGTCGAGGCCGCCGGAGTACGCGAGTGCAATCTTCTTCATCGTGATTCTTCTTTCCCTGATCCAAAGACCTGATGCCCGATGCCTTCCCCTAGTGCCTTCTCACCTACACAACATATGCACCAGCAACGCCATCTGCGCGTGCATGCGGTTCTCCGCCTGATCAAAAACCACGGATTCCGCCGCGTCGATGACCTCGTCGGTGACCTCGCTGCCGCGGTGCGCCGGCAGGCAGTGCATGAAGAGCGACCGCGCCCCGCCGCTCAGGCCGCGGCCGGCCAATCCCATGAGATTGGCGTTCACCTGGAACGGCTTGAACAACTCGCGCACCCGCTCGGTCTCGCGCCCCTGGCCCATGCTCACCCACACGTCGGTGTACACCGCGTCGTGGCCGGCGATGTCCGCGAGGTCGTGGCTGACCTTGATCGTCGAGCCGGACTTGGCGGCGAACGCGGCACACCGCTTCATGATCGGCGTGCTCGGATTCCGCCCCGGCGGGGTCAGCACGGTCACATGCACCCCGAGGATCGCGCCAAGCTCGACCAGCGAGTGGCAGACGTTGTTGCCGTCGCCGACGTACGCCAAACGGATGTCATTCCACGCCCGCTTGGGGAACTTCTCGCGGAGCGTGAGGTAATCCGCGAGCGCCTGGCACGGGTGGTGCAGATCGCTGAGCGCGTTGATCACCGGCACGCGGCTCGCCTCGCTCAGGCCTTCGAGGATGGTCTGCTTGTACACGCGGGCAACGATCGCGTCGACCCAGCGTTCGAGGTTGTGGCCGTAGTCCGCGATTGTCTCGCGCTCGCCCAGCCGCTGCTCGCTGTGGTCGAGGTACACCGCGTGCCCGCCGAGCTGGTGGATGCCGACTTCGAACGACACCCGCGTCCGAAGCGACGGCTTCTCGAACAGCATCGCGACAGAGCGGCCGTCGAGCGCTTTGCTATACGGCTTCACATCCTTCTTCAACGCCGCGGCAGTGGCGAACAGCGTCTCGACATCCTGACGCGACAATTCGCCCAGCGACAGCAGGTCGTGCTCGCGGAGCGAGGTGATGAGCGGGACGATGGGGTGGGGAGAAGAAGGCATCAAGGCATCCAGGGATCAAGGCATCGAGTGGGATAGAACGAGAATCAGCGGATAAAGCGTGTGCCGACGCTCTCGCCTTTGGTCCAGCGGATGAGGTGTTCGGGCCGATCGCCACTGAGAATCACGACCGGGATGCCGCTCGCCGCGACGGCCGAGGACGATCGAGCCTTGGGGATCATGCCGCCGGTGATCGCGCCGGTTGCGATGAGTCGTTCAACCTCGGCGTGCGTCAACTGCGGGATCACCTTGCCATCTTGGCCTTTCACGCCTTCGACATCGGTGAGCAGCACCAACGCCGCCGCTTTGAGCACCTTGGCCACGCCCGCGGCGGCGTCGTCGGCGTTGAGATTCAGCGGCTCGCCCCGCTCATCGAGACCGATCGATGACAGCACCGGGATGTAGCCGTTCGACAGGAGCACACGGGCGAGTTGCCCGTCCTGCTCTCGCACCACGACCTCACCGACGCGGCCGGGATCGAAGTCGAGGCCCTGCATCACCCGCGCCTGCACAAGCGGGCCGTCGCCGAGGCAGAGTCCGACGGGCTTGCCGCCGGCGCGGAGCAGACAACCAACGAGTGACTTGTTCACGGTGCCCGCGAGCACGCCGGTGATCTCGGGAATCTGATCGCTCGGCGTGATCCGCAACCCTTGCTGGCGTTCGGGCTTGATGCCGAGGCGGTCCATCAAGCGGTCCACGGCCTTGCCGCCGCCGTGGAGCAGCACGAGGCCGCCCGAATGCGACGTGGCGAGCGCGACCAGCGACGCCCAAAGCTCCGGTGCCGCGGCCTGGGCCTCAAGCGTGGCCCCGCCGATCTTCACTACGAGCGGGCCGCTGGGGTTCGCGCTCCCCGCGTTGTTGATCGCGGCGATGCTCACGCTCCACCTCCGACGCGCTTGCCTCCGAGCCCTTCAGTCTCGGCGATGCCGAAGCGGATGTTCATGCACTGGATCGCCTGACCCGCCGCGCCCTTCACCAAGTTGTCAATGCTGCTGACGGCGATCAGGTGCGCATGCTCGGCGTCGAGAGCCCAGCCGATGTCGCAGAAGTTGGTCTGCCGCACGTCCGCGATCGCAGGGAACGATTTGGACGGCAGCAGCCGCACGAACGGCTCGTTCGTGTACGCGGCGGCGTAGGTCGCGCCGATCTTCTCCGCCGTCGTGCCCGGCACGAGGTCCACATGCATCGTGCTCAGTATGCCGCGATCGAGCGCGATCAGGTGCGGCGTGAATAGCGTCTTCACACCCGCGTACGCATCGATCTCTGGCTGGTGCCGGTGCGAGAACACGCCGTAGGGCTGCATGCTGATTTCGCAGAAGAGGTTCTTGACGTTCGCGCCGCGCCCTGCGCCGCTCACGC
>JBILLU010000139.1:0-8740 GCA_044375915.1 Phycisphaerales bacterium
GGTTCCACACGCCCGACTTCAAGGGCTGCGCGTTCATCAACGCCGCCGCCGAGGCCAAGGACCCGCGCTCCAAGACTTTCCGCATCTGCACCGGGCACACCAGCGACCTGCACAACGCGATCAAGGGCTGGATCGCCGCCGCTCACCCGGCGCTCGCCGCCGACGCCCTCGCCCGTGCCGCGCAGGACATGACCATGATCGTCGCAGGCGCGATCACCTGGGCTTGGATGCACGGGCCCGATGGCGTGGCCGAGCGAGCTCGCCATTCCGCCATGCTCGTGCTGCACGAAGCGCGGTGAGAGAACGCTACTTGCCTTCGAGCCTGTTCATCCGCTCCTCGAGCTGGCGCAGCCGCGCATCGCGCTCGGCCAGTTCCTTCTTGAGCGTCTCGTTCTCGCTCTTGAGTGACTTGATGGCCTCCACCGTCAGCGGCACGACGCGCGAGTAGTCCATCGCCACCGGCTTGCCATCCTGCGTGCTCACGATCTCGGGAAGGACCTGCGCCACTTCCTCGGCGATGAAGCCGACGTCGTGCGAGCCGCTGGCGGTCCAATCAAACGACACGCCGCGGAGGCGCTGCAGCGTGGCGATCGGGTCGTGGAGCGTCTGGATATTGCTCTTCCACTGGGCCGAGGAATACGTGTCCCAGCGGTTGGCGCGGCCGCGGCCGGAATTGTCGTTATTGTTCGGCAGTTCCAGGCAGTAGTCGCTGATCGCGCTGGTGTTGATGCTGACGGTGCCGGTCATGACAAAGTTCCGATTGCCGCTCGACATGTCGAGTCGCGCCGCACCGGGGAGCACAGTGTTCCGGACCGTGAACGTGTTGCTGCTGGCCTGCAGGAGCCACGTCGAGACATTGGTACCGGTGGAGGTCTGTAAGCCGAGGGTGGCGCCGGAGAACCCCGTGACGTGGACGGTGTAGAGCGGGCTGTCGGTGTTGATGCCCAGCCGCGACTGGCTGCCGCCGGAGAGGACGATGTTGCCGGCGGTCTCGTTCTGGAGGCGGAAGGTGCTGTCGCCAGAACTCCCGTACCCGAGCCACGCCGCCCGCGCGCCGAAGTTGCTGAGGTACCACTCCGCGTAGGCGTGATCCGTCGCGCTGAACCGCAGCATCGGTCCGTTGGAACTGATGTCAAGCTTGCTCTGCGGGCTCGGCGTGCCAACGCCGACGTTTCCGTTCTGAAGCACGTTCAGATGCGCCCCGTTGTTAAACACGCCCCAGCGGTTGCCGTCGAATTCCGTCCACGCGAGGTTCGACACCGTCGTGCCGTGCGAGTAGCCGATGAACGACAACCCACCATCGTTGGCCTGGCGGACATACATGCCGAAGTAGAAGGGCGTGTTGCCCTCGACCGCGAACTTGTCCGCGCCCGTGATCGGCGACGAGCGCCCGATGCCTACGAAGTTCCCGTTGTACGAGATTCTCTGGAACGTCGTGTCAGTCGCGACCCACGGCAGCAAACTCGCCGCGCTCCACATCGACTTGGGCGCGATCCCCAGCGCCGTCCGCGGCGCGATGGGCACGAAGTTCCCCACTCCCGACGGCGTCCGCACCTCGATCTCGATGAACGGATTGAGAATCGGGTTGAACGCTACATCCTGGATGCTGATGGTCGGCGACACCGTGAACACGCCATCGCTCACCGCGACGTTGGTGAACGTCTGCGCGGTGCCGATTGCCTGCCCGCCGGACGCGAGCGTCCACAGCTGAAGCCGCACATCCGCCGTGCCGTTGTACGGCGTGTTGTTCTGCTTCAGCACGCCCTGGTAGTTCCAGGTCTGCGCCTGGGCCACGACCGGCACAACCACCGAGCCGCAGATCCCGAGCACCGCGGCGAGCGAGACAGAACGGAGCATGTTCGAGACAGCACGCATGATGAACCTCCAAATAGGCGGGACCAGACTGGGCGCCCCACTTCGCGACGGCGCCACCCCACGGCGGGCGACAGTTCCGCGAACGCATGGTCCAAGAACAAAGTAAGGAAAAACCCCCGGCAACGCAACGAAAATCGCGCTTCGTCCGAGAGAATTGTGCCTGATTCGCTCGGCGGCCGCGCCACGGGCGTGTCGCATCGACGAAGTTGCGATCGGGTGGCAGCCGCAGCGTCCGAGAAGCCGGACTCAGGCTAGGGTCTCCCATGGCCCCGGAAGCATCTTCGCCGACCGTCATCCCCGCGTTCGCCGCCGAGTTCCGTCGCTACCGCTCGCTCGCCGAGAAGGCGACGGCCCAAGTCTCGTGGGACGATCTCCGCGTGCCGCTCGATCGTGAGACCAACTCCATCGCCGTCATCATGAAGCACGTCGGCGGCAACCTGCGCAGCCGCTGGACCGACGCGCTCACCACCGACGGCGAGAAGCCCTGGCGCGATCGCGACCGCGAGTTCATCGACGACTTCGAGAACCGTGAGCAACTGATGCACGCATGGGAAGCGGGCTGGAGCGTGCTCGAATCACAACTCGCGACGTTCACCGACGCCGACCTGGCCCGCACGCTCACCATCCGCGGCGAGCCGCACACGCTCGCCCTCGCGCTCGCCCGCTCACTCTCGCACACCGCCTACCACTGCGGCCAGATCGTGCAGATCAGCCGCGTGCTCGCGTCGCGGACGGGGACGGAGTGGAAGACGCTGACGGTGCCACGCGGTGGGACAAAGGAGTTCAATCGGGGGATGGGGTACGAGCCGCGTCAGGGTTCGGCGTAGTTCTTCGCAACGCGCTCGCGCCTCCCTTCCCCGCTCGCGGGGAGAGGACGACTCGATGCAAAGCATCGAGTCAGGTGAGGGGATTGCGGACACCTGAACGCAGCAAACATCCGAACGCGAATCACCCCTCCCCGGTCTTGCTGCGCTCGACCACCCCTCCCCGCTTCGCGTGGCGGGGAGGCGCGGAGTGGAATTCCGATTCGCCTCACTCAACCCCGCGTCATCAGCAGCACCACATTGAACCCCACGCTCAGCACGAGGCTGATGATCAAGCCCCACACCAGCATCGGGTTGGGTCCGCGGCCGGCCGACATGCGGTCTTCCGCGATCTCCGAACTCGCCGAGGCTTCCGCCGCCGCGAGCGCCGCGATGTCTTCCTGCGGCAAGATGTCCTTGTGCGCCAGCGGCGGGTTCTCGCCCTTGCGCACCGCCCGCAGGTCGATCAACAGGTCCTTGCAGCTCTTGTAGCGAGCCTTCGGGTCCTTGGCCATCATCATCTCGATGACCTCGGAGATACCCGCGCTCAGCTTCGGGTTCACATGATCCGGCGGCACCAGTTCGGCCTTCAGGTGCTTGTGCATCACCGCCGACGGGTTCTTGCCGTCGAACGGCACGTTGCCCGTCACCATGTGGTAGAGCGTCGCGCCCAGCGAGTAGATGTCGGCCGCCGGCGTGATGTTCACCTCGCCGCGGATCTGCTCCGGGCTGATGTAGTACGGCGTGCCGAACGCCTTGCCCGCCTCGGCCTCGGCCATTTCCTTGTCGTTCATCGCCCGGGCCAGACCCATGTCGGCCAATTTCGCCATGCCCTCTTTGGTGAGCATGAGGTTCTTGGGCTTCACGTCGCGGTGGATCAGGCCCTTCTCGTGCGCGTGCTGCAGCGCCTCGGCGATCTGGATGATGATGTCGATCGCGTCTTTTTCGTTGTACCGCTTGTGCCTGGCGATGTCGTCGTAGACCGAGCGCCCGTCCACGAACTCCATCACGAAGTAGTGGAACTCGCCCGACTTGCCGACGTCGTACGCCTGCACGATGTTCGGGTGGTTCAGCGCCGCCGCCGCCCGGCCCTCGGCGTAGAAGCGCTCGATGAACTGCGGGTTGCTGCTGAACTTGCGGGGCAGGATCTTGATCGCCACCGTGCGATCCAGGCTCATCTGCTTGGCCTTGTGCACCGTCGCCATCGCGCCCGCGCCGAGCTTGCCCAGGAACTTGTACCCGGCGATCTTCTGCCCGCTGCGCTCGGCCTCGAGCTGCTGCTTCAGGCGGGCGAGCTGACGCTCGGTCGCGTAGCGGTTGTTGACCAGGATGTGCATCAGCGACTGCTGATTCTGCTCTTCGGTGATGTTCTGCCGCGCCAGCGCCAGGCAGTGCTCGACTTCCTCGTTGGTGGCCAGACCCGCGTCGACCACCATGCGAGCGACCAGCGTGTCGACGTTGGTGCCGCCCTTGGCGACTTCCTGCAGTTCGGTTTCGATGCTCTGCACGCTCGGCGCCGGACCCGGCTCGCGGACCGTGATCGGCGGCGTGTCGCCCGGATCGCCGGCTTTCGAGCCCATGCGGGCGGTGTCGCCCGGCGCCGGACCCACCGGGTCCTTGGACCCGCCCTGCGGCCCACCAATCGGATTGGTGTCCGCGGGGTCTTTCTTCAAGGGGATGCCGTCGTCGCCGTTCACCGGTAGTTGCTCTTGTCGTTCATTCGACCGACCCGGCGGCACGCGCCCGCCGAGGCTGCTTCCTGCATGTCCGTTCGCCGCCGGAACCCCGGCCGACGACTGCCCAACCCCGCTCCCCCCACCATTCACCCCCCCACTGAAACCAAGTACGCCACGCCCGGCCACCGCCGATCCATGCGCATCGTTATCGGCCTGAACCATAGCGGGGTTTGGGGGCGTTGCGGATTTCCGTTCGATGCCGACGCCACCGCCCGCGCCACCGCCCGAGACAACACCCCGGCCCGCCTCGTCAAACCGCTTCGCCGCGTCTGTGTGCGCAGGAACCATGAAGTTTCCCCGGTGACGGGACCCTTCGCCAACCAACGCCCCACACCCAAACCCGTCCCGCTGCCGAACTTCTGTACGCACGCCACGGCTTCGGGTTGCCAAGAAGCCCACGGCGGCGGCCTTGGGTGCCACCGCCCTACCGGCTCGGCGGTTGGACGGTTAGCGGCGGTGGGAGCTTGGCCGCGCCGCGTTCAACCCGGGCAGACGAATGCGTCGTATGCCTGAGCGAACTGCTCAAAGTCCAGATCATCGATCGCTCGATCGCCGTTCAGGTCCGCGGCACATCCGGGCCGGACCTTGGCGCTGTCGCACCGCATGCTCGCGTAGTCGATCGCAAAGAGCGAGAAGTCGAGATCATCGACCACGCCGTCGAGCGTGAGATCGCCGGGGCAGCAGGCGCCCGTCACCGCAACGGATGCAATGTCGGACGCGAGCACGCCGCAGGGTGTCTCGAACACGCAGCGATAGTCGCCAGCGTCGATGCCCGACACGTTGTCGAGCCGCAGCGTCGCCTGTGCGCCGTCGAGCTCGACCCGCACGCCGCCGATCGGGTCGTGGACGAGAGGCTGATCGCCGCGGTACCACGTGGCGGCGACAACGGAATAGCCATTCGCAACCCGAGCCCGAAGCACCGTCGCGCCGCCGCAGACGATCTCCGTTCCCTTCGGTTGCCACGCGATCCAGGCGTCGCCGCCGATGTTCACGCGACGCACGGCGAGCGACTCGAAGCTCAGCGTTGTATCGGGAAACGTCCCCAGCGCGACGAGGTCGCCATGGTGCTCGATGAGCTTGAAGACGTACGAGCTCGTCGCGACAGGTCCGATGTCGAGCGGCGTCCATCGCTCACCATCCCAACGAGACACACGGGCCCCGGCGGATGAATTGCCACCGACGATCATGTGTCCATCGCTCGTGGAAAGCAGGCACGTCGCTCTGAAACCTGGTCCATCGCCCACCGCTCGCCAGGCAGCGCCGTCCCACCGCGCCAGCGACGCCATCGCGACGCCGCCAAGAGTGTCGAAGTTGCCCATGAGGTACAACTCGCCAGCGTGGAAGCCCACGTAGCGGTTCGTCCACGTCCCGGGGTCATCGAGCAGGTAGCTCCATTCCTGCCCGTTCCAGGCTGCGACGTAGTTGTTGGTTTGCAAGCCCGACTCGTTCCGGCGTGCACCTGCGACAACAAGCATGCCGCTGCCTGCATCAATCGCCGCTTCGCGAGCGAGCCCGGGCAGCTCTCCGATGCTGCTCCACTGTTCGTTCTGGTATCGCATGACATTGAAGCGCGCCGGGTTCGATGGCACGACATCAACGGCCAACACGGGAGTGTCGCCGTCGAGGCCCAGACTTGTCGGAACGCCCGGCAACCCCTGGTCAAATGCACGCCATCGCTCCCCGTCCCACCGCGCCACGCCCTTGGTCGGAACGGTTGCGCCCGTGACCGGATCGATCACGTCGGTGATGCCGATCACAACCACGCCGCCGCTGAACGACCGCAATCCTTCCGGCCACGATGCTCCAACCAGCCCGGCACTTACGCTCGCCCACGCCACCCCATCCCAAGCGCCTACGCCGCCGTTCCGGAAGCCTGCGATGTCGCGGAAAGGACCGGCGGCGAACAGAGTGCCTTGGTAGATCGCCGCTTGTGAGATCGCACGCGAGTTCACGTGCTGCGGACCGCGTGCCAACGAAAGAAGGTTGCCCTCGACGACCCGCGACACGTTCAGAGTGTTCGATCCGAAAGGCCCAGATGTCAGGCTGCCACCGCAAACCGCCAGGTCGCCCGCGAAGGGCGTCAGACTGGTGTTCGAGTTCGTTTGGAACTGGAAGAACGACCCGGTCGGCTCAACTTTCGTCCATTGCTTGCGATCCCACCTTCGCAGCGAGCGGCGCTGCGCGACGTACAGCTCATCATCGTGCGCCGCGGCGTGGTACAAGTCCGCGCCGTCTGCGTACCCAAGTCCCGACCACTCGCGTCCGTCCCAAATGGCGACGTGCTGGAAGTCCCGCGACCCCGAGCCCGTGATGTTTCCGACCGCGACCAGTCGACCATCGAAGATCGCGAGTCCGCGAGCTTCAAACCCGCGGAATCCTGCGCCGATTGTCCGCCACTGCACGCCATTCCAGCGAGAGATGATGGGGTCGCGCGGTGATGAGGACATCCGTCCGCACAGCACCAGATCGCCCTCGTATTCAATCAGGTCAATTCCGAAGCCGTAGATCGGATCCCCCAGCGGCACCCACGCGCCGTCCCGCAGCACCATCACCGCCGACACCGCTCCGTTGATCTGGAGCAACTGCCCCGCCAGCACGAGCTCCCCGCAATACGTCAGCAGACGCCGTGGCGTGCCGGCGGTCAGATTGAATGTCACCGGCGTTCAGATGCCGTCGTTCAAAACCAAGATCTGCGGTTTATTTGCCGCGTAGAGCGCCGCGACCAGCCGTCCGTTCCACGTCGAGATCGTCGAAATCGTGTTTCTCCCGAGTCCGGCGCTATCGCCCACCGACCGAAACCGCTGGCCGTCCCATGCGACCACAGAACCCGTCAGCCCAGTACCCGACAAGTCGGGTGTCCCGGCGATGACAAGCCACTCCGACTCCGGGCCCGGGCCGTCTAGATCCCACCGAGTCGAGGTTAAGACCCCGTTGACGATATCGTTCGCCACGCTCCCCGCGCCCCACAGCGGCCCTTCACACCCCGGCTCCGCATCGGCCGCGAATCCCAAGACTCCGCAGGCGACCGCCGCGGCGACAAACGACTTCCAGTTCCTGTTGCTTCCCACGAGCCCTCACCTTCGGCCGACACGCCACATCCCACACTGCACCCAAAGTCCGTAAGTCGCGAACGCGACTCGCTCGGACCTGCCTTGCCGGCAGGGTCGGTTCGTTGACACGCTGATAGGGGTTACCTCGAAAACGCGCCTCCACGCCGCCATCTGGGTGTCACGGCTCAACCTGCTCGGAGTTTGGGCGTTGCGACAACCCCGATCCCGGCGATGTTCCGGTCGACGCTTCCCAAAAAGAGCCCCACGCGCGAGCGTGGGGTGGCCCGGCTCGCTCGCTTCGCCGAAGAGGCTCGCGGTGGACTTGTCACCGCCCTTGCCGGAGCCCTTACCCCGCTTGGCCGCGGCGTAAAGCCGCGAGCCGCCCGTCTGCGTGATCGCGTCAAACCGATAGTCCGCGTCCTCAGCCCGATTGTCGTACGGCTTGGCGACGCCCAGCACCTCGCACAACTGAAGAAAGTGGGCCTGCGCTGACTCCCGCTCGGTCAGGTTCCGGCCCTTCCAATCGGCGACAAACTGCTCCGGCGTGCGAATCGGTGCGCTGCTCATGCGACTCCCCAAAGGTCCGCAAGGATACACAAATGCACGCCATCACTTCCGGGTGCCACTGCCCAACCTGCTTTGAGGTTGGGCAGTGCGAGGGCTCCGAATCCCGGCGCGTTCACACGGTCTGGCCCAAAGCGGCCAGACCGTGGCACCCGGCCAATGAAACCCGCGCGACTTACCGCATCTTCATCAGCGCCCGCACCCGCGCCTCGGTCGGCGGGTGGGTGGCGAACATGCTCAGCAGCGAGTTGCCGCAGAGGGGCTCGATGATGAACAGGTTGTTCTGCGCCGGGTTGGGGTTGTTCATCGGGATCTGCTTGCCGTAGTGCTCGAGCTTCTGCAGAGCGCTGATGAGGCCCATGGGCGAGCCGGCGATCACCGCGCCGTCGTGGTCGGCGACGAACTCGCGGCTGCGGCTGATCATCGCCTTGATGACGGCCGCACCCACCGCCGCGATGATGATCGCGAAGATGCCGATGAGCGGGTTCCCGCCTTCGCGGTTGCCGCCGCCGCCGAGCATGAAGCCCCACTGGGCGAAGAACGCCAGCACGCCGCTGACGGTGGCGGCGATGGTGCTCGTCAAGGTGTCGCGGTTCTTGATGTGGGCCAGTTCGTGGCCGATGACGCCTTCCATCTCTTCGCGATTCAGCAGCTGCAGCGCACCCTGGGTGACGGCGACCGCCGCCTTGCTCGGGCTGCGCCCGGTGGCGAA
>JBILLU010000141.1:0-8720 GCA_044375915.1 Phycisphaerales bacterium
CAGATCACGCCGGACTCCGCCGCCGCATTCTGCGATCCGAACGTGAGCGTCCCGGCTCGTGAGCCGCTGGGCCGACAACGACAGCCACCAGTGCTCGAAGGCCTCGAGACAAGGGCGCGCCTGAATGCGTTCAGGTGTCGTCCCTCGACACGATCAGACCGAACGGTCTGACCGGCAACACCCCGGAGGCCACGGAGAGGTCCTCCCTCACATCCGTCCAAATCCCAAACGGGATGGGGCGTCGACTCGACGATGGGGAACTGTATGCAAGCCCAAGTCCTTTGCAACATCGGGGCCTGAAAGAAGGTACACTCCGTCAGCGATTCCTCGCCGCCGGCGGGGCTTGCGATCCATTCAAACACCGAACGGAGGCGGCGAATGCGGGAAATCAACGACGCGGCTGCCGCGCCTCTGCTCCGGGGGCGGGGTCTTCCAGGCCCCGACGTCGCTCGATTTAGACCCATTCGTCCTCCCTCGCGCATCCACACACGCATGACTTCGCACTCCGCCCGGAGCATCCGGGCCCTCACACTCGGCCTCGCTCTGGTCTGCCTCGCTGGCTGCTCCTCCTCCATGGACGAGATCGACCGCCGCGTCGCCGACATGCTCCAGAACCGGTCCGTGGCGATCGACGCCAACCGGTCGCCAGCGCCGGTCGTCGGCCGCAATTTCGCCAACCACGAGCACAACGCCGAGCAGCGGCGTCAGGAACTCAACCCCTCCCCCGCCACGACCAACCCCAAGGCCGAGACTCTGACGTACAACGTCGAGAGCGAGGCCGCGGACGTCTCGAAGAAGCTCGATGGCTACGCCGTCAACGCCTACGGCAACGACCCGACCGGCGCGGGGCTCGAGAACGCGCTGGAACTGAACCTCGCCGGGGCGTGGCGCCAGAGCCAGAAGACCGCCCGCGAGTACCTCAACAGCGAAGAGGACTACATCCTCGCGGTGATCCGCCTGCTCACCGAGCAGCACCGCTGGGAGCCGCGGCTGTTCAACGACACTTCGTTTATCGCCAGCAACAGGTGGGACGACGGCAGCCCGACGCCCGCGCTCAATGTCATCAACACGCTCCGCGCTCAGAAGCGACTGCCCTACGGCGGCGAGGTCGAAGCCCGCTGGATCGCGGGCGCCAGCCAAGACCTTCGCGAGCAGGTCTCGGCCGGGTACACGCAATCCTCGTCGCTGGTGCTGGCCGCCAATGTCCCGCTGCTCCGCGGCGCGGGCAACGTGGCCCGTGAGCCCCTGATCCAGGCCGAGCGCGATCTGGTTTATCAGGCCCGCACGTTCGAGCGCTTCCGCCGCTCGTTCCTGGTGAACATCGCCAACGACTACTTCCAGTTGATCCAGACCCAGGCCCAGATCGCCAACCAGGAGCGCTCGCTCAAGAGCCTGCAACTGTTCCGCGACGGCACCCAGGCCCGCGTCGACGCCGGACGCATCCCCGCGTTCAACGTCAGCATCGCCGAGAACGACGTGCTCAACGCCCAGGCCTCGCTGGCGAGCCTGCGCGAGACGTACATCCTGCAGCTCGATCGCTTCAAGGTGCGGCTCGGGCTCGACGTGGCTTCCAAGGTCGTCATCCGGCCGCTCGCCCTCGAAGTCCCACTGCCCGCGACCACGCTCGACGACGCGACGCACGCGGCCCTCGAGTACCGCCTCGACCTGCAGAACGCCCGCGACCGCGTGGACGACGCCAAACGCGCCGTCGACAACGCCGAGAACAACCTGCTGCCCGATCTCAACGTCGGCGGGCGCGCGGCGCTCTCCACCGACGCGGATCGCGACATCGGTGGCCTGTCCTTCAGTCCAGGCGACGCCAACGTCGAGGGCACGGCCACGCTCAGCCTGCCGCTCGATCGTCAGATCGAGAAATACGGCCTGCGCCAGGCGACCATCGCGCTGCAGCAGCGGGGGCGCTCCGCCGAACTCTTGCGCGACAACATCGTCGTCGCCGTCCGCGGCGCGCTCCGCAACATCGACCTGGCGGCTTTCCAGTTCAAACTGGCCGAGCAGCAGGTGGAGATCAACAAGCGGCGCTTGGAAGAGCAGTTGCTCAAGATCGACACCGTCGAGCCGCGCGACGTCGTGCAGTCGGAGAACGACCTGCTCAGCGCCGAGAACCGACGCGACCAGGCCAAGACCAACCTCCGCAACGCGGTGCTGAACTACCTGCTCGAGTCCGACCAGATGCGCGTCGCACCCGACGGGATGTTCCAGCCGTTGCCTGGCATGCCTGAGTTGCCGGTGCCGCCGGCAGCGCCGGACGCGCCCGCTCCGCAACCAGCTCCGGCACCGGCCGCCGACGACGGTCGTCCGATTGGCGCGGCGATCGCGCCGCGGTGAGCGATCATTGCGAGACGACTGTTCGCGCCTCCCCGCCCCGCGAAGCGGGGAGGGGTGGTCGAGCGCAGCGAGACCGGGGAGGGGTTCTGCTCGTCCGAACGTCGCAGCGTGCAGCTACGCGCAATCCCCGAACCGGACTTGATGCAAAGCATCGAGTGGTGCTCTCCTCGCACGCGGGGAGAGGGGGCGTGAGGGCACCGTTGGCCTCGCGCATGGCAGGCTCATTGCAGCACAGCAACGGCGCTTCAATCACTTCGGCGCGTCGGGCTTGGGCATCTCGGGCTTGGGCTGCTGCTTGAGCGCCTCGGCGGCTTTCTCGCCTTCCTTCTTGATCTCTTCGGCGCCGCGCTCGGTCATCTTCTGGGTTTCGTCGGCCGCCTTCTGGGCCTCGTCCTGCACAACCTCGGCCGCCTGCTCGATCGGCACCGGCGGCAGGTTGGCGGCCTCGCGCTTGGAACGTTCGATCTCCGCCTGCGGCCCGCCGCTCTCGGCGATGATCGGCGCAAGGAACGCGCCGCCGACCGCCCCGACGACAAGCCCGATGATCAGGCCCGGCAGAAAGGCCTTGGCGAAGCCGCCGTTAGAACCGGCGGCAGAATTGGCGGCGTTCGAAGCAGCGTCAGACATCGCGAATCTCCCAGCAGCGCCGAAGCCCAATCGACTTGGACCGAGGCGTGAAATGCAGCATACCGCGCCAAAGCCCACAACGGCCACCGGCGGAGCCACTTCATCGGAAACGACGCATGCGATGCATCCAAATTCCGTACGAAAGCACGCTTTTGACCAGTTCCCAGCGGCTGGAGGGGTACCCCTTCCCGAACGCCGTGTGAAGACGCCACTGCCAATAGGCCCCGCGGAAGCGAAACCGCGAGATCACCCCGAGCCGCAGAAGCTGGTAGAGCCCGCCGAGGATGTCGAGGGGAGAATGATGCACGGGTTGCTGCAGAGAGCGTATCACCCGAACGCGAATCCGCGCCATCATTCGGAGTGCCGCCGACACGGGGGGCCCCACCGGGAAGGGCGGATCGAGAGACGGATCTCCGATAAGAATTTGGTTCGTGTTTCTGACTGTCGGGAGCGGCTCGGCGACTTCTCTGAAGAAATTGACCGCCCAGGACGGCAGTCCCCCGCAACTCTCAGGAACTGCAGACGGTGGTGACCGCGGCGAGCGAAGATCTCGCGTCGCGCCAAGACCAGTTTCCCATTGCACTTGGGGTGTTTCGCCTGTAACTTAGTTCGGGGTCGCTCGATTACGTGAAAGGTACCCGAGAACCCGCTCAACACGTGGGAGGTTCTTTTGATTCGGTGCATCGCCATTTGCGCCACGGTCATCGTGGGTGTGTTCGGTGCCGACGTCCGCGGACACGGCGCTTCGCCCGTTCGGGTGCTCCATCCGTCGGGGGCGATGGGCGACCTGTTCGGAAGCACGGTTGCAATCGACGGTGATACCTGCATTGCGGGTGCGCCGCTTGACGACGTGGGTGGCAACACCGATCAGGGATCTGCTCACGTTTACCGACGCACGGTCACCGGCTGGGCCCTTGAAGCCACGCTGACAGCAAGCGATGGCGCAGCGACTGATTACTTCGGCGACTGTGTAGGAATCTCCGGCGACACGGTCGTCGTCGGCGCACACTTTGCCGACATCTCCGGCAAGGGGAATCAGGGTGCGGCGTATGTCTTCGTCCGAGACGGTGGGAGCTGGACGCAGCAGGCCAAGCTCACCGCCTCAGATGGGTCGGCAGATGACTGGTTCGGTCGATCGATTGCGGTTTGCGGCGACACTGTGATCGTCGGGGAGTACTTCGACACGAACGGAACGAAGCAATATCAGGGTGCTGCGTATGTCTTCACGCGCAGTGGGACGGCGTGGACGCAACAAGCGAAGCTCACCGCGACGGATGGTCTCGCCGGAGATTACTTTGGCAGGTCCGTTGCGATGTCCGGGAACTCCGCAATCATCGGAGCACTTCGAGACGACAGTGCGGCAGGGGACGCGGATGTCGGTTCTGCGTATATCTTCACCCGCAGCGGCACTTCATGGTCCCAGCAGGCAAGGCTCATCGCGGCTGACGGTTCCCCTGGCGACGAGTTTGGGGTTTCTGTCGATATCGATGGCAGCACCGCGATCGTCGGGTCGCACTTGGACGATGTTGGCTTCAATGTCAATCAAGGGTCCGCGTATGTTTTCACGCGCGCTGGAACCGTCTGGCGACAACAGGCGAGGCTGAACGCCAACGGCGCATCGAAACTCGATTACTTCGGCATTTCTGTTTCTGTCGATGGTGGAACAGCGATGGTGGGCGCACACGCGGACGATGTCGCATCCATCGCCGACCAAGGTTCGGCGATTGTGTTCTCCCGGTCCGGCGACACATGGTCGCAGCGCGTGCAACTCAACTCTGTGGATGGCGCATCGGGCGACGTCTTTGGTTATTGCGTCGCACTGTCTGGGAGCACGGCGGTCGTAGGCGCGTGGGGAGATGACGTCGGCACCAACGCGAACCAGGGCTCGGCATGGATACTTGAGATACCGATCCCGAGTCCATGCGTTGCCGACCTCGACAATGACGGGCGGGTTGATGACGCGGACTTCCAGTTGTTCGTCGTCGCGTACGACGCGCTCGACTGCGACGATCCTCTCATGCCAAAGGGTTGCTCGGCCGATTTCAACGGCGACAACGTTGTCGACGACGACGACTTCCAGATCTTTGTCGCGGCGTACGACGAACTGCTCTGTCCCTGAACGTGGCTCAACGATTGCCACGATGGCGTCTTGCGCGGACATGACCGCGGATCCGTGCCCTCCGCAATCGCAGCTCACCCAACACCACCATCCCCACCGGCACGAGGTTTATCAGCATCAGCCACGCCGGCTTGCCCCCGATGAGCGTCGGGGTCAGGAATCCGATCGTGCCGATCAGCGTGAGCGCCGCGCCGACCCACGTCCAGCGGAGCATCGCCGCGAGGCCGAGGATGATCAACCCGTGCGCAACCATCGCGGCGGTAACCCACAGCGGCGGCCACCCTCGCGGGTCGAAGTACCACGCGTTGACATGCTCGACAAAGAACAGCCCCCAGAAGATCGCCAGCAGCGCCCCACACCCCCGCCCGGACCACAGCAGGCCCATCGCCACCCAGCCGCCCCGACCGCGACGGACTGCATTGCCGCCCCCGCCAACTCCAGAACCGGCTCCAGAACCTTCCAGACCCACGGACCCGACGCCGCTGATGGGAGTGAGAGCAGCCATGGCCGTCTCCTTTCAGTGTTAGTATACACTAACTGCCGGGTTGTGTCAAGTCCTTTCTTTCCGGGGGCGTGGTCGGGCTCGAAATCGAGAAAACACCCTTGGCAGCGGCGTGCCCGCGATGTGGGTGGGGGCGTCAGCGGCGGCGGCGCACTGCGACGGCAGCCAGCGCGAGCAGCGACGTCGCGGCGGGCGACGGGATCGCAAACAGCTCAAACGCCAGCCCGCCGTTGAAGATCGCGCTGGGTTCGATGACGAACCACGAGTTGGCGGAGAAGATGTTGTACCCGCCCCAGTGCCCGCTGCTGCCGGTGGAGTCGGCCCAACCCCACGTGAAGTTGGTGTTCGGCTCCGCCCGCCCGGCCACGGAGAACCAGTAGCGTTCACCGGCGTTCAACGACACCGTGGTGCCCAAATCGACGTCGTACCGGTTGAGCCCGCCGGGCTCGCTCTGCACCGCGAAACGGGCGTCGGTGACAAGCGTTTCCTGCTCGAAAATGAGCGTTGCCGGTGCGCCGGCGATGCCGTTGTCCGAGACGCCGCCGGCTTTCCAGAGGCTGATCCGAAACGCCGTGGGCTGGACCGGGAACGAGCCCGCCACCGCACCCCAGAAACGCACCGCCGACAGATCCGCGGCCTGGGCGAGCGTGAAGCTCTCGGCAATGTGGCGCTCGTATCCGGCGGGATAAAACGAAGACACGCCCCCGGACGAACTGAGCTTCGGCGCCTTCTGATGGATCGACACCGCGGCCCCTGCGTGAGACGCCAAAGCCACCAGTGCCAACGCCGTCATACGGATCTTCATCAGAGGCCTCCGAACAGATTGAGTCGGAAGCGATTCGCCCGTGCAAGCAAAATCACGTCCGTCGGCGAATCTTCACACGCGAAGATCGACGCCGCGGGATCGCCGGTCGGGCCGGAGGTTCTACCGGTTGGTGGACTCGCTGGCGGCCTGCCGCCGCCACGCGATCAGGTCCTGCAGGCCTGCCTCGAGGGTGTATCCCGGCTCGAAGCCCAGCAGTTCTTTCGCGCGGGTGATGTCCGCCAGTGAGTGCTTCACGTCCGCCGGGCGGCCGGGCTGGAGCTGCGGGTGGACGTGCGGCACGCCCGCGGCGTTGGCCATGGCGCGGGCCAGTTCCAGCATCGTCACGCTCGTGCCCGTGCCGATGTTCACGACCTCGCCCCGGGGCGGCACCTTCACCGAGCCCGCGAGCAGGAACGCCATGACCGCGTCGGCGACGTAGGTGAAGTCGCGGGTCTGCAAGCCGTCGCCGAAGATCACCGGCGCCTCGCCCTGCAGCAGTTTCTCGGCGAAGGCGGCGATCACGCCCGAATAGGGCGAGTTGCCCGGCTGGCGCGGTCCAAAGACGTTGAACAGCCGCAGCGCCAGCGTGCTCATGCCGTAGGTCTTGGAGTGCACGCTGAGCAGGCTTTCGGCCGAGAGTTTGCTCGCCGCGTAGGGCGAGACCGGCGCGGGCAACTGCGTCTCGACGCGGGGAAGGTGGGGGTCGTCGCCATAGGGCGACGAGCTCGACGCGAGGATCACGCGCTCGACACCCGCGCCCGAGAGCGAGGTGGTCTTCTTCGCCGCCTGCAAGACACGGAGCGTGCCGGTGGCGTTGACGCTGAAGGTCCGCTGCGGGTCATCGACGGAGCGCTGCACGCTGCCGACGGCGGCGAGGTGGAAGACGGTGGCGGCACCGCTAAAGGCGTCGGCGAGGGCCTCGTCGTCGAGCACGCTGCCGCGGATGAAGCGGACGCGATCGGGCTCAAGGTCGATGAGTTCGGCGAGGTGCTCGAGCGTGGAGTTCGAGAGATCATCGAGCACCCGCACGGTCGCGCCAAGGCCCAGCAGTGCATCGACGAGGTGCCCACCGATGAAGCCGGCGCCGCCCGTCACGCAGACCATCCGCCCGTTGTAGAACGGCCGGAGTCGGTTGATCTTGTCTGCGGGGAGCTTCATCGGGACGGAAGTGTAAGGAATCACGCAAGGGTGTGCAAAGACATGCGTGGACGCACGCCTTTAGCCGTGGGGCAGGCTTCGACTGGTCCGGCGCGGCAGCACCTCGGCTCAGAGAGCGTCGGCGTAGGCCCGGAAGCTCGCGCGGAAGGGCTTGGCGATGAGTTCGAGATGGGCTTCGACCTTTTTGGTTTCGGCCGTGTTGTCCTGCCCACCCATGACGGCCATGCCATGGTCGAACGGCAGCAGGCCGCCGAGACCGACGTAGGACGCACCAAGGGCTTGGAGGGCCATCAGGTCCGCGGGCAGGCCCCAGGGCTGGAGGTTTGCGTTGCTGCCGGGGATGTTGTTGCGGAGTTCGACGAGCAGCTCGGGCCAGGTGAGGCGTTCGGTGCCGACGAGGTTGTAGGTTTCGCCGACGGTCTGCGGGCGGTCGAGCGACCGCACGAACGCGGCGGCGACATCTTCGACCGCGACGGGCTGAATGACCGGGTCGCGATAGTTCACGCCGCCGAGCGGCACGCTGGTGTCTTCCTTCCCGCCGCGGAAGTAGGGGAGGAAGAAGAACGGCGGCGTTTCACCCTTGCACCACTGAACGGCCATCGCGAGGAACGAGCTGTCCTTGCCGTGGATCATGCCGGGGCGGAAGATGGTCCAGTCCAGTCCGCTGCGGCGGACGATTTGCTCGGCCTCCCACTTGGAGGTGCGGTAGGCGCAATCGGCGTCATCGCGCACGCCCAGGGCGGACATATTCACGTAGCGGTTCACGCCGGCGGCCTTGCAGGCGTCGGTGATGACGCGGGTGGAGGCGACGTGCATGCGGTGGAAGGTCACGCCGCCACGCTCTTCGCGGATGATGCCGATCAGGTGGACGCACGCCTGCGCGCCGGTGACGAGCTCGGCGGGCGAGCGATCGTCGTGGATATCGCCCTCGACGAGGGTGAGGTTTGCGGAGCGCGGGAGAACCTCGCGGGCCTTGACGCGGTTGCGCACCAGAGCGCGGACGCTATAGCCCTGCTTGAGGAGCTCGGCGACAATGGCGCGGCCGACGAAACCTGTGGCGCCGGTGACGGCGACGGTCATGGGAGTGGTCATGCGGGGGATTGTTGTCGCGGTGGGAACGGCGAGCATTCGGGAAGGAGAGAACGCGGAGAAGCGGAGCGGGC
>JBILLU010000142.1:0-8626 GCA_044375915.1 Phycisphaerales bacterium
ATCGCGCCCTGGACCGAGTCCACCGTCTCGCGTGCCGCGCTCGGCGGGCCCGTCACCGCCGCGGAGAAGAAAGAGAGCGAGCTCGCACTGCACGCGGCGATCCTGCAATTGCCGCAGGCCTTCCGCGTGCCCTTGGTGATGAAGGAGATGCTTGAACTCCCGATCACGGACGTGGCGCAGGCTCTGAACCTCAAGCAAGCGACCATCAAGACCCGGGTGCACCGCGCCAGACTCATGTTGCGCAAAGCCCTTACAGGCGAGCTCAAGCAGGTTGAAGCGCCGGACCCGATCTACGAAAAGCAGGTGTGCATGGACCTCTTGCAAGCGAAGCTCGACGCGATGGATCGCGCCCGAGGCTTCCCGATCGGGCAGGAGGTGCTGTGCGAGCGATGTCGTGCGGTGTTCAAGGAACTCGATCTCGTGCAGGACGCCTGCGCCAAGTTGACGGCGGGAAAGTTCCCTGATTCGCTCCGCCGTGCCATCGAGCGGTCAAGCCCGAAACGCCCCGAAAACAAGCCTCGAAGGGTGCGGAAGCGATCTCGCACGCCGTAGAAAATCTTCGCTCCCATCGGGAACCTTGCGTCTGCTGGCGGCCTCTTATGACTAGCGGGGCCGGGGCGGCCTGCCGCACGGAGACGCACCATGAGCACGACGGCCAGCAGCATCACGCCGAATGTCACGAACCCATCAGGCGCGGTCCGCGAAGTGGAACCCACCGCGGTCGCCGACTGGCTCCGCCGCGGCGAGTGCATCGTCTGCGACGTTCGTGAGCCCGACGAGCACGCCGCCGAGCACATCGATGGCACCACGCTGCGACCGCTCTCGAAACTCGATTTCTCAGGCCTGAAGCAGGCAAGCCCGCGCGTTGTCTTCCACTGCAAAGGCGGCAAGCGCTCGGCGGACGCCGCCGCTCGGGCCCTCGCAGCCCTGCCGGGTGTCGAGGTCTGCACCATGGTCGGCGGCATCGAGGCGTGGAAGCGTGCCAGCCTGCCGACGGTTGTCAGCACCCGTGCCGTCGGCATGACCGTTCTGCGACAGACGCAACTCGCCATCGGCCTGATGACCCTCACCGGCCTGGGCATTGGATTCTTCGTGCACCCCGCGGGCTACCTCCTCAGCGCTCTGATGGGCGCGGGCCTTACGTTCGCAGGCATCACCGGCTTCTGCGGCTTGATGAGCCTCCTGGCCGTCATGCCGTGGAACCGCGTACCGACGATCGGGCAGGCCCCATCCGCCGCGTGCCAGATTTCCAAATGACCCCGCGTGCGCAGCGCCACATCTCACGACCCATGCGCGAACACTCCCGTACCCCTTCAGGACAACTCCCATGCTCCACGACCCCGCCAAGTTCTACGCCGAATGGCCCGCCACCATGAACGCGATGAAGTCCAAGGCCCCTGACATTGGCAAGGCCTTCGGCCCCTTCTTCCAGACGCTTATGAAGGAAGGTGCCTTGCCGGTGAAGCAGAAGGAACTGATCGCCCTCGGCATCGCCGTCGCGCTCCGGTGCGAGCCTTGCATCTATGCCCACGTTGAGAAATGCTTCAAGAACGGCGCGACCGGCGCCGAGATCATGGACGCCGTCGGCGTCGCGGTCATGATGGGCGGTGGGCCGGTATACACCTACGCCCCGGTCGCCGCAGCAGCGGTGGCGCACCACGAGCAAGCGGTTGCCGCTGGCTCGTAGCTCAGCGGCTTACGCGAGCAAGTCCGGTCTACGCGCCTTCGTGCGTTCCAGCGCCTGCTCATGCCGCCACTTCGCGATCTTCGCGTGATCGCCCGAGAGCAGAATCTCCGGCACGCCCACGCCCATCCACTCTCTGGGTTTGGTGTAGTGCGGGCAGTCCAACAGTCGCGTGCCGTCGGGTGACATGCCGAACGAATCCTGCTCGGCGGAATCTTCATGACCCAGCGCGCCCGGCAGTTTCCGGATGATCGCGTCCATCAGGACCATCGCCGCCAGTTCGCCGCCGCTGAGCACATAGTCGCCCACGCTGATCTCCAGCGGTGCGAGCTTCTCGATCACGCGCTCATCGAGCCCCTCGTAATGACCCGCGATGAGCAGCAGCCGCGGCATGGTCGCGAGCTCTTCCACCAGCGCCTGCTTCAGCGGCACACCCTGCGGCGTCAGCAGCACCCGCGTCGCCGATCGCGGGTCGAGCGCCTCGACCCCCAGCACCGCGTCATACAGCGGCTGGCACATCATCACCATGCCCGGCCCGCCGCCGAAGGGCCGATCGTCCGTCTTCTGGTGCTTGTCGTGCGTGAACCCGCGGATGTTCGTCGCGTGCCACTCCACCAACCCCGCGGCACGCGCCCGCGCCGGGATGCTCACCCCGAGCGCCGCCGGCGCCTGGGCCGCGAACATCTCCGGAAAGGTCGTCAGAATGTCAAATCGCAACGCCATACGGGATTGTGTGCCGGCTCCGAGCCGCGGGCTTCAGCTCTCAGGCCTAAGTCCTAAGTCCTCTATCTCTTCACCACTCCCCCCGCCCGCATCACGAACTTCACATCCTTCAGCGTGTTCACATCCGCCGTCGGGTCGCCATCGACCGCGATCACGTCTGCGCTCTTGCCCGGCTCAAGCGTTCCGATCTCTTTCTCCAGCCCCAGGAGCGACGCCGCGTTGATCGTCGCCGCCACCAGGCACTCGCTGGGCGTCATCCCGCCCTCGACCATGAGCGGGAACTCCATCCAGTTCTCGCCGTGGGGCGACACGCCGCTGTCGGTGCCGAAGGCGACGCGGACGCCTTCCTTGACTGCGATCTTGAACCGCTGCATCCGCACCGGCCCGGCCTCGAGAGCCTTCCGCGCGACGAACGCGTGGTAGAAGCCTGGGATCTTCGCGTTCTTCATCACCGTCGCGCTCGCCAGCAGCGTGGGCACGAGCCACGTCTTTCCCGCCTTGAACAGCCGGATCGACTCCTCGTCCATATACGTGCCATGCTCGACCGAATCGATCCCCGCCCGCAGCACGGCGTTGATGCCGTCGGTCCCGTGCGCGTGAGCCGCGATCTTGCGGCCCATCGAGTGCGTCGTTTCCACCAGCGCCTGAATCTCCTCGTCCGTGAAGTGCTTCGCCAACCCCGCCGACGACAGCGACAGCACCCCGCCCGTCGCCGTGATCTTGATGACGTCAGCGCCTCTCTTGATCTGTAATCGCACCGCTTTGCGGCACTCATCCGGCCCGTCGGCCACGCCCACCTCCGGCCCAGGCTGCTGGAACACGTCATCGCGCCAGCCATTGCTCGGATCTGCGTGCCCGCCGCTGACGCTGATCGACTTGCCCGCGCTGACCACCCGCGGCCCGATGATGTCGCCCCGCGCGACGCCGTCACGCACCGCATGGATCGCATCGGCCGCTCCGCCCAGATCACGCACCGTCGTGAAGCCCGCTTCGACCGTCTTCTTCGCCGCCAGAACGCCGCGGATCGCGGAATCGCAGTCGGACTCTGTCATGCTGCGCATCCGCGAGTCGCTGCTGAACTCGAACGTGAGATGGACGTGGCAGTCGATCAATCCCGGCAGCACGAACTTGTCGCGCAGGTCGATCTCCTGCACGGTCGCACCCGCGGCTTGTTCCTTCGCGAGATCAATCGGCCCGAGTCCGTCGACCACCCGATCGACCACACCGTTCTTTACGACCAGCGTCGCGTTCTTCTTCGTGGGCGTTCCCGCGACGTCGAGCAGCGTGCCGCAGCGGAGAAGGCTGTAGCGATCCGCAGGCTTGGCGTTCTGGGCGAACGAGAGCGACGAAGCCGCAAACGCGGCGGTGAGCGACAGCATGCGAAGAAGGTTCATCGCTTCAGCATACCGGCTTTCGCGATTCGGGTTTCAGCGAGGTCGGTCCGAGCCAAGCCGTACGGCCAAGCCTTGATGTGCGCCGTCACACTGCCGGACCGCCGAGCCGGTCCGGCAGTGGTACCCGAGGCGAGTCGATTCACCGCAGCCACATCTCCGGCACGGCCACACCCTTCGCCGCGTGCGTGGCGTAGATGCGTGACCGGATCCCGCCGCGGCCTTTCCAGTCGGTGCGGATGATCAGCCACTCCGGGTTCATCAGTGCGACGAGGTCATCGCGGATGCGATTGGTCACCGCTTCATAGAAGATGCCTTCGTTGCGGAACGACTGGTAGTAGAGCTTGAGACTCTTCAGTTCAACGCACGTGCCGCCGGCTTTCGCCGCTCGGGGCTGGTAAATCAGCGTCACATCGCCAAAGTCCGGATGCCCGGTCTTGGGGCAGACGCTGGTGAACTCCTCGCTCGTGTGCTCGATGACAAACGGCGAATCGGTCGGTGCGGGAAACGCTTCGAGAAGGGAGGCTTGAGGCATGAGCGAGGGTAGTGCGATGCGGTTGAGAAAACAGAGACGAGCGAGTCACCTTCCGCCACTCCCCGTCCCAGAGGGAGGGGGCAGGGGGGTGGGTTCAACGCCCCACGATGGCCCGGTGATTGATCACGAGTGCCGATGCACCGCCGAACACGAATGCCCAGATGACCGCATTCGCCACCGCGCCGGACCATAGAACGCCCGTCGGGATTCCAAACATCGACGAGCCCGGGAAGAACTCATATGCCCCAATCTGGTCGCGAAGTCTGATGCCCGTTTCCAGACCGCCAAACTCGTGACAGCCCTTGCGTACCGCGGCGAACGGGAATCCAAACGCCACTTCCACAAACCCGCCGCTGCCGTTTCGGTCGGTCGGCCCCACCGACCACCACGCGGCTTGACCCGTCAACGTCCCGCGGCGCTGCGGCGGCACGTCCGGCCACAAGAGCCATGTCGAGCACCAGCCTTTCGCGAACTCAATGGTCAGTCCATCAACGGCGACGCGAGTCGTTTCCCAGTGAGCGGCGCTTCCCAAACCGATGACCAATGCATGCACACCCGACAGCGTCGAGCCGATTGCCGCGGCCGTCGCGATCATCCTGGCCCTCACACCCTGCACTCCCACGGCACGCCCGGCTTGTACTCCACCAGGTCGTACAACTGCTGCCGCGTCTGCATCTGCCCGATGAAGCCTTCGACCGAGCCGTCAGCCTTGAGCTGCGACAGAGCCCGATCCACGGCACCCATCGCGACCCGTAGCAAGCTCACCGGATAGATCACGCACGCGTACCCCATCGCGCCGAACTTCGCCAGCGGGATCAGCGGCGTCTTGCCGAACTCGGTCATGTTCGCCAGCAGATACGTCCCGCTCGACACGCTCAGAATCGCGTCGGCGAACTTCTTGAACTCGTCTTCGCTGGTCAATCCTTCGGGGAAGATCATGTCCGCGCCCGCCGCCACATACGCCTTCGCCCGCGCCACCGCGGCGTCAAATCCCTCGACGCCCTTGGCGTCCGTGCGTGCGCAGATGACAAAGTCGCCGCGGCCCCGAACCCCTTCGTCGCTCCGTCGCTTCGTCGCTCCGTCGCTTCCCCCCGTCGCCTCATCGCTCGCCTTCCGCGCCCAAGCGACCTTTTCGACCATGTGATCGACGGGTACGAGTTCCTTGCCATCCAGATGCCCGCAGCGCTTTGGGAACTTTTGGTCTTCCAGATGCAGCCCCGCGCCGCCAGCCCGCGCGTACTCGATCACGGTCCGCCGCACCATCTCCGCCTCGCCGAAGCCCGTGTCTGCATCCGCGAGCACCGGCAGCCCGCTGCCGTCGGCAACCTCGCGAATGACGCGGCAGAAATGCTCCAAGGTCAGCAAGCCCACATCCGGCACGCCCGCCGACACGCTGGTCGCGGCCCCGGAGACGTAGCACGCCTGGAACCCGTGCCGCGCAATCGCACGAGCGCACAGCGCGTTGAACGCCCCCGGCGTCGCCACGGCCTGCCCGTTGGCCCGAGCCTGATCCATGCAATCTCGAAACCGACGCCCCGGCGACACGTGTCCAGAAGTGGTCATGTCGGATGGTAGCGAAAGCGCCCGCGTCCGCACCAACGGACAACACACCAACCCCGCACCGAACGCCGCCGCCGCCGAACCCGGCCCCGACCCGCGCCGTATACTGGTGGTCACCGCGGGCGTAGTTCAGCGGTAGAACGTCAGCTTCCCAAGCTGAATGTCGCCGGTTCGATCCCGGTCGCCCGCTTTCCCGGCTCGCGATCTTCGCCGCGAGCACGAGCGATCCTGCTTTGGCTCGCACCTCAGGTGTTTACTCAGGGGTTGCTGCGGCCGCGCGGAGTGCCGCCAGCAGTTCGGGTCCGAGCGTGATCAGCCGGGCTGAATCTCCGTTGAGTCGGTGTTCGTCCTCGAATGCCGCCGCGGCTTCGGCGAGTTCGGGCAGCCTGAAGTTCGCTGCGACCCCACGGATGCGGTGAGCGATCTGCGTTGCTGACCGGAAGTCACGTGATTCGATTGCCTGGCTGCACTCGTCGCAGAGGGCTGGGAGGGAGTTCTTGAAGTCTCGGATCACGGCTTCAAGCCAAGGACGCTCGGCCTCCAGAAACACGGCCTTGGGCGAAGCAGGAGAGTTGCCTGCGGCCGGCGGGTCTTGTGGCGTGGCATAGTCAGCCGATCGGGCCGCGCCTGCGACACCGCGTCTGCAATGTGCGGCGATTTTGTCAAGCAGTGCCGATTCGTCGATGGGCTTGCTGAGATAGTCGTCACAACCGGCTCGCAAGCAGCGATCGCGGTCGTCTGCCATGGCGAACGCGGTGAGGGCGAGTATGGGAGTGGTCACGCCGCCGCGACGGAGCCGCTCGGTGGCGGCGTAGCCATCGAGCACCGGCATCTGCATGTCCAGCAGGATGACATCAAACGGTACAGCCGCGCCGCCGCTCTGAAGGCAGATCTCGCAAGCTTGCCGTCCGTCCTGAGCCTGCGTGACAGAAGCGCCTGCCTCGATCAGAAGATACGTGAGCAATCGTCGGTTGTCAGGGGTGTCTTCAGTGACGAGGATGCGGGTGCCTGCGAGCAGACCGGTGTTCGAGGTTGCAAGCCGGGCTTCAGTTGGCTGCCGGTGGGGGGGCGAGCCAGCGCTGTGCGGTGCGACAATCGGGAGTGTGACGACGAACTCACTGCCTTCGCCGACCGTCGAGGTGAAGGTGTCCGGCAGCACGACGGAACAGTTCGCGATCCACGCGGTGATCGCACCGGTTGCACGGCGTCGCGAAAGCTCGCCTCGGAGCATGACGGTGGTCATCGCAGTCACGCGGCCATGCCGATACCCATTGTCTGCAACGCTGAGGCGAGCAGCTTGCGGACAGACTCGCGGCTGATCCCCAAGACCTCGGCGATCTGCTTCAGACTGTGGGGCGTGTAGCCGTCCATGCCGAACCGCATGCGGATGGCAGATGCTTCGCGCGGAGTGGCGGCGTCGAGGAGCGCATGGACTCGGGTCAGCTCTTCGCGTCGCATCATGCGACCGTCTGGCGCAAGTTCACGTGTATCCGGCAGTGCGTGCTCCGCAGCCTCCGGCAGTGATGGCGTGCAGCCGCCGAAGTGTTGAGAGAGCGTGCGGCGGACCTTGCACTCCGTCGCTTGTGACACGCTCATCGCCGCGGCAACCTCCTGCGGTGTCATCGGGATGCCGGAAGCAATCTGCTGGCGGGTGGCCTCGCGCTGGCAGCGAGCGGAGAGGTCCCTGAACTGGGCGGGGATGTGAACGATCTCTTTCGTCTGCCGGATACCGCGGCGGATCGCGTGCTTGATCCACCAGCTCGCATAGGTGCTGAACCGCGCACCGTGCGCGGGATCGAAGCGGTCGACAGCGCGGAGAAGTCCCAGGTTGCCTTCGGCGATCAGATCGGGCATTCCCAGTCCACGGCCCATGAACCTGCGAGCGATGCTGACGACAAGACGGAGATTCGCGCGGATGAGGCGCTCACGGCTTGTAGCGCACGCGTCGTTCTGGATGCTCCAGCCGAGCGTCTTCTCCTCGTCGGCAGTCAGCAGCGCAACGCTTCCGAGCCTTTGGAAATAGGAATGGAACTCAAGGTCATCGGTGACAGCCATTGCTGGCCTCGGTATCGAAGCTGCTTCGGTGTGATCGTGTGGCGAGACTGTTGTGGACGGCTCGATGCATGTGATTGGATCCATCGTGTGCGTTCCTTGTGTCATCGCCAGGGCTTCTTGCGGCATGACGAGATGAGTGTGTCACCCGGTCCGGATTCGGGACCGCGCGGCCAGGTGAACTGCGTGTGGGGAGAAGTGGCTACCTACTTGTTGCGTGCGGCACTGTCTTCGATGTTGCCGCCAAGGTGCTGGACGTCATCTCCAAAGCCCTCGGTCGTACTGCAGCCGCCAAGCGTTGTGAGCGATAGGAGCATCAGCGCGGGCAACACGATGCAGATCACAACATCGCAGGTGGTACGTGGGAACGAGTTCAACGGGCGGCTTCGGCGCGAGGTGGGGGGCATCATCATGGATCTCTCTAGTTGGTGTCTGGCGTGCGAGGCGTCACCGTGCCGCGATCTGTGTCGCGGCGGGAACAGGTGCGTCTTGCGCAGGTGTGTGTCCCTCGTCTCACCACGACGAACCGGCGTCGGCATGAGGGCTCGGGCAGTAACCGAATCGGAACGGGAGACTTTCGTCGGGCCGTTCCGTTGGCGGGCACGAGGAGGTGAAGTGCCGCCGAGCCCAAGGGCACTTGGCCTTCGGGTCAACTACTTGCGAGATGCCGCCGCCTCGACG
>JBILLU010000143.1:0-8619 GCA_044375915.1 Phycisphaerales bacterium
CGTGCCGCAGTGTTCGAGCTGGGCCGACACCGAGCGTGATCTCTCCGCGTGGAACGGCAACGCCATGCAGGCCAACGCCCTCGACGAAGTCTTCAAGCTCGAGAAGCCCATCAAGGACAAAGTGGCGCGGCTGGCAAAGGAGGCCAAGGGCGCCGCTCCCAACGCTCCCGCCACCCGCCGCCTCGAGGCCGCGGCCCACCTGCTCGCCGACTGGCGCCGCCTCACCACCAGCGATCATTTCTACTACATGTGCACCAAGTACTTCGCCGACGGCGACGTGCACAAGTACTTCAACCCCTACGACTCGCCCTATGACTCCTACATCAACTACATGAACGTGCTGGACAACGTGCGGACGCGGTTGGCGCAGTGACCGAACGGATACCGCCGACAACCCAGCAAGCCGGGGCGTTCTCGCCCCGTGCGCCACGGCACCCATGGCCGAGATGCCCACGTGCCGCGCTGCATCGTCCACCATCCGTCTGATACACTCACGCCGTGCACCGTTTCCTGGTTCTCATGCTGCTGGCGTTGTCGTGGCTCCTGCCCGTCAGCGTCGCCGCGCCCGTCGCAGACCCCTGCGGCGACGACTGCCTTTGCACCCAGCTGCTCGGGCATTGCGACTGCGTGAGCGAGTCGCCGCAGCAGGACCCTGTGCCCATCCCGCTCCGGACGACGAGCGACGCCCGCCCAGTGCCGATGGCACCCGCTCCCGAGCCGGTGCGACTGACCTTGACGCGGCTGGATCTGCCGCGGTGTGTCGTGAGCGGTGAGCGTTCGGCGGCTCAGCCGCACGTGCGCGTGCAGGCGCGCCTGTGCGTCTGGCGGACATAGCGACACCCGCTCCGGCGGTGCGAGCTGCGCGAACGGGTCTCTTTCTTCGGTTCCCTCACCAATACGAACATCACGCAGAGTCCCGCCGGGCATTGCCCGCCGGAACGGCTCTGCGGTGCATCACCCGCGCCGAGGCGCGGGAGGAAAGGTCAACCTGCGCACGAGTTCTTGCCGCGCCGTCGTCGGCGCTTCGGTCGTGATTCTTGGTGCCTGGCTCGCGGGTTGTGCCTCGTCAGGGGCATCAACGGAAGGGCAGGACACCACCTACACCGCGACCGCCGAGGAGTCGCGGCTGGTTGCCAGCGCCGAGCCCTTGGCCCCCGGGCCCGTGAAGTTCTACATGAACGGCCTGTCGTGCCCGCTGTGCGCAACCAACATTGATCAGCAGTTGGGCGACCTGCCCGGCATCCGGGACATCAAGGTCAATCTGAAGACCGGCGTCGTCACCGCCGACATCGTCGGCGATCAGCGCCCCGCGCCCAAGCAGATCGCCGCGGCGGCCGATCAAGCCGGCGTCACCCTCGTCAAGATCGAACGCTAGCAAGGAGCCGCCATGCTGCAGCAACACACACGCGGGCTGTGGACCCGATGGAGCTCCGCGCTCGCCCTGGTCGGTGCTCTCGCCGCCCTTGGCCACTCGGCGCTCGCCCAGGAAGCCATCAACACCGAATCCGCCACCCAGCCCGGCGTCGGCACGCTCTATGTCAAGCCGCAGTTCCGGCTCTGGCGCTACGGCGTCTCCCGCGATCCCGCGTCGTCCGTGCAGGGCGTCACCCGCGCCGAGTCCAGCGTCACACTCCAGTACGGCCTCGCCAAAGACTGGTCGCTCTCGCTCAAGGTGCCTGCCATCGTGCAGGAGCAGACCTTCCCCGCGTCCCGCAATCTCGCCGCGTCGATCGGGCAGATCGAGGCGATGTTCAAGCTCCGCGTTTACCGCAGCGACACCGCCGCCCTCGACACCGTCCGCGCTGTCGTGTATGGCGGAGCGATGCTCCCCAGCGGCGACGACACCGTCGCGCCCCAGTCCGTTGATCCGTTCATTGGCGCCAGCATCATGCTCATCCGAGGCCGCTGGGGCCTCACCCAGTCGCTCCGCTACACCGTCACCACCGGCGCGGACTCCTGGAAGTGGATCGCTCCGGGCGTCCGCAGCGCGGCGGACTACCTCCGCTACGACACCGCGCTCATGTACCGCGTCTTCCCCGCCGAGTTCACTGCCGAGAACTCCGCCAGCGCTTGGTACGCCTCGCTCGAACTCAACGGCCAGTACGAGACCAGCGGCGATAACGAGATATTGCTCGCGCCGGGGCTGCTCTACGAAGCCAAACGATTCGCCGCGGAGTTCAGCGTCGGCTTCCCGATCGTGAAGGACGTGCGTGACCGCCCGGCGACGCAGTTGCAGGTGAGCGTGGGCTTGCGGTTCGTCTTCTGACGCTACCGCAGCAGCATCGCCTCGGCGGTGATGCCTGGTCCGAAGCTGAGCAGCAGGGTGGGCCCATCGAGCGTGCCGTGCTGTCGCATGCGCTCGAGGATGAACAGCACCGTCGGGCTCGACATGTTGCCGTGCTCGGCGAGCACCGCGCGGGATGAAGCCAGGGCCTCGCGCGGGAGCGCTGCGGCCTCGGCGACCGCCGTGAGGATGCGCGGCCCGCCCGGATGTACCGCCCAGTGGCGAACGTCATCGGTCGTCAGCGTGTGCTCGCGTAGCCAATGAGAAAGCCACGCCCCGGCCTGATCGCGCACGGTGGTCGGCAGTTCGTGGGCCAGCGTCATCTCGAAGCCGTGATCGCCGATCGACCACGACATCTGGTCGGCCGACGCCGGGAAGAGATGCGACGCGGACGGGCCCAGCGTGCAGAGGCCCGCGTCCGACGCCGCGACGACGCAGGACGCCGAGCCGTCGGCGAAGAGCGCGTTGGCGACGATCTGATCCGGCCGCGCCTGGTACTTGAAGTGGATCGAGCAGACCTCGGTGCAGCAGACCAGCACGCGTGCCGAGGGATCAGCCGCCGCAATCGAGTGGGCGGCACGCAGCGCGTTGAGGGCCGCGTGGCAACCCATAAACCCAACGTTGATCCGATGCACCGACGCCGAGAGCCCCAGCGCCCCGACGAGTTCGATGTCCCAGCCCGGAGCGCCAAAGCCCGTACAGGTCGCGGTGACGAGGTGCGTGATCGCCGATGCAGAAACGTTCGCATCCGCGAGGGCCGCGGCGGCGGATCGGCGCGCCAGCGGCGGGGCCCGGTGCGCGTACGCGTGCAGACGCTCGGCGGTGGTGGGGCCGTTGGGCTTGGCCGCGGTCGCGGGTCGGAAGAGCGCGAGAGGATCAGCAGCCTCGTCGCCACTCGCAACGCCACGGGATTCGACGCCGCACTTGCGGTAGATGGCCTCGACGCGACGCCGATCGTCGTCGTTGCTCGGCGGGGCGATGGAGAGCGCGAGCGCCAGCGCGTCCTCCTGCGATCGACGGAGCGTTGGTGCCGCGCATCCGAGGCCGAGGATGGCGACGCGAGACATGCTCATGTCGGCGCTCCGCGGGAGATGAATACACGCCCTGGGCCGCGCCCCCACGGTCCCGCGAACGCACGCTGCACCATCGGCGCGACCGACGGCCAGAACGCCAGCGTGCGGCACGCCAACGCGACCAGCCGCGGCGAGCGGAGCGCCAGCGACACCACGCGGCAGCCGCGTTGGCGACGGGCAAGCAGTGCCGCGGACTGGCGGGCCCACACACCCGGTGCCGCGCCGGAGGCGACAAGCTCCGCCGCGGCGATGCCGGAGGTGAGCGCCCACGACATGCCTTCACCCGTGAACGGCTCGACATAACTCGCCGCGTCTCCCGCGACCAGCACAACGCCGTGCTCGGCGCGTCGGCGGCGTGTCAACAAGCCCGTGCCGCGGAACGCGGTGTCGGTGGGAATCGGTTCGAGCGTCGCGTTGGACTCGCGGAGCATTGCGTTGATCGCGGCGGCCGGGCTCGCGGCCGAGCGCAGCGCCTCGGGATCGATCGCCGCCGCGAGATCGATGGTGCCGTCGACCAGCCGCACCATGCCGACGTACCCGCCGCGGGCGCAGTGCATCGAGATCACACCATCGGGAAGCACGCAAGCTGCGGCCGAGGCGTCGAGGCGTGCGCCAAGGCCGATGCGTGATCGTGGAGCGATGACCGGTGTCCAAGTGTCGTGCTTGGGAAGAAATGAGCCGCTGAGGCCGTCGGCGACGAGAACGCGGGCGGCGTGGACGCGGACCTCTTCACCGCCGCGCCGCAGCACGGCGACGGCGTGCGACGCTTCGTTCTCGGCGAGTGAGGCGACCGTCGAGTCGAGCACGGCGACGCCAACGCCTGCCGCGTGACGGAGCAGCATCGTGTCCAGTGACTCGCGCGAGATCGCGACCCCGCCGCGGAGGGGGAGCTGCGACGTGCATCTGCGTGCCGTGAGTGAGAGCGTTCGCAGCGGAACACTCGCGCTCCGCACGTCGGTCCCGAGACCCAGCGATTCGACGGCGGCGAGCCCGAGGGGCGAGAGGCATCCGCCGCAGACTTTGGAACGAGGGAACGCCGCGCGCTCGACGAGCAAGGTGCGGAGCCCCAGCGCCGCCGCCCGACACGCCGCCGCCGAGCCCGCGGGCCCGGCACCGACGACAAGCAAGTCCCAGTGCCGATCGGCGATCGACGCCAACGAAGGTGCCGGCGCGATCGTGCTCTCGATGGACGACGCGGCGCTCATGGGCTCCTCCGCGACACGAGCATGGTGCGGCCGAAGCCGCCGAGCCGCAGCGATGCGTTGGGCATGCCCGCCCGTTCCGCGAGCGACAGCAACTCCGGCTTCGTGAACGCCGCCCGCACCGAGAGCACCGCGTCGGTGTGCACCACCGGGCTGCGCGTCACCAGCCGCGACGCGAGCGCGACCATGCCGAGGTTCACACGCGAACGCACGAGATCGTTCACGACCACCAAGCGTGTGGCCGCCTCCGCCATGCGGCGCAGCATCAGCACGGCATGCTCGTCGGTGAGGTGATGAAGGAAGAGGCTCGCGGTCACGATGTCGTATTCGCCCGGGAGCGGGGATTGGATCGCGTCATGCACGAAGAACGTGGCGCGACGCGACTGGGATGCCGCTCGACGCTGTGCCAGCTCGATCGAGGCGGGGTTGATGTCGCAGCCGTACAGATCGAGGACGATTCCCTCTTTCTGGGCTCGGGCGGCGGCATCGAGAACGAAATCGCCACTGGCGCAGGCGAGGTCGAGCACCCGAACCGGGCGTTGCACCGCGCGAGCTTCTGTCCGCAGCAGACGCCAGAGCAAGGGATGGGCGAATGACAGCGTGTTGAGCCGCCGCAGGCCGTTCAGCGCCGGTTCGAGCAGGACCGGATCAAGGTCCGGGTCGTCCATCCGTTCCGGGGTGAGCAGGCGCTGGTGCACAGGACGACTCGGGTTGATGGAATCGAAGTCTTCAAGTCGGTTCCGTCGCGGGGCGGCCGAGGCGTCGGCCCTGCCAGCGGCTTTCACGACCGTCTCGTTTTCTTTCGCGTCAGATTGTAGTGGAGCGTGGGAAGAGCCCCGCAAGAGCGACCGAGCACGGCGGCGACTGCGGTGTTGCACCCATTGATATTCTGTCGCGATGCGATCAGTCGATCTCCTGGCCGAGTCGGTGCTGCACAGCCGCGATCTGTTCAAGCGGTACTTGGTGAAGTTCGACGACTCAAACCACACGAAAACTGCGCCCGGGCTTCCGAACCATGTCGCGTGGTGCCTCGGGCATCTGGCGCTCACCAACAACCGTTTCTGCGAGTGGCTGCCGGGCGGCAAGGCCGACGCATCCGGCACCCCGCTGAACGGTTTGCCCGCGACCGACTTCATTGACGGCGCGACCAGCGGCGACGCCGAGCGCTTCGGGAGCGAGAGCGTCGCCTTCGGCAGCAACCCCAACGCGACGGCGATCGTGTTCCCCTGCTTCGCTCGCTGTGTCGAGATCTTCGACGCATCCATCGCACGCTTCGCTGCGACGGTGCGAAGGCTGAGCGACAGTGAACTCCTCACGCCCGTCCCGATGTTCCGCGGCGTGACCGCCCCGCCCTATCTGCTCGTCGCGCGATCCATCTATCACATCGGCATCCACAACGGCCAGATCGCCGACCTGCGCCGCGTGCTGGGCATGGGGTCCGCGCTCGGGTGAGTGCCCTCAATAACGAGTGGCCCCCGCGCCTCCCCGCCCCGCGAAGCGGGGAGGGGTGGTCGAGCGCAGCGAGACCGGGGAGGGGGTTGGGGCATCCGGACGCCCGTCGCGTCGAGGTACCCGCAATCCCCTCACCTGCTTCGCCTGCGGCGAAGCGGTCCTCTCCCCGCAAGCGGGGAGAGGAGGCGCGGAAGAGAATCGAGCTCGATCTTCGAGGCGAGCGCTCACGCCTTCACCCGAGGCGTCAGCCGCATCGCCGCCTCCTGCAGCACCAGGATCGCCAGCGCCAGAACCAACAGAAACACCGGCAGCGACTCGAGCCCGTACGAACGCATCAGCATCGCCGCCGTACCGGGCAGCACTGCCACCCCCAGGCTCGCCGCCGCCATCTGCATGCCCACGGCGTTGGCCCCGTGCTCGCGTCCCAGCCGCTCGGGCGTCGCCGAGATCATCATCGGAAAAATCGGCGCGAGCGCAAAGCCCAGGATCCACAGCCCGGTGAACGAAACAAACTCCGAAGGATGCCACCACAGCAGCAGGATTCCCAGCGGCGCGCCGAACGTCCCGATGCGGAGAATCGCGTCCCGTGACCAGTGGGCCGCGGAGTGCCCGAAGATCACGCGTCCGATCGTGAGCGCCGCCCAATAGCCGCCGACCACCGGTCCGGCGATCTCCGGCCGCACGCCCCGTCCTTCGACCAGCAGCGTGTACGCGAGCTGCCCCGCGCTCGATTCGACGCCGCAGTACGTCCAGAAGACTCCGACATGCGCCCACGCCAGCGGACGCCGCAGCGTCGCCGTAAGCGGAGCCTTCCCGACGCCTTCATGCTCCGCCCCCGCGTGCACCTTCCACAGCGACAGCGTGCACGCGAACAGCACCGCGAGCAAGCCCATCGCGCCCGCGACCAACGCATAACCCACACGCCACGACAACTCCAGCATCAGCACGCCTGTGATGAGCAGTGGCCCAAGCGTCGCGCCGACGCCCCAACACGCGTGTAGCCACGAGACGATCCGAGCACTGAAGCGCTCCGATGCAAACGTGTTCAGGCCCGCATCGATCCCGCCGGCGCCCAGCCCGCCCACGAACGCGCCGATCGGCAGCCACCACCACGCCGGTGCGACGGCAAAGAGCAAGAGTCCAGTCCCGGCCAGCGCGGTACTCCCGCAGAGCAGCTTGCCGATCCCCAGCCGCCGCGAGATCGGCCCGGTCAGCGAACTGATGACCAGGTACCCGGCGGTGCCGAAGATCAGCAGCACGCCAAGACGGCTGACCGGAATCGAAAACGTCGACCGGATCGACGGCCACGCGACCCCGAGCACGCCATCGGGCAGGCCGAGGCTGATGAACGCCACAAACGACAGGGCGACAAGAGCGAGGTAGCTGCGGCGAGGTGTCAAGAAAAGGCTGCTCCGAGCGGGAAAAGAAGGTACCGATGATCGCGTGAGCGCGACAGCGAATCTGGACGGATGGATTTTGTTTGGGTGCTGTCGCGATGCGAGGAGTCGCCGGAGTCTTGGCCGCGGGCTATCATTGTCCCCTTGGTTCCGACCGCGAGGTCGGGATCAGGGCGCGGCGGAAGCGGCGACGATGGCTCGAACGAGCCAGCGGTGTCGGTCCCGACGTGGATCTGTGCCATCGGTTCGTGTGCCACCGTAGCTCAGTGGTAGAGCACTCCCTTGGTAAGGGAGAGGTCAAGGGTTCAAGTCCCTTTGGTGGCTTTGACGGAAGAGGTGAGATGTGAGTTTTGAGGTGTGAGACCTCCAATCTCAGCGCTCACACCTTCCCGCTTCTTCAGGTTCCAGGCCTCAACGGGCCTCGGGCTGATTCGTGCCGGAGCGCGTCCTTGGGAGATTGCTGTTCGCGAGAGCAGTGGTCGGCGTGCGACGGTTTGATCGCTGGTGTGTTGTGCGCCGTCTGACGCTCGCCTCGGCTCAGGGCCTTGGCTGGAGAGTGTTCGACAACGGCGGCGTGAGCACGCGAGCGGATGTCCACGGAACACGCGTTGAGCGTGCCGCCGTGGGTGGAGATCTGGTCATGGCAAAGGGCGTCTTTACTCGTACGAAACCACACGTCAACGTCGGCACCATCGGTCACATCGACCACGGCAAGTCGACCCTCACCGCGGCCCTCTCGGCCCGCTCGGCCGCCCGCTTCGGCGGCGAGATCAAGTCGTACGCCGATATCACCAAGGGTGGTACGGTCCGCGACTCCAACAAGACCGTGACGATCGCCTCGTCGCACACCGAGTACGAGACGACCAAGCGTCACTACGCCCACGTCGACTGCCCGGGCCACGCCGACTTCGTCAAGAACATGATCACCGGTGCCGCCCAGATGGACGGCGCGATCCTCGTCGTCTCGGCCGCCGACGGCCCCATGCCCCAGACCCGCGAGCACGTCCTGCTCGCCCGTCAGGTCGGCGTGCCCCACATCGTCGTCTTCCTCAACAAGGTCGACCTCGTTGACGACCCCGAGCTTCTCGACCTCGTCGAGCTCGAAGTCCGCGAGCTTCTCAAGAAGTACGGCTTCCCGGGCGACACCACCCCCGTCATCCGCGGGCAGTCCAAGCTCGCCGTCGAGAACCCCAAGGACGACAAGGCCTGTA
>JBILLU010000144.1:0-8586 GCA_044375915.1 Phycisphaerales bacterium
GTTCTGCGGGTCGCGCTCGTAGTAGCCGAAGGACGGCACGGTGACGCCGCCGCCGTCGATGAGCGGGCGGTAGCCCTCGATGCCGACCAGGCCGCCCCAAGTGCGACGCCCGATGACCTTGCCGATACCCATGCGCTTGAAGTAGCCGGGGAACGCATCGCCGCCCGAGCCGGCGAGGCCGTTGGCGAGCATGGCCTTGGGGCCGTAGTGGGCGTCCGGCGGCCAGGGCCAGTCCTTGCCGTCCTTGCGGGCCCAGTAGTTGATGTTGGGACGGTTGAGCAGCTCGATGAAGCGGGTGGGGATCTGCCCGCCGCCGTTCCAACGCTCGTCGATGATGAGGGCGTCCATGGCGCGCTGGCCGGTGAACATGCGAACGAGGTCGCTCTGGCCGTCCTGTCCGGTGTTGGGCACGTAGATGTAGCCGATGCGGCCCTTGGACTTCTCGAAGACGTACTGGCGGTTCTTCTCGATCCAGGCGCGATAGCGGATCTGGGAGTCGCTGCCGACGGGCTTCACGAGCACGTCGCGGGTGTCGGCGTCCATCGACGCGGTCTTTCCGAGCGTGAGCGTGATGGTGCGGTCGGCCATGCCCTGGAAGGCAGCCCAGATGTCCTTGGTCGTATCGATCGGCACACCGTTGACGGCGAGCAGGTACTCGCCTTCCTTGGCGTCGATGCCGGGCTGATTGAGCGGGGAGCGGGCGTCGGTGTCCCAGATGGCGCCGTTGTAGATCTTGGTGATCTTGTACGCCGTGCCCTTGTCGCTCGTGTCGAGAGCGAAGTCCGCCGCGAGCAAGCCGACGTTTGATTGCGTCGGGGTTTCGTAGGAGACTGGCGCGTTGTAGGCGTGCCCGATGTTGAGCTCGCTGATCATCTCTCCGATGATGTAGTTGATGTCCTCGCGGCTGACCGCGTCGTCCACCATCTTGCTGTAGTGCTCGTGAATCTTGGCCCAGTCCACGCCGTGGAGAGTGGGTTCATAGAAGAAGTCACGCTGGTAGCGATACACGTCCTTGAGCACCTGACGCCACTCGTTCCGCAGGTTGACGGTGACGTTCATGCCGGCGGTGGGGACGTTGGTCGAGTTCCCGCCGCCCGCGGCCGCGTCCATCACGGAGATCGACGGTCCGCGGCGGACGAGGATCTTCTTGCCGTCGGCGGAAAGCTGGAAGCCGTTGGCCGCGGTGACGGCCTTCTCTTCCTTCTTGTCGTCCTTGATGTCGAAGATCTTGATGCCGGAGTTGGCCGGGTCGCGGCGGACGTAGATCAGCTTGTCGTCGTGTGTGACGCGCAGGTTGCCGAAGTTGCCGGGAGCGACGGGCAGGCGCATGGCCCGGGCCTCGAAGCCTTCGAGATCGATCTTGACTTCCTTGTCATCCTTCTTGGCTTCGTCCTTCTTGTCGTCCTTCTTTTCGCCGCTGGACTTGGCGTCGCCGGCGCTGACGGGGGTGCGGGTGCCGGTGAAGGTGCCGGACATGGGGCCCATGTTCCAGGTGCCCTCAAAGGAATTGCCGGAGACCTTGCCGGTGATGGTTCCCGCGCCGTTGGGAGTCGAGATGGTGAGCGAGAGTTCGCCGCTGGCCTTGTCGAACTTGCCGCCTGAGATGGCGATGTTGCCCATCGGGCCGCTCATGGAACCGGAGACGCTGCCGTCGGCGGCGAGCTTGAGGTTCATCGTGAGCGGGATGCCGCCGGGCGGAACGGGCGACCCTTCCGCGCCGGTGGCCTTGCCGGACCACGAGCCGCTGAGACCGTCGTCGGTGCCGTTGGCCTCGGGCTTCTTGTCGCCGTCCTTCTTGTCTTCCTTCTTGTCATCCTTCTTGGGTTCTTCTTTCTTGGCTTCTTCCTTGAAGGTCTCTTCGTCGCTGGTGGGCAGCCACGGGCTCTTCACGTCCTTGCGCAGCGGCACGACGTGCAGCACGTTGGTGTTCTGGTAGATCCACGTCGTGTCGTTGGGGATGTCGCTGTACGACGGGCCGGTGATGTGACGGGCGGAGTTGAAGTAGAGGAACTCGCCCTTCTTGTCGAAGGCGGGGTCGCTGCTGTCGAACATCGGATCGGTAACGCGGGTCTTCTCGCCGCTCTTGACGTTGTAGAACCAGACGGATTGGTGCGGCGTGTTCTCGTCGGTGCGGTCGTAGGCGATCCAGCGCGAGTCGTTGCTGAACGAGACGGTGGGGGCGCCGCCGGCCCAGGGGTCGCGATCGATGACGACCAGACGCTCGGTCTCGACTTGGAGCAGGTAGAGCTTGCCGGTCTGCTCCCAGAAGGTGATGTACTTGGAATCAGGCGACCACTGGAGCGAGGAGCGCTGGCCCTCGCCGAGCGCGGTCAGGCGACGAGGCTTGGTGAGATCAACCTTCTTCTCGGCCTTGGGCTCCTCTTTCTTGGCTTCGTCTGCGGCGGCCTCGTCCTTCTTGACTTCTTCTGTCTTGGCTTCTTCCTTCTTTTCGTCGGCCTTCGGCTCGGCGTCCTTCTTCGCCTCGGGCTTCTTGTCGTCCTTCTTCTCGGGCGCTTTCGCGTCGGAGGGACGGACCCAGATTTCGTACTCGCCGGATTCATCGGTGATGTACGCGATCCACTTACCATCGGGCGACCATTCGGTTTCGCGCTCATTGACCGCTTCAGTGCGGGTGAGGTTGCGGATCACGCCGTCTTTGGCCGGAGCGGTCCAGATGTCGCCGCGAGCGACGACCGCCACCCGCTTGCCAGTCGGGGAGATTGACGCTTCGGTCAGGTTCTTGGCGGCGTCGAACGTCCGCGGACGGACGGTGGGACGGTCGCCGGGAATGGTCACGCTGATGGCTCGCGTCTTGCCACTGCCGAGGTCGAGGACCTGGAGGCCGGTTCCGAGCTGGAAGATGATCTCGCCCTGGCCGTTGGGGCCGGGTCCGATCGAGGGGAATCGGACGTCATCGGTCTTGTAGTCGGTGATCTGCGTGCGTTTGCCGGTGGCGACTTCGTAGGACCAGACGTTGAGGCGATGCTCGGGGCCGGCGTCGCTGGTGTAGTACACGACGTCGCCCTTGCCGGCGGGATTGAACATCGGGAAGGTGTCGGTGCCTTCCCAGTCGGTAATGAGCTTGGCGGAGTTGTCCTTGAGGTTGTAGAGCCAGATGTCGGTGGCCATGCCGCCGCGGTAGCGTTTCCAGGTGCGGAAGTCGGTGGTGTGCGGGATATAGGCGATCTGCGAGCCGTCGGGGCTCACGGAAGCGAACGTGCCGTAGGGCATCGGATAGAGCGTGGGCATCCCGCCGCCGGGGGCGACGCGGTAGAGCTTGCTCACGCGGCCGTTGCCGAGGATCTGTCCGGCGTAGAAGACGAGTTCGTTCTGGTTGGTCCAGCCGACGGGCATGGGCGAGCTGGCGAAGTGGGTGACACGGTTGGGCGCGCCGCCGGCGACGTCGACGGTGTACAGGCTCTGCACGCCGTCGTAGTTGCCACTGAAGGCAAGCTGCTTGCCGTCGGGGCTGAACTTGGGGAAGACTTCGACACCCTCGGGCGTGGAGAGCGGCGTGGCGAGCCCGCCGTCACGTGGCGCGGTCCACACGTCGTTCGCGTAAACGAACGCAATGCGATCCTTGCTGATCGCCGGGAAACGCAGCATCACACCGCTGGGGGTCACGTCGGCCAGCGCGGAGACCGACAGCGCGGAGCCCGCGAACACGAGAAGCGACACGGCGGCAACCCCGCCACGACGAGCGATCATCGACAAGGCAAAACCTCCTTCGAGCCGGGGATATCTCGCCCCGGTGGTGCAGAACGGGAAGTGTACTTGGAAGTCACCTGCCACGGATTGCACCGGTTGTGGGCGTTGAACCGCCAGAATTGTCTGAGGATGCGTCTGGCGTGGAGGTGCCGTCGCCGATTCCAAGGAAAACAACGACGTCCGAGCAGCACCAAAAAACGAACCGCGGCCCTCGATCGGGGCCGCGTTCAAAGTGGGCGATACTGGACTCGAACCAGTGACCTCATGCGTGTCATGCATGCGCGCTAGCCAACTGCGCCAATCGCCCATCGAAATGTCCCAAACCCGGGGGGCAGGCCCTTCGGACTCGGGTCCAGAGTATAGCCGGGATGATCGCGAAAGTGCGGGGGAGGGGCAGGGGCGAGCGCCTTTGGGACTGGCCGGTGCCGCGGGGCTTGGGCGTCAGATCTTGGGCTGTGCGACGCAGACGCGGCGCTTCATGGTCGAAAGCCACGTGCCGCCCGGCTCTTCGATCGTGATGGCAAAGAGCGTGGGCGGCCGGACGTTGATGCGGGGCTCAACCTCGACATACAGGTCGTCACCGATCACCTCGCAACGGACCTGGCCTCGCCAACCGGATCCGTCAACAGCGGAGGTCGCGGTGGGGGCGGGGGCGTTGAAGATGCCGCCGCTGACACGATGTTCGATGCCGCGGTCGTCGACGATCCAGAGCTGGTACTGCTCGCGGGCCGGGTCGTTCTTGGGCAGACCGCGGAAGACCATGTAGCCCTTCTGCTTGGAGTGGCTCCACACGATCTCACCCTTCACGCCAGCGATTTCTGGTTTGTCCCAATCGGCCCAAGGCGACCGGGTTGCATCCTTGGCGGCGTCGACTTCAGCGCGAAGAGATGCCAGCGAAACGAGGCCCGCGACCTGCGGTGTCTGACGGGCGCGGAACGCGGGAAGCCAACCGATCGCGGCGAACGCCAGGCAGGCGGCGGCGGCGAGCCAGCCGAGCCACGCGGTACCGACGCGACGGGGCTGCTGGATCGGAGTATCCGATTCGGTCAGACGGAGCGAAGGAGTGCCCGGCTGGAACGAACCGTTTGTCCGCTCGCGTTCGAATTGCTTGGCGGCCTGGGCGGCCCGTGTGAAGACCGACGCCGGGGGCGTCTCTGACTTGGCGACCATCGCGAGAAGCGAGGCGCCAGCCGCAAGGTCCATCGATTCGTCGTCGCCGTTGGCGTTCAGCCAGCGATCCAATTCGGCCTGATCCTGCGGCGTGATCTCGTCGAACGCGCGGTCAGCGAGCAACTCAAGCACGCGGTCGTCCATCGGCGGCGTCGAAGCGGTGCGACCCAGGGAGGAACTCATGAGTTCACCTCCTGGCTGGTGCCCTTCCACTTCGTGAGCAGCTCACGGACCTTGATGAGCCCGCGGCGTGCGTGGGTCTTCACCGTGCCCAGCGGCATGCCGGTCGCGGTGGCGATCTTCTCGTGCGACAGGCCCTGATAGATCGACAGCCGCAGGACTTTCTGTTGGTCGGCACTGAGTTGCTCGAGCGCGGTGGCGGCGATGCGGGCTTCCTCGCCCAATTCGGCGGTGGGGGGGACGCCGATCGCGCCGGACGGGTCCTCGGGCAGAGCGCTGCGGTCGCGTTGGCGGTCGAGGCGGCGGCGGCGGTCGATCAGGCGACGGCGGGTGACCATCGCGATGAACGCAGCCTCGGAGGCAATGTTGGCGTCGTAGCGATACGCGTTGCGCCAGATCTCGACGAGGATTTCCTGCACCGCGTCCTCAGCCTCTGCGTTGTTGTTGGTCATCCGCCGCGCGAGCGACCAGACGAGGCCGGCATAACGGTCGATGCATTCCTGCACCGCGCCCGGCTCGCCTGCTGCAACTCTTTGGAGGACTGGTGGACCCACGTGTCGGGGCGACTCCTTGCCCGCGTGTGCGCCGTTCCTGGCGTGACGACGCGGCGCCGGACGTCCCGGAAGCGCACGCCGTTCAAGGGCGGGAGAGGCATCATACCGGGCGACCGGAAGAAAGGCGCGTCCGATCACGCCGTCTCGCAGGTGCGACAACGCGCGGGCCGTGAGGCACGGGATCAGACCGAACGAACATGTTGGATTTACTGCAACAAGCATCCCCGGAACATCCATTCGCCGGCGGAAGGTGCGGCGTCGGAAGGGATTTCGTCGCCCCTGGGCGGTTTGGATGTCGCTTGGCATGAAAAACGGCCCAAAACAGGGAGAATCACGGGCCGCGCCGTCTGGGAAGTTCAGCGTGTCCAAGAAAAACGCACCGCGGGGCGGTGCGTTCGGGGGTCGTTCCTTGGCTGGGCCCGCTCAGTGCTTCGCGGCCGCTTCGGGAGTGCCGGTCGGGATGCCGTTCTTCTTCTTGTAGTCCTCGATGGCGGCGTGGATCGCGTCCTCGGCAAGCACCGAGCAGTGGATCTTCACCGGCGGGAGGGCGAGCTCCTCGACGATCGCGGTGTTCTTGATCGCCTCGGCCTCGTCGATGCTCTTGCCCTTGAGCCACTCGGTGGCGAGGGAGGACGAGGCGATGGCCGAGCCGCACCCGAAGGTTTTGAACTTGGCGTCGGCGATCTTGCCGGTCGCGGGGTCGATTTTGATCTGCAGCTGCATGACGTCGCCGCACTCGGGCGCGCCGACGAGGCCGACGCCGACGTCCTTGCGCTGCTTGATCTCGGCCTGGGTGCCGAAGCTGCCGACGTTGCGGGGGTTCTCGTAGTGGTCGATGATCTTGGGGCCGTAGGCCATGTTCAAATCTCCAAAGGGCTAAATGGCCAAAGTGCCAAATGAGCGGTGAATGTGGTGTCCGATTTGGCCATTTGGCCCTGTGGCCATTTGGCCCTCTTGCTAGTGATGCGCCCACTCGACCTTGCTGAGGTCGATGCCTTCCTTGTGCATGTCGTAGAGCGGCGAGAGGGCGCGGAGCTTGTTCACCGCCGCGATGATCTTCTCGGCGGTGTAATCGATCTCTTCCTCGGTCGTCCAGCGGCCGAGGCTGAGGCGGAGGCTGGAGTGCGCGAGGTCGTCGCCGACGCCGATGCCCTTGAGCACATACGACGGCTCGAGGCTGGCGCTGGTGCAGGCCGAGCCGCTGGAGCAGGCGATCTCCTTGATCGCCATCATCAGGCTCTCGCCTTCGACGAAGCCGAAGGAGATGTTGGTGATGTGCGGCAGGCGCTGTTCGCGGTGTCCGTTGATCGCGCAGGTGTCGAGGCGAGAGGTGATCGTGTCTTCCAGACGCTTACGCATCCGCGAGAGGCGAACGGCGTCGGCGGCCATTTCCTGATGAGCGATCTCGCACGCCTTGCCCAGGCCGACGATGCCGGTGACATTCAGCGTGCCGGAGCGGAAGCCGCGTTCCTGGCCGCCGCCGTCGACGAGGGGCGTGAGGCGCACGCGGGGCTTCTTGCGGCGGACAAACAACCCGCCCACGCCCTTGGGGCCGTAGAGCTTGTGACCCGAGAACGAGAGCAGATCGACGTTGTCGGCATAGACGTCGGTGGGCATCTTGCCGACCCACTGGGTAGCGTCGGTGTGGAAGATCACGTCGCGGCTCTTGCACAGCTCGCCGATCTTCTTGATCTCGTTGATCGTGCCGATCTCGTTGTTGGCCCACATGATGGTGACGAGGATGGTGTCCTCGCGCATCGCGGCCTTGACCATGTCCACCGTCACGATGCCATCGCGGGGCGGCTCGAGGAAGGTGACTTCAAAGCCTTCCTTCTGCAGGCGCTTGCACGGGTCGAGCACGGCCTTGTGCTCGATGTTGCAGGTGATGATGTGCCCGCGCGACAGGCCCGAGCCCGCGGCGTTCTTCTCGTACATGAGGGCCGCGCCGCGGATCGCGAGGTTGTTGCCCTCGGTGGCGCCGCCGGTGAAGATCACTTCCTTCTCGTCGCAATTGAGCAGTTTCGCGACCTGGGCCCGGGCGGTCTCGACGCCGGACTCGGCGTCCCAGCCGAACTGGTGGTTGCGCGAGCCGGGGTTGCCGAACTTGGTGGTGAAGTAGGGGAGCATCGCCTCGACGACACGGGGGTCGCAGGGCGTGGTGGCGGCATGGTCGAGGTAGATGGGAAGCCGAGGCGTGGTGCTAGACATGGGCGTCTCCGAGCGCGGGCGCGACTGGTTTCGACGCGGCGCGGCTGTCTGGATGCTGGTTGGATGCGATGCCGGTGAGACCGATTCTCGCTGAGGGAGCGTAGCGAGCGAATGAGCAGCAGGCGTCCGCGAGCGATCACAAACTTGTGTCGCGGTTGGATTTACGATGTGCGTGTCTGGAATGGCGTCGCGATTGAGGCGAGCGACTCAGGCCGACGTGCCAGGCTTCGCGCGGAAGATCATCTCGACGCGGTTGCCCTTGTCGTTGTATCGCACGTCGTGCATATAGGCACGGATGAGCATGACACCGCGGCCACGGGGCACTTCCAGGTTCTCGTCGAGCGTGCAGTCGGCGACGGCGTCGGGCTTGAAGCCGGGGCCCTGGTCCTCGATTGCGATCAGCACCTCGACGGGAGTGACGGCGAACTCGACCTTTGCGGGAGTGTTCGGAGGGAGGTTGCGGTGGCCGTGGTTGAAGGCGTTGGCGATGCCCTCCTGAAAGGAGAGGCGGACGGCAAAGAGCGAGGCCTTGGAGTAGCCGCACGTGGCCATGGCGGCCTCGAGCGCATCCTGCACCGCTTCGACCTCGCCGCGGTCGTGGTGGACGATCGCGGCGTGGCGAATAGGTCCGCCGGAGTGACCGGCGTGCGACGCGTCGGGCGAATGTCGGGGCTGGTTCGTCATCGCAATGCGGTGAGGCGGACGAGCGTGCGGGCCAACATCGAGGGGCACATGCGAGTGCGGTTCGCGGCGATCAGCCGAAGCT
>JBILLU010000145.1:0-8547 GCA_044375915.1 Phycisphaerales bacterium
TTGTGTTCTTCCTGGAACTTCTGCATCGAGGCGCGGAAGTCGTTCATGATGCCGCGGATCTTCTCGTCCTGCTCGGGGGTGAGGCGCACGGCCTCATCGACCTTGTCGCCGCGGACGGCGTCGAGAGCGCGAACGAAGGCCTGCGGCGGCATGCGGTTGGCCATGCGACCCTGCATGTTGCCTTCGTCACCGAAGTGACGGCGCATGCCGGGCACGCCGCCGTCGCGGACGGCGGGGCCGCGGAGTGCGGGCTCGCGGTCGGAGTTCTTGTCGGCCGGCGGTTCGGCGAGGGCGGTGCCGCTGAGCACGATGAGGGCCGCGGCGGTGAGAATCTTGTTGAGACGGATCATGTTGAATACTCCATTCCCGCGAGGGACTTGATTGCTATTCCACACCGCTAGAGCAACGGCACATCGGGGCGGGTATTGCAGCCCGCGACGCGATTTCCCGCGGATCGGGAGTGGTTTGGGGCCGGAAAACAGGGCGTCCGGGACTTCTTTGGTCGCGTGGTCGGTTTATGCGGTTTGGGAGGTTTGGGAGGCTTGCACGCAAGGGTTCGGATCGGTCTCTCGCGAGCTGGGGCATGCGCGCGTACCACACACCTTCGGACGCATTGGGTCCCGTCTTTCGCCCGGCTGGGCGCACGACCGTTGCCGGCGGCTTCAGCCGCCGGTCGTGCTCCGCGTTGGCTTTCCGCCCCGGCGAGGGGCGGACGAAAGACGTGGCGTGTGCGGTGAGAGGAGTACATACCTCGACTCGTCCGCCCCTCGCCGGGGCGGAAGGACCAAGGAAACGAACAAGAGAGAGGCGTTCACCGGCAGATGAATCTGCCGGCAACAGTCGTGCGCCCTGCCGGGCGAAAGGCAGAGATGCGGCGTGCGGCACCGCGCCAGCGAAGAAACTTCACTACAGAGATCACGGAGACCACAGAGACGATCCCCATATCCCTCGCTCTGTGTTCTCCGTGATCTCCGTGGTGAAAGTACTGCTCGCTTCAGACGCTGGCGAGCGCGGGTTCCGGCGACGGTTCGCGGCGCGTCGGTGTCGTGGGCGGGTTCGACGGCGAGTCACCCGCGTAGCGCAGGCCGCTGGCTTCGCAGAGCAGGCGCGAAGAGATCTGGGCGGAGAGGAAGATGGTGGGCAGCCCGCTGCCGGGGTGGGTGCCGCCGCCGACGAGGTAGACGTTCTCGGCGAACGGGAGTTTGTTCTGCGGGCGCTTGTGGAGCATCTGGCCGAGGTTGTGCGCGAGGTTGAAGGTCGCGCCGAAGTTGATGTTCATGCCTTCCCAGGTCTTGGGCGTGTACACGACTTCGGTGCGGATGCGCTGGCGGAAGTTCTTGCCCAGGTGCTTCTCGCCCAGGAGCTGGTCGAGGCGGTTGAGCGTGAGCTCGCGGTAGCGGGCCTTTTCTGCTTCCCAGTCCACGCCCTGCTCGTCCGAGTTCTTCAGGTTCGTGATCGGCACGAGGACGTAGAGCGCGCTGTGGCCGGGCGGCGCGAGCGTCGGGTCGAGCGCGCTGGGGTTGCAGACGTACACGCTTGGATTCTGCGGCAATTCGCCCGTGGTCGTGATCTGCTTCAGGTTGTTCTCGTAATCGTCGGCGATGCAGATCGTGTGGTGCGGCAGATCGACCTTGCCCTCGATGCCCAAGTAGAGCATGAAGGTCGAGCACGAGTAGCGGCGGGAGTCCAGCGTCTTGTCGCCGTAGGTGCGGCCGGAGTTGGCGCGGACGCTTTCGGGAATCAGGTTCTTGAGCGCCCACGCGGCGTCGGCGTTCATGACGACGTGATCGAAGCGGTGCAGGCGCCGGGCGGCGTCGCCCTCGATGTAGACGCCGGTGGCTTTCTGGCCTTCGAACTCGACCTTCTCCACCGGTGACGAGGTGCGGATCTCGACGCCGAGCTCGGTGGCGACGTCGGCGAGGCCTTGCATCAGCGCGTTGCAGCCACCGATGGGGTGCCAGATGCCGTATTCGTATTCGATGAACGGCAGGATGGTGAAGAGGCTGGGGCACTCGTAGGGGCTCATGCCCAGGTACTTGCTCTGGAAGCAGACCGCGAGCTTGACGTTCGGGTCCTTGAAGTACTTGCCGAGGAGTTGGTGGACGGAGAGATGCGGCTGCAGCACCGGCGCGACCTTGAGCGTGTCCAGCCAGGTGTTCTTGGCGAACAGGTCGAGCGGCGTGCGCATCGGGTTGCGGAGGATGCTCTCGCTATGGCGGAGCTTGTAGCGGTTGTCGGCGATGAACTTGGGGAACGCTTCGCCGTCGGGGCCGTGGACGGCGCCGAGGCGCTTGGACATCTCGGCGATGTCCTGCGTGGTGTCGAGCAGCAGCGGCTCTTGGCCGGGGCGGCCGATGAGCAGGCGGTACATCGGGTCGAGGCGCTCGAGCTTGACGTAGTCGGCCATGCGTCGCCCGGCGGCGGCGAAGATCTCTTCGAGCACGTAGGGCATCATGAAGAACGTCGGCCCGGTGTCGAAGTGGTATGCGTCGCCGGTGGAGGACTTGCTGGTGATGCGGGCGGTGCGGCCGCCGATGACGGGCTGGGATTCGAAGACGGTGACCTTGGCCCCGCTGGCGGCGAGCAACACGGCGGAAGCGAGGCCGCCGGGGCCGGAGCCGACGATGGCGACGGTGGGGGCGACCTTGGGGGCGGTGGGGGAGGAAGTGCGGGGCGAAGAGGTGGGCAAGTGCGACATCCGGTGGCGTTCGCGTGACGTGCCGCGGCGGATTCCGCGTCGCTGCAAGGCGAACGGGGAAGGGTACGGCGATCGAGGGGCTCTCGCGCCTCCCCGCCCCGCGAAGCGGGGAGGGGTGGTCGAGCGCAGCGAGACCGGGGAGGGGTGTGAGGCGACCGGATGACGTCGTGCCTAGGTACCCGCAATCCCCTCACCTGACTCGATGCTTTGCATCGAGTCGTCCTCTCCCCGCAAGCGGGGAGAGGAGGCGCGGCGGGCGATCTCATGCGATTGGTTTCGCTCTGGTGCCCAGTCTTCGCAGCGGGTCGCCGCCGAAGGTGGACCAGGGTTCGAGGTCGCTGCGGGCGGTGCCGCGGGCCCCGATGATGGAGCCGGTTCGGACGGTGACACCGGGCAGGATCATCGCTTCGGCGGCGGCCCAGGTGTCGTCTTCGAGCGTGATCGGGCCGCGGGTGTGGATGGAGGCGCTGGCGAGCGCGGTCGTGGCGGCGGGGGTGGCTTCGTCGAGCGCGGTGAGCAGGCGGGTGTGCTGGCTGACGGTGCAGAACTGGCCGATGGTGACTTGCTCGCGGCTGTCGATGTACGCGAGGTCGCCGACCGAGCTCTCGTGGCCGATCGCGAAGTTCCACGGCTCGGTGATGGTGGCGCTGGGGCGCACGCGGCTGGTGGGGGCGACCGATGCGCCGAAGGCGCGGAGCAGAGCGTTGCGCACGCCATACCAGTTGTGGAAGGAGATGTAGAAGAGCTTGGCACCGACGCGGCGCCACAGCATCGCTCGCATGTCGCCGCTGGTGCTCACCCTTCGTCGCTCCGTCGCTGCGTCGCTTCGTCGCTTCGTTCCTTCCCCGGATTCCCCTCGATCACCGCTCCTGCCCGCACGCTCTTGAACGCGCAGGCCCGTGGCAGCAGCACCGCGCCGTCGCCGACCGTGACCCCGGCGCCGACGAAGGCGTCGGGGCCGATCCAGCAGCCCTTGCCGATCACGATCGGCGGCTTGGTGAGGTCGAAGGTGCGTTTGGAGAAGTCGTGCGAGCCGGCGCAGAGGTGGGCGAAGTGGGAGATGACCGAGCCTTCGCCGATCTCGATCGGGCCCAGGGAGTAGAGAATGGAGCGTTCGCCGATGTGGACGTTGTCGCGAATGTCGAGGGTCCAGGGGATCTCGATGCGGCACGAGCGGGCGAGCCGCACGTTGCGGCCGACCTTGCCGCCGAAACGGCGCAGGACCCAGCATCGATAGGCATCGGAGCCGTCGAAACTCAGCCGCAGCAGCGTGCGGCCGACGACCATCCACAGCACGCGGACGACGTTGCCCAGTGGGCCCCAAGTGCTCTTGATGGGAACGGGCTGCGATGCCTCCATGCTTCATTATCGTCCGGCGGGAGGCCTTATCTCGATGCCGCCGGTGTGCCGCGGCAATCGACTCGGGGACGGTGCCACCAGTCCGAGGCTGCTCGGAGCCGCGTGACTGGTGCGGCTGGAAGTATCGCGCCCGGGCTGCGAAGCATCAGTCGTGCCGCAGAGCCGGCGGACTGATGGCACCTGGCGGCGTTACCGGGGTTCCCGGACGCGTTGTGCAACATTGACGCTTCCGCTACATTGCTTCGCCTTGCCGCCGCCGATTCCGCGTGTTCTGATAGAGAGCCCATGACCCAGCTTGCCTCCAACGCCGAGATCGAAGCCTGCCTCCGCGGGGAGCGTCTCTACGGCGACGACTTCTCCGCCGAGCAGATCAGCCGCTGGTACGACGACGAGAAAGAGGGCTACGCCGACCTTGGGGCCAAGGACAGCGCGAACTACACCTATCCCTACCACGCGATCAACATCGCGCATGGCTTCGCCCGTCTCGCCAAAGACAAACGCTTCAAGCACGCCCTTGGTTTCGGTGCCGCTTACGGCGAAGAACTGTCGCCGCTGATCGAGCCGGCTCGGCGCATCGACCGCATCACCATCATGGACCCGTCGGACGCGTTTGTGCGAGACAATGTCAAGGGCGTGCCGGCGACGTGGGTGAAGCCGCAGCCTTCGGGTGATATCCCGTTTGCGGATGCGAGCGTGGACCTGATCACCTGCTTCGCGGTGCTGCACCATGTGCCCAATGTGTCGCATGTGGTGAAGGAGTTTTCGCGGATCCTGATGCCCGGCGGCTACGCGCTGATCCGCGAGCCGTGCGTGAGCATGGGGGATTGGCGCCAGCCCCGCCAGGGCCTGACCAAGCACGAGCGGGGCATTCCGCTGCCGGTGTTCCGCAAGATCATCGCCGACGCGGGGTTGACGGTGGCCCAGGAGCGTCCGGTGGTCTTCCGGCCGTGGGTGGTGGCGTCGAACAAGATGGGTGTCTGGCCGTTCAACAGCACGTGGTCGACGCATGTGGATGGCGTGCTGTCGCGGCTGTTCGCGTGGAACCGGCGGTACCACGCGACGGGGCTCCTGGACAAGTTCCGGGCGAGCGCGGTGTATGTGATGTTGCGGAAGTGATGGACTGTCGTGGTGTCATCGGTCCGCCGCAGCTCGGCATGGCGCGACTGATGCGGGCGGGCTTTTTGCTCCGGACGGCACCAGTCGCGCGGCTCCGAGCAGCCGCGGACTGGTGGCACCCGACGTTGGCTGCACGCCATTGACAAACATGCGATACTCCGACCCGATGCGACGCTCGAGGGGATTCACGCTGATCGAGCTGATGGTGGTCATCGCGGTGATCGCGGTGCTGATATCGCTGCTGGTGCCGGGGCTGAAGATGGCGCGGCGGCGGGCGTTTGAGCTCAAGTGCCAGGCGAACCTGAAGCAGCAGGTGACGGCGTGGCACGCGTACATCAATGACTTCCGGGTGTTCCCGGTGCCGCGGTCGGAGGAGATCACGAAGTGGCTTCGGCCCGGCGTGGCTCGGCCGCCGAACGCGCCGGTGGGGCTTGATTCCAGTGTCTTGTGGTCGCACGGCGGGGTGCACTGGTACGGCCGCACTTCGAGCGGCGGGTTCAATGTGCCCTTGGTGTTGGCCGACGCGGAGCGGCCGGTGAATGTCTATGTCGCGGGGACGCGTGCGATCGAGGCGACGAACCCGACGTTTGAGTGTCCGATGGACGACGGCTCGCGCGACACGGTGACGAATAACCCCAACGTGTGGGTGAATGTCGGGCCGCCGAAGGATCGCAAGCCGGGCGGCGCCCGGGGCACGCGGATGTACGACCAACTGGGCACCAGTTACGAGGCCAACGACTGGATGTACTGCAAGCCCGGATCGCTGCAAGGCGTCTTTGACCCCAGGGACGAGAAGAAGAGCAACTTCGCGTGGTGGTTGGGGCCGCAGCACCTGGTGACGACGCCGTCGCGATTTGTGGTGCTTGGAGATTCCGGACCGTTCGCGGCGGGCCGCTACACGACCGAATACATCAACCAGAATCCCACGCGTCACGGCTGGTGGCACGGGATTCAGGTCGGGAACATCGCCTATTTCGATGGGTCGGTGCGTCGGACGGGGCTGGGGAACGTGACGACCCGGGACTACTCGTTTTATATGGATGAGACGCGGCACGTCGGGGTAGATGCGAAGGGGTATCCGCCGTACCGCATGATCCGTCGCCAGTGAAGGCGGCGGCAGGAAACGCCGCCCCAGGGGTCAGGACGAGGCCGCGGACGGGAGAATCGCAGAGGCTTGTCCAAGTTCGCTCCAGCAGGCGTGAGGAACGACCGATGCGGCAGGCATCGTCGCGGAGACGCGGCGTGGCACTGTTCTCGGACGTGAGAGTGGGAGGCGGGAGGTATCCGCAGATGTGGATACCTCGTGGATTATTCCGGATTTGCCGGGAGTGCAGGAAAAGCCGTTGACAGGGAATCCGCGAGGATGTATCTTGAAACAGGACGCAAACTTGTGAGGGGATTCACAGGGAGATTTCTTGGAGAACCCGAGTCGTTGATGTGAAAGCCGTTGGGTGACACGAGGCGGTCGTGTCGCTGCCGGCCTTCACATTCGCGCAGAATCAACCGCAAGGTTGCGTCAGTGAATTTGGTCCAGTCTGTTTGCGCAAACTTTTTTGGAGGTGTCTCAATGGATCGGAAGAAGCTTGCTCTTGTGCTCATGGGTGCGGCTGGCGCGACGTTCTCCGTCGCTGTCGCCGACGAGATCGATTCCTCAGTGTCGATGGGCGCCCGCAAGGTGCTCATTGATCGCAAGGATGAAGCCCATCGTCTGAACGGCCAGCAGGGCACGTTCGGCGATCGCGCGACGATCAACGTCATCGTTTACAACGGCTCGTCCAACTCGTTCGCCTTCACGGGCTTCTCGCTGGGTGTGTGCTCGCACATCCTCGAGGACGTGAGCTTTGCCGGCGGCCCCTACGGCCCGTCCTTCGCTGGCACGCGCACGATCACGGGTATGGAATACAGCTACGGCCTCACCGGCGGCACCGCCGCGTGGGACATGCGCTTCTCGGTGTACCGTCCCACCGACGTGAACTTCGCCGGCTTCAGCGGCGACGGCTCGGGCATGGTCGATCCCTCGGCCACCCCGTACTACACGCTGACGGTCACGGGCTTTGACACCAACATCTGCCCGGGCTTCACGACCCGCACGGGCTACTTCCTCCTGCCCTCGTCGTTCGACATGCCCGCTGGTGACAGCGGCCTGGCGCTCGACGTGGCGTTCATGGAGCCTGGTATCGATGGCACCGTGCCGATCTCGAGCACGAACCTCTTCCAGACCAACATCACCACGACCCGCACCTACTTCTTCGTCGGCACCAACACCAACGCTGCGTTCACCCCCGCCGCTCCGATCGCTTCACAGACGTTCGCCGCTCTCCAGACCGCTCAGGGCGGCCTGAGCCCGGCTTCGCCTGGCTACACCCACCCGCAGTACGGCCGCGACCGTAACTTCAACGCGTCCTTCCTCGGTCAGTCGCTGGTGAACAGCACTGCCGGCACCGCGCCGAACTTCAACGAGCGCGCCTTCATCTCGAACCTCCGTCAGACGGCCTACGTCCACGGTTGGGTCGGCGCGGTCGAGGCTCCGGCCCCGATCCCGGCCGAGAGCATCAACGACGGCAGCGGCTTCCTCGCTGACGGCGTGAACCAGATCACCGGCACGCTGACTGTGGCCAGCCCCTTCAAGTGGTACAAGTTCAATGTCCCCACGGACATCAACTACGCCAACGTGAAGTTCCTGGACATCGACACTGAGGGTTCTGCCGCCCCGATCGCCTTCGCGATCTACACCCCGGATTCGGCCGTGTTCAGCTTCGGCGAGAGCCGCGGCTCGGGCCCGGACGCTCCTCCGAGCGCCAACGACGCCAACGCGTTCCAGAACTCGTACGGCGTTGCCCGTCGCCCCGGCTTCGGCAACGGCGAGCAGTACAGCGGTCAGGAAGGCACCCTGCCGGCCGGCGAGTACTACATCGTCGTCGCTCCGGCTGGCTCGGGCTTCGGTGACGGCTGGGCCGTCGGCGCCACCCTCGCCGCGGACGTGGACTACAGCCTCAACTTCAACGGCAACCCGCAGACCCTTGCTGCTGGCCCCGCCGTCTCCCCGACCCTCCCGACCGGTGGCGACCTGGGCATCCTGCTCGGCGGTCCGCAGGTCGCGGCTGGCCTGGCTGTCCGCGCTCTGGGCGTGGGCTGGGTCCGCTTCGGTCTGACCAACAACATCCCCACCATCGGCGCCTTTGATCAGCGCGATGGCGTCACCCCGCTGAGCGATGTCGAGTACATGGACATCACCCAGCCCGGCTCGTCGATCGTCGGCGAGTGGAACTTCGCCCTCTACAACAACGACGGCATCGCGGCCAACGGCACGAGCGTCTCGCTCGCTGGCGCCGGCTTCAACAACAACAACGGCGGCGGCGACGGGCCCTTCGGCT
>JBILLU010000146.1:0-8526 GCA_044375915.1 Phycisphaerales bacterium
GCGGCATCGCCGCCGTCCTCGCGCTCTCCATCCAGCTCTTCATGAAGGGCTTTGAGCAGATCAAGACCGGTGGCCCGCGCGAGGTTCGTCCACCCTTCTACAAGCGCTACATTCGCAACCCCTACGTCCTGCTCTGCCTTGTCTGGGTCTTCTGCGGCGTGTTCTCCGCCATCACCGAACACCGCGTGCACGCCGCGTGGGGTTGGGTGGACTCCGGCCGCCAACGCAACGTCAAGTCCACCACCGTCACCTTCTGGAACATCGGCGGCCGCGTCCGCGAGGGCTGGGTCGATTCCCTCCGCCCGCTCGACAACGACCTCATCGTTGTGTCCAACCAGCCCAACTGGGACGTCGTCAACGAGTTCAAGACCCTCGGCAAGCCCGACTCCAACACCTTCCTGGCCGGCATCTTCCTCATCCACACCCGCCTCAACGTCCGCGAGTGGGGTTTCACCACGCTCGGCATTCAGCGCGGCGTCGGCTTCGATCCGCGCCGCACCGACGGCAAGTACACCTCCGACGACCCCGGCTACGCGATGTACCTCATCTGTGACGCCGCAGGCACCGCGAAGGAAGGCCTCGGCACCGAGTTCGTCGTCTGGCTGATGGACCTGCCCAGCGATCCGACACTCTCGCGCCAGAACGTGACCCGCCAGGCCCTTGCCGCGATGGACGCGTGGAAGGGTGTCGCCACCGTCCGCGTGCCGCCCGATCCGAACAAGCCCGACGCGCCCGCGGAATGGGCCAACGTGTCCGCGGAACAGCTCGGCCGAAAGGGTTTTCCGACGCCCGATCTCGTGATCGGCGACTTCAACATTCCCCGTGGCAGCCGCAGCCTGAAGAACCTCGTCGGCGACATGGCCAACGCCTACGACCAGGCCGGCGCGGGCTACACCGCGACGTATCCGCGCAAGGTGCCGTTCGCCCAGCTCGACGGCCCGGGCCTCATCAGCTTCGTCCGCTGGCTCGTACCCAGCGATGTCCCGGTCTTCCACATCGACCAGGCCTTCATCGCCCCTGGTCTGCACGCGACGCGCTACCGCACGATGAACCTCGGCTTCGGCACGCACTGGGCCCAGTTGGTGGAAGTGCAGCCGCGGTGATGGATCACACGTCGTAGATGAAGACCAGCGTGAACTCGCCGTCGGGTTCGGCTAGGATGTTGTGCTCCCGATACTTGGGGTTGCTCTGCCGATCCGCGATGATGTCTTCCACGTCGTCGGCCTGGACGTTGTGAATGATCTCGGTGCGGTAGTTGCTCGCCTCAACGGCGGTGACGGACTCGCTGACCAGCATGCGGCGGGTGTTCAAGCCCGACTTGCGAGCGGTCTTCTTCGATGATTTCTTGTGCATCGGTCTTACTCCTTCGTTCTGATACCGAGAATGTCCGCTTCATGGAACGATCCGATGAACGCCCGCAGCTGAGGCGACGGCAGAGCCTTCACGATCGCTTCCGCGACGTTCAGCTTCTCCTGCGGCGACTCAAGCCCAATCAGGATGTCCGCAACCGCAGTCGAGCGCTCGCTCTCGTCGAGCTTCATGGCGACACGGACCGCATCGCGCTTGTTCGAAGGAACGATCTCTGCGATCTGATCCGGTTTGAGAACCGGGGTCGCCTGCGACACGGCTGAGGCAACGAGCAGATCCGCCTTGGCTGGGTTCGCCTTCAGGAACGCAATAGTCTTCTCTCGAGCCTTTTCGATTCCGTTCAGTGTGATCCAGGCCGCGGCCTTGTCGGTGTACTGCACGGTCGTGGCCATGTCCTGCCGGATCTTGGTGATTTCTTTTCCCGACTCGTTGTCCTTCCGCGCCGCATCGCGCTGGATGCCCGCCAGCGCTCCGTCCACCGTGCCCGCGAAGTAGTACCGCTCCAGGTCTGTCAAGGCCGCCGCGAGCGGGTACTGGCTGATCGGCAGGCCCGTGCCCCGGATGATGTCCACCGACACGGCACGCCGCTCCGCCTCCATCTGTTTGACGAGTGCGGCGATGGTCTCTTCGTAGAAGTAGTTCTTGCTGATCGAGGTTTGCGACGCGATCAGGCCGCCGGAAACGATGTGCAGGACGCTCTTGGTCGTCGCGGACCCCAGGGCCGCACCCGCGGCGTTGGTGGCCATGGCGCCGATCTCGGCGAAGGTATCGATGGATTTCTTTCCGGCACTGAAGCCGTCGACGAACAGCGAGTAGTACTGATCCATCGTCAACAGCCCGACATCGATGATCTTGTTGCGGATCTCCAGCTTCTCCCCGTCCGAGGTCCGGGCCTCGTGATACTGGGAAACCATCTCCTCGATGCGGAGATCCTCGCGATCCTCGATGCGATTGACGATCGCCTTGCGGTGATCGCTCCGCTCCGGTCTGCCCGCGATGTTCTCCACGCCGCAGCCGCCGAGGAACAACAGCGCCACCAGTCCAACCCACCCCGTTTTCATGTGCAGCCTCCTGTTCGGGCGGGAGACTACCAGTGAGCGAAAACATGATGCAACGCCAATCTCGGAATCTCGCAGAACAGATTCCGCGGCCTGTACTTACAAGCGTTGTGGACAGAAAACACACATCTGTGGAAGCACAAACGCGGAACCGTTTCCGGTTCCGCGTCGTGAGTTCGTGTTGAGCGTTCTGAAATCAGGCCCGGACCAAGCGTTCGCCCATCTCCGCCGCGTGCTTCTTCATCGCGTTACGGGTGTCGACGACCAGCTTGCTGTGCTTGGCGATCACGCCGTAGTCAAAGGCGCTGTGGTTGGTCGAGACGAGCACGCAGTCGTACTTGGCCAGGTTCTCCGGCGTGAGGTCGACCGAGTGCATGTCGAGGTTGTACTTGCGGACCGGCTTGGTGTACTTGACGAAGGGATCGCTGTAATCGACCTTCGCGCCCATGTCGAGCAGGAGCTCGATGAGTTCGTAGGTCGGGCTCTCGCGGGTGTCGGCGATGTCGGGCTTGTACGCCAGACCCAACACAAGCACCTTCGCGCCCTTGGTGGCCTTGCTGTGGTTGTTGAGAGCCGCGGCGACCTTGTGCACCACGTAGTGGGGCATGGAGTTGTTGACTTCGCCAGCGATCTCGATGAAGCGGGCGGGGACCTTGAACTCCTTGGCCTTCCACGTCAGGTAGAAGGGATCGATCGGGATGCAGTGCCCGCCCAGGCCGGGGCCGGGGTAGAAGGGCATGAAGCCGAAGGGCTTGGTGCTGGCGGCCTCGATGACCTCCCAGACGTTGATGCCCATGGCGTCCATGATGGTCTTGAGCTCGTTCACGAGTGCGATGTTCACGCAGCGGAAGACGTTCTCAAACACCTTGCTCGCCTCGGCGACCTCGGCGGTGCTCACCGGGACGACGGTCTTGATGGGGCCGGTGTAGAGCTTGGTGGCCAGTTCGCCCGAGACCTTGTCCAGGCCGCCGACGAGCTTGGGGATGGTGGTCGTGTTGTGGCTCTTGCGGCCCGGGTCCTCGCGCTCGGGGCTGAAGGCGACGAAGACGTTGTCGCCCAGCTTGAGGTTCACGCCCTTCTTAGCCGCGGCCTTGATCATCGCGGGGAACATGTCCTCGCGGGTGGTGCCGGGGTAGGAGGTGGACTCGAGGACGACAAGCTGGCCCTCGCGGCTGTTCTCACCGATCATGACGCCGGTGTTGACGACGTAGGAGAGATCGGGCTCGCCGTGCTGACCCAAGGGCGTGGGGACGCAGACGATGATCGCGTCAGCCTTCTGCAGAGCCTTGGGGTCGGTGGTGGCGTCGAAGCGCTTGCTGCCGACGAAGGGCTTGCACATGTCGCTGCCGAGGTGGGGGAGGTAGTTCTCACCCTTCTTCAGCAGGACGGGCTTCTCGGGATCGATGTCGAACCCCAGAACCGGGTACCCGGCTTCGTGGAACGCCGCCAGGAGCGGAAGTCCGACGTAGCCGAGGCCGATGATGGCGACGACGGCCTGCTTGGACTCGATCTTGTTGCGAAGCTGCTCGGCGTGCGTACCCATGCCTGTTGATCTCCGGAAAACTGCTACGCCGCGGACTCTGCAAGTGTGCGGCGGAAGGACCATTCGGTCCGAAAAAACGGGCCGGACTATAGCGATCCGTGCCAGTTGGACCGCGTCGTACGGCTGTGTTCCCAAGCGTCTTCATCGGCTCTTTGCAGGGGCGTGTTCGGCGTGACTGGCCTCGATCTTCTATCCTCAACGCCCGTGTCTTCACCCGCCCAAACCCCTTCAGCTGCCGTGACCGGCGTGCCGAACGCGCAACTTCGAGTCACTGTCTGTGAGCCGGCACTCGCTCGGTATCGCTTGCCGACGTGGCAGGAGCTCTCGCGGCGACCGGGTCTCAAGTTTCACCTGGAATACGCGTCGGACGGGCATGTGCCCAACGTCGAGCCGGTGGGGATTGATGCCCATTTCACGCCGGCGAAGGTGGTGCTGAAGAGGCCGCCTTTGTTCTGGAACCCCGGCTCGCTGGCGACGCTGGACCGCGTGCCAGCGGACGCGATCGTGTTCAACTGGAACGTGCGGGTGCTGAGCTTGCCCCTGGCGATCCGCAAGGCCCGCCGGAAGAACTGCGGCGTGGTGCTCTTCGGGCATGGGTTCTCGAAGAACGAGACGGCGTTTCGCCGCCGCTTGCGGAACTGGATCGGGCGCAAGGCCGACTGTGTGCTCGTCTACTCCGAATCGGCACGCCAAGACCTCATCAAGGACGGCTTTGCGCCCGAGCGAGTCTTCGTCGCGCCCAACAGCGTGGACCAGAGCGAGATCCAGGCGGCGCGAACGGATTGGCTGTCGCGGCCCGCGGACCTGCAGACATTCCGGCGCGAGAACGGGCTGGAGACGGGCGAGCAAGAAGGCGGCACGCGAAGCCCGGTGCTGATCTTCGTCGCGCGGCTCGACCCCTTGCGCCGGCTGGACATGCTGCTCGACGCCATGCCGACGATCGCGAAGGCCCATCCTGGGGTGCAGCTGGTCATCATCGGCGGCGGGAGCGAGCTGGAGCCGCTGAAGCAGCAGGCGACGCGGCTGGGGCTCAACGGCGATGCGGGCAGCACGAACGGTGCCAAGGTCCGCTTCCTCGGCGCGGTCTACGGCGAGCCCAACATCGCGCCGTGGTTTCTCTCCAGCGACCTGATGGTCTTCCCGAGCCACATGGGCCTGAGCGCCCTGCACGCCATGGGCTACGGCGTGCCGGTTGTCACCTGCAACAACGCCAGCAAGCACGGGCCAGAGTTTGATGTGATCCGCGATGTCTTCGCGAGCCGCGCCGAGGAGTCCAACAGGAGCCCCACGCGCGAGCGTGGGGTCGCCGACGCGCACCTCATCCCCAATCTCTCCCCCAACGGCGCCACCTTCCGCGACGAAGACACGCAAGACCTCGCAGCCAAGGTGATCGAGTTGCTCAACGATCGCCCGCGCCTGCAGCGGCTCTCTGCCAGCGCCCATCACACGGCCGCGGAGCAGTACAGCATCCCGAAGATGGTGGACGGCTTCGAGGCCGCGTTGCGGTTCGCGGCGGCGCGGCGAGGCAAGTGAGCACCACCTCCAGACGGGGGCGGGGCCTTCTAGGCCCCGGCGAGAAGCCATTTCAGCAAGCGACTGAGATTGGCCCTGCTTTGCAACTGCCAAGTCGTGTCGTGCTGACACAAAGCGAAAGTCGCGGTTGGTGTGGTGGCGCGTGCTTGGGCGACTTGCACCGGGGCCTAGAAGGCCCCGCCCCCGTAGGGGTCGCGTCGCTTACAGTCCTTGGATGTCCGCCGACGCCGAGAAAACGCTGTCTGCCGAATACGTCCGCAAGGTCGCCGCGTTGTCGCGCCTGGCGCTCACCGATGCGCAGGTCGCGCAGTACCGCGGGCAGTTGTCCGGCGTGCTCGGCTACGTGCAGCGGCTGCGGGAGTTGAATCTGGATGGCGTCGAGCCGCTGGCAAACGTCGGCGGCGAGACCAATCGGCTCGACGACGATGTGCCGGGGCCGACGCTGAGCAACGAGGCGTTGATGAAGATCGCGCCGGAGAGCATGCCGCCGTTTGTGAAGGTGCCGAAGGTGTTGGGGGATGGGGGTGGGGCGTGAGGGTGCACGCCGCCACCATGACACACTGCCTGTGCAAGCATGACAGCGCCTCCCCGCCCCGCGAAGCGGGGAGGGGTGGTCGAGCGCAGCGAGACCGGGGAGGGGTCTTGGACGACCGGACATCAAAGCGTCCAGGTGCCCGCAATCCCCTCACCTGCTTCGCCTACGGCGAAGCGGTCCTCTCCCCGCAAGCGGGGAGAGGAGGCGCGAAGGCACCGTTGTGAACCAGATGCTTGGCCTCAATTTTCCTCTCCGCGTTCTCTCTGATCTGACGAACCCATGACCACCGCCGCTTCCATCGCCGCCGACGTTCGTTCGAAGCGCACCAGCGCCGAAGCGGTGGCTCGCCGCACACTCGACGCTCTCGCGGCGATTGAGCCGAAGCTGAAGTCGTACATCTCCGTCTTCGCCGATGGCCCGCGGTCAGCGATCGAGCAGGCGAGAGCGATCGACGCCCGCATCGCCAAGGGCGAGGATGTCGGCCCGCTCGCGGGTGTGCCGATTGCGCTGAAGGACAACTTGTGCCTGGAGTGGGGCACGACGACGTGCGCGAGCAAGATGTTGAATGCGTACGAGTCGCCGTACACCGCCACCGCGGTGCAGCGGCTGATCGACGCCGGCGCCGTCATCGTCGGCAAGACCAACCTCGATGAGTACGCGATGGGTTCGAGCACCGAGCACTCGTGCTTCGGGGCGTCGTTCAACCCTTGGGATGTTGCTCGCGTGCCCGGTGGCAGCAGCGGCGGCAGCGCGGCGACGGTCGCGGCTCGTGTGGTGCCGATCGCGCTCGGGAGCGACACCGGCGGCTCGATCCGCCAGCCCGCGTCGTTCTGCGGCATCGTCGGCGTGAAGCCGACGTACGGGCGCGTCAGCCGTTATGGATTGGTCGCGTACGCCAGCAGCCTCGATCAGATCGGGCCGCTGACGACAACGGTGGAAGACGCGGCCCTCACACTCCAGACGCTGTGTGGACACGATCCGCGCGACTCCACCTCAACGAAACGCGAGACGCCGAACTTCCTCGCGGAACTCGATTGCCCGATCGAGAACCTGCGGCTCGCGGTGCCCAAGCAGGCCAAGAGCGAGGCGAATCATCCCGATGTCGCCCGTGTGCTCGACGAGACGATCGCGGCGTATCGCGCGATGGGCGCGGAGGTGGTGGAGTGTGACCTGCCGCTGATCGACCACGGGATCGCGGCGTACTACATCGTCGCTCCCGCGGAAGCGAGCAGCAACCTCGCACGGCTCGACGGCATCCGCTACGGGCATCGTGCCGCGCTCGAAAAGGGCGAAGACCTGTTCGACCTGTACTGCAAGTCCCGCGCCGAGGGCTTCGGGCCCGAGGTGCAGCGCCGCATTATGCTGGGAACACACGTCCTGAGCAGCGGCTATTACGACGCGTACTACAACACCGCGCTCAAGGTCCGCCGCAAGATCAAGGACGACTTTGATCGCGTGTTCGCGACCTGCCACGCCGTGCTGATGCCCGCGGCACCCTCGCCCGCGTTCAAGGTCGGCGAGAAGACCGGCGACCCGCTCGCGATGTACCTCGAAGACGTGTACACCGTGACAATCAACCTCGCGGGCCTGCCGGCGATGTCGGTGCCGGCTGGGTTCAGCACCGCGAGCGGCGGCGTGCCGGCGCTGCCGATCGGGATGCAGCTTGTTTCCGCGGCTTTTGACGAATCCCGCATGCTGCGGATCGCGCGGATGCTGGAGAAGGCGACGAAGGCGGGCGAGCAAGCGCCACGTCTGTAGTCCGTTGCGGGGCCCCGCGAAGGCATTTCACCGCGGAGGACGCGGAGATCGCGGAGCAAGACAAGAAGACATTCACCACAGAGAACACGGAGAACACAGAGGAGATGCCTGCGAAAAGCACAGCAACCCACTCCGTGCTCTAAGGCTTCCGCTCTTCTCCGTGGTGAACTGCTTTGCTCTGCGTTCTCTGCGTCCTCCGCGGTGAAATGCCTCTTCGCTATGGCAGTGGTCGCGCATGCGCACGCAACGGTGTCGGGGCGAGGACACCCCGGCTCGCTGGTGGTGGAGTTGTGTTGCGACAGCGAGAGGGTGTGTTGCCGCAAAAAAACCAACCGCCGGTCTTTCGACCGGCGGTTGGGTGAGGAGGTGTTCGTCCGAGTGTGCGCTGGGGAGGCACCCCGGACGGACTCGGGATGTCACTTCTTGTCGATCTTCTTTTCCATCTCGTCCAGGCGGCCGTTGAGCTTCTCGAGCTGCTCGGCGAGCTTGTCGAGTTTCTGGTCCGTGTCGCCACGCTCGATCGTCGCGGCCTGCCCGGGTCGGATGCGGAACACATTGGGTGAGGGTTGATTCCACTGACCCTCGTTGAAGCTGTTCCACCAGTTCCGGCTCGCTTCGCCGTACTTCTCACGGGCCTCGGCCATCTGCTTCATGGCCTCGTCGAGCTGCTTGCTCACATCATCGCGGACCTTGTTCCAGTCCGTCGCGTCCATCTTCTCACGCAGCGCCGC
>JBILLU010000147.1:0-8488 GCA_044375915.1 Phycisphaerales bacterium
CGCGATCTCACGAACGACGGCAACGCCCGCGCCCGCCTGCTCGAGAACACCCTCATCGACGGCCGCACTGCGCTCCGCCTTGGCCTCGCCCACGAGTGCCTCGACACCCTCGAAGCCGTGCATCCGCGGGCGCTCGCGATCGCTACTGACCTCGCCGCCAAACCCGCCGCCGCCCTCGCCGCGACGAAGGGATGGCTCGCCGAGATTGCGCCCATATCTCACGCCGAGCGCGGCCTGCAAGCCTCGCTCGCGCTCACCGGCGGCGAGGAAGAACGCCGCCTGTTGCCGCAGGCGTGGTCAAGGCCCTGACGCCCGAATCACCGCACGCAACTCCCCCTCCCCGAGGGAGGGGGCGGCGGGGGTGGGTTCTGAACGCTTGAAGATGCATTTCACCACAGAGATCACAGAGAACACAGAGCGAGTCATGAGATGTCCTTTGCTTTGTCTCCCTCCGTGTTCTCCGTGATCTCCGTGGTAGAAGGCCTTTCCTCCGCGATCTCTGCGTCCTCCGCGGTGAACTGCCTTTCGTCTTGCCAGCAACCACTGGCAACAATCCCCCATGTCCCTCGCCACCGTCACCACCTCCGGCCCGATCGCGACGCTGACGCTCCACCGCGCCGACGCTCGCAACGCGCTCTCGCTCGACCTGCTCCGCGACCTGCACGCAGCCGTTGACGATCTCGACGCCCGCATCGCCCGCGATCGCAATCTCCACGTCGTCGTTGTCACGGGCGCGGGCAAGGCCTTCTGCGCCGGCATGGACCTCAAGGCCGTCATCGACAATCACGACCTCGCCCTCGAACTCCTCACCACCCTCGCGAAACTCACCATCAAGATCCGACGCCTCCCCGCCGTCGTCGTCGCCAAAGTCAACGGCGCCGCCATCGGCGGCGGCTGCGGCCTCGCCTGCGTCTGCGATCTCGCCATCACCCACGCCGACGCCAAACTCGGCTTCCCCGAAGTCGATCTCGGCGTCTGTCCTGCCGTTGTCGCCCCATGGCTGGTTCGCAAAGTCGGCTCCGGCCGTGCCCGCAAAGTCCTGCTCTCCGGCGGCCTCATGTCCGGTCAGCAAGCCTTCGACATCGGCATGATCGACACCCTTTGCCCCTCCGCCGCCGATCTCGACAAGACCACCGACGAGATCACCACCCGCCTCGCCACCGGCGGCCCGCTCGCCCAGGCAGCCACCAAGAAGCTCCTCAACGAGCTCGACGACTCGCTCAACGAAGCCCTCGTCCTCCGCGGCGCACAGCTCTCGGCCGATGTTCTCAGCACCCCCGACGCCCAGGCCCGCCTCCGCGCCAAGCTCAACTCCTAGCCGATTCCTGTATCCTGCCTTCCACTCCGTCTCTCCGTCTCTCCCTCACTTCGTCTCTTCCACCCATGACCACCGCTCAACCCTTCACGCTCCACCGCGACACCGACGGCGAATTCGCCGGCATCATCACCATCAAGCTCGAGCAGCCCGGCAAGCCCGTGGTTGTCCTCGACCTCGAGCTCATCCAACGCCTCGAAGCCACGCTCAAGTCCATCCCTCGGGATTGCCGCGGGCTCGTCCTTGCCAGCGCCAGCGAACGCGTCTTCGTCGCCGGGGCCGACCTGAAGACCATTTCAGAGGCCTCCGACGATCAGCTCCACCGCTACCTTGAGTACGGCTCACGCGTCTTCTGCATGCTCGGCACCATGCACTGCCCGACCGTGGCGGCCATCAACGGCGCCGCCCTCGGCGGCGGCCTCGAGCTCCCCATGCACTGCGACGCCATGGTCGCGGCTCCCCCGGCACCACGCGACGGCAATCCGGGCAAGCCCTACCCGGTTGGCCTGCCTGAAGCTGGCCTTGGTCTCTGCCCGGGCTGGGGCGGCACCAACCTCCTCCCGGCGTGGGAGTCCGACCCCGCCGCGGCCATCCAGCGCACCATCCTCGGCAAGGCCATGCTCTTCGACGAAGCCGTTGCCTCCGGCCTCTTCACCGCTGTCGCCCCCTCCCAAGCCGACCTGCTTCCCACCGCCAAGCGCTGGCTCGTCCAAGCGGCCAAGGACGGCTATCCCAAGCACAAGGGAGAGTTCGAGCCCTGGCAGCAGGACCCGGCCCAGGCCAACAAGACGCTCGCCGCCCTGAACAAGCTCCGGGCGGAACTGACCGTCAGCGACCAGACCCATGCCGTGTTCGACGCCCTGCACGCGGGCCTCACGCAGGGCTATCAGGCGGCTCTCGCTGTTGAACGCCGCTATCTGGTTCAACTCCGGCACACCCCGGCCGCCAAGACCGCCCTTGCGGCCTTTTTCGCCAAGTCCAAGTAATCGGTCCCGGGCCGTCCGATCTTCGGCCGCTCGGGCATCCTCCTGACCCTGAAATCGCATCCGTCGGGGGTTTCCCGGCGACAGGAACAGGGAAAGAATGGCACAGGCCCCTACTCGGCACGAGTGGGGGGAAGAAGCCGCGCGATCATTGTCGATACATGCGGCATCGAAGCTCGTTCGTTGCTCGCCGTACACCAACACCTCGGAGCACCAGCACATGGCCGATCTGAAATCGATGAAGATGTCCGACAAGGACCGCAAGCTCATCGAGGACGCAGAAGCACTGCTCGGCCCGGAGCCGACCAAGCTCGGCTTCGTCAAGAACATGTTCTGGGGCAACCTCCGCACCGATCTGGTCTTTCCGTACCCGGTGCAGGACGCCAAGGAAACCGCCGAGTGCGACCAGCTGCTGGCTCGCCTCGACGACTACCTACGCAACGAGCACCCTTCGGTCACCATCGATCAAGAGCAGGAGATCCCGCGCTGGGTCATCGATCGTCTCTTCGAGCTCGGTGTGATGGGCATGACCATCCCCAAGGAATTCGGCGGCTTGGGTCTCGGCATCACGTCGTACAACCGCGTGCTCGAGCGCATCGGCCACTCCTGCGGCTCGACCGCCGTGCTCGTCTCGGCGCACCAATCGATCGGCTGCAAGGCCGTCATGCTCTTCGGCAACACCGAGCAGAAGGCCAAGTGGCTCCCGCACCTCGCCAAGGACTGGGTCTCCGCCTTCTGCCTCTCCGAGCCCAACGTCGGCTGCGACGCCGGTGGCCAGGAAACCCGCTGCGAGAAGACCCCCGACGGCGAGCACTACATCCTCAACGGTGAAAAGAAATGGGCCACCAGCGGCGCCATCTCCGGCCTCTTCACCGTGATGTGCAAGCAGAAGATCGTCAACCCCAAGACCGGCAAGGAAGAAGAGAAGGTCACCGCCCTCGTGTGTCACCCTGACATGGAAGGCGTCGAGATCTTCCAGAAGAACCGCAGCAAGTGCGGCATCCGCGGCACCTGGCAGGCCCGCATCCGCTTCCACAACGTCAAGGTCCCCAAGTGGAACCTCCTCGGCCAGGAAGGCCGCGGCCTCAACATCGCGCTGACGTGCCTGAACTACGGCCGTTGCACGCTCTCCGCCGGCATGCTCGGCGGCGCCCGCAAGGTCCGTGACCAAGCCACCAAGTGGTCGCGCACGCGTTACCAGTTTCAGCGTCCGCTCTCGGACTTTGAACTCGTCCAGAAGAACCTCGCCACCATGGCCGCCCTCGACTACGCCATGGACAGCGTGCTCTACATGACCACCGGCATGCTCGACCGGCACGACGAAGACATCATGCTCGAGACCGCGATCTGCAAGGTCTTCTGTTCCGAGATGGGCTGGCGCGTCACCAACTGCGGCATGCAGATCATGGGCGGCGAGTCCTACATGACCGAGAACGAGGTCGAGCGCGTCTTCCGCGACTCGCGCATCAACCTCATCGTCGAAGGCGCGAACGAGGTCATGCAGTCCTTCATCTTCGCCTACGGCGGCAAGCAGCTCGCCGAGAACATGCTCAGCGTCAAGAACGCGCTGGGCTGGAGCAAGGACGAAGGCCTCGGCGCCAACATCGGGCGCATCCTCAAGAACTCCACCAACTTCAAGCTCGTCCGCGCCGCGGTTCCGCTGGGCATCGAGATCTTCGGCGGCGTGCGCCGAAACCGCCCCGCCGCGCCCAAGGTCCATGCGTCGCTGCAGGCCCAGGCCGAGCGTCTCGCATGGCTCATCTGCGAGCACAGCCACCAGTTCAAGCGGGCGAGCAAGCATTACGAGGAAGCCATCATCACCCGCCAGTGCGTCCAGGCCCGCCTCGCCGACAACGCGATGTGGATCCACGCCTTCGCCTGCACGCTCAGCAAGCTCGATCAGGACCTCCGCCGCGGCGGCGAGGGCGCCGAGTTCGACCGCGACAAGGCCGCCGCGTTCTACTTCTTCGACATGGTCGAGCAGGAGTTCGCCCAGAACATCCGTTCGCTCTACGACAACGCGGACGACAGCATGCTCAAGGCCGCCGCCGCGGCCATCAAGCACGCCGACACGATGCCCAACAGCGAGTACTCGATCCCCGAGAAATCGCCGATCGCCAAGGGCACCGGCCGCACCCTCAAACAAGACGGCATCAAGCAGTTCCCCGGCAGCCCGACGGTGGGGGCGGGGACGCGCTGAGTTCGATCACCGAGGCCCCTCGCAAGAGGGGCCTCTTGCTTTGGGGGCGGGGCCTTCTACGCCCCGGATTCGCTTCGGTACACAATTCGCGCGGGACCTAGAAGGTCCCGCCCCCGTCCAAACCCAAACCCACGGCTATCCTGTCTTCAAGCGCCCCGGAGCCCATCGATGCCCAAGAAGACCGCTTACTCCGCCCAGATCGAGTACATCCAAGTCATGGACGAGCACGGCGAGGTCGATCCCGCCCTCGCCCGCGGCTTGCTCGAGGATCAAGAGATCCTCGCCCTCTACCAGTTCATGGTCGAGTGCCGTCAACTCGACGAGATCGCCTTCAAGCTCCAGCGCTCCGGCCGCATGGGCACCTACCCGCAGAACAAGGGCCAAGAGGCCGCCGCCATCGGCACGGCGTACGCCGCCAAGAAGGGGCAGGACTTCCTCGTCCCCTGCTACCGCGAGAACGCCGCCCTCTTCATGCACGGCCTGCCCATGCACTACGTCCTCCTGCACTGGATGGGCGACGAGCGCGGCAACCAGATCCCGCCGGGCGTCTGCCAGCTCCCGCTGTGCATCCCCATCGGCACCCAGATGCTCCATGCGACCGGTATTGCGTGGGCCTTCAAGATGCGCAAGGAGCCGCGGGTCGCCCTCACCTACTTCGGCGACGGCGCGACGAGCGAAGGCGACTTCCACGAGGCGATGAACTTTGCCAGCGTCTTCCAGGTGCCGTGCGTGTTCATCTGCCAGAACAACCAGTGGGCCATCAGCGTGCCGCGTGAGACGCAGATGAACTCCGAGACGGTCGCGCAGAAGGCTCTGGCCTACGACATGCCCTGCGTGCTGGTCGACGGCAACGACTTGCTCGCCGTCTACAAGGCCTCCAAGGAAGCCATCGAACGCGCCCGCAGCGGCGGCGGCCCCTCCTTCATCGAGGCCGTGACGTATCGCCTCGCGGATCACACCACCGCCGACGACGCCCGCCGCTACCGCGACCCCAAGGAGGTCGAAGCCTGGCTCGCGAAGGACCCGATCATCCGCCTCCGCAAGTACCTCGAGAAGAAGAACCTCTGGGACGAGTCCAAGGAGCAGGCCCTGCAGGAGCGGTCGAAAGTCAAGGTCGCCGACGTCGTCAAGACCGCCGAAGGCATCGACAAGCCGAGCACCGACGACATCTTCGACCACACCTTCGAGACGCTCAACGCAGAACTCGAGAAGCAGAAGCGCACGATGCGCACGAGCAGCCTTGGGCAGGATCCAAGCCAGGCCGGCCTCGCGGCCGAGGCACAGCACGTCTAAGGAGCGTTGATTGGCCGGTTCTTTCGATTGGGACGACGCGAAGGCCGCGACCAATCTCCGCAAGCACCGCGTGTCGTTTGAGGAGGCGCAAACGGTCTTTGGCGATGAGAGGTCTTTGACGATCTACGACGAAGCCCATTCGGAGACGGAAGACCGCTACATCATCCTCGGCATGTCGATTCGGGCCCGGCTCCTTGTCCTTGTCTTCACCGAGAACGCCGAGAACATCCGGATCATCAGCGCCCGACGAGCAACGAAGAAGGAAGCGAATCAGTATGGCGACCTCTAAGCAAACTTCGAACGGGTCTCGCCGGCCCGCAAGACGGGCCCCCGAGATGAAGCCCGAGTACGACTTCTCCCGCGGCATCCGCGGCAAGCACTCGACTCGATACCCCAAGATGAAACTCAAAGTCATGCTCGATCCCGACGTCGCCGCTGTCTTTCCGACGTCTGCCGCCGTCAATGCCGCCCTGCGTCCTCTGGCACGCAGCAAGTCCAAGTCCCGCACCGGTCCTACGCAACGCCGCCGAAAGGCCAGTTAGCACGCACGGATCGACACCGCCGCCTCCTCGAAACCTCTTGCCGAGCACACCATGCCAAGAACCGACGTGATGAAGCAAAAAGGCCTGACTCTCGTTGACGCCATCAACGAAGGCCTCGAACAGGAAATGTCCCGCGACTCCCGCGTCGTGCTCCTCGGCGAGGACGTCGGGCACAACGGCGGCGTCTTCCGCGTCACCGAAGGTCTTCAGAAGATCTTCGGCAAGGACCGCGTCATCGACACGCCGCTCGCGGAATCCGGCATCATGGGCACCGCCATCGGCCTTGCCATGGCGGGCATGCGGCCCATTCCCGAGATCCAGTTCGAAGGCTTCCTCGGCCCGGCCTTCGACCAGCTCACCAACCACGCCGCCCGGTATCGCAGCCGCACCCGCGGCGCGGTGACGGTGCCGCTCACCGTCCGCGTCCCCGTCGGCGGCGGCATCCACGCCCCCGAGCTCCACTCCGACTCGCCCGAGGCCATCTACGCCCACACGCCCGGCCTCAAGGTCGTCATGCCGAGCACGCCCCACGACGCCAAGGGCCTGCTCCTCTCCGCCATACGCGACCCCGACCCGGTCGTCTTCTTCGAGCCCAAGCGCGTCTATCGCTCCTTCCGCGAGGAAGTTCCTGAGGGCGAGTACACCATCCCCATCGGCCAGGCCAAGGTCGTCAGCGAGGGCACCGACCTGACCATCGTCACCTGGGGCGCCAGCGTCTTTGAGTGCCTCGCCGCCATCGACAAGATGCCCGAGGACGTCTCCATCGAGCTCATCGATCTCCGCACGATCTACCCCATCGACACCGACACGATCATCCAGTCCGTGCAGAAGACCGGCCGCTGCGTGATCGTCCACGAAGCCCCCAAGACCTGCGGCTTCGGCGCCGAGCTCTCGGCGATCATTCAGGAACACTGCTTCCTGCACCTGAAGGCCCCCGTCCAGCGCGTCGCGGGCTTCGACACGGTGATGCCGTACTACAAGCTCGAGCTCGAGTATCTGCCGGATTCGAAGCGGATCGGCGAGAGTGTGGCGCAAACCCTCGCGTACTAGAACTCAGAGCGATAAAGCGCAAAGCTCAAATAGAAGCGAAGGCCCGCGAAACTCTGTATCTTCCCGTTCCCCCTGTCTTGATTTGCTGCTCTGAGCTTTGCTGCTTTGAGCTTTCCCCGAGTCCTTCCCATGGCCCACCACAAGTCCACCAACCCTGACGAATTCATCCTCCCCGACCTCGGCGAGGGCGTGCACGAAGCCGAACTCATCAAGTGGCGGGTCAAGGTCGGCGACACCATCGCCGAGCACGACATCCTCGCCGAGATGGAGACCGACAAGGCCTTGGTCGAAGTCCCGTCGCCACGCGCCGGCACCATCGCATCCCTCAACGGCACTGAGGGCGAGATCCTGAAGGTCGGCAATGTCCTCGTCACCTATCAGGCCAGCGGCTCATCGGCCGCCGCCGCGACCAAGACCGCCCACGCCGGTTCGTCGCACGCCACCGAAACCCACGCCTCCGCCACCGCCGTCGCTGAGCCGCCGGAGCCGACCGCTGAGCGCGAAGACGCCGGCACGGTCGTCGGCAAGATGGGCGGCGAGCTCGCTGGCATGTCCGCCGCACCCGGCAAGGCCCTTGCCACTCCCGCCGTCCGCCGCCTCGCCCGCGACCTGGGCCTCGACATCGACTCGATCAGCGGCACCGGCATCGGCGGCCGCGTCACCGAGAAGGACGTCCGCAATGCCAGCGGTGGGGCCAGCGGTGGAGCCAGCGGTGGAGCCAGCAGTGGGGCACCGGCCTCCGCGGCGCAACGAGCCCCAAGCGTGAGCGCGGGGTCTCCTCAAGCCCCCGGCCGCCACGCCGCGCCTTCGATGATCCCGGCTGCGCCTGTGGCTCCCGCTCCGCGTCCGGCCGCTCCGGCACCCGCTCCGCGCCAGGCCGCCCCCGCGCCCTCGCGCCAGTACGACACCTCGGCCCCCGACGCCGACATCCGCATCCCCTTCCGCGGCGTGCGTCGCACGATTGCGAACCGCCTCCGTCAGTCCATCAACCAGGCCGTCCACTTCACCGTCATGGATGAAGCCGACGTCACGGCACTCGACCACCTCCGCCGCAAGCTCGCCGCCGCCAGTGGCGAGAAGGTCTCCTTCCTCCCCTTCGTCGCCG
>JBILLU010000148.1:0-8461 GCA_044375915.1 Phycisphaerales bacterium
TGATTTCCCGCGCGAGGTGGAGATTCATCGGCGCGAGATCGCGGAGCAGATCGCGGCGCAGGAGCCGACGGTGGTGGGGACGATCCGGCCAGCGACGGGGACGTGAGCTCAGTCAGGAATGTGTGGGTTGTGCGGCCCGGGGCGTTGCTCCGGGTTTTTCTTTTTTGGAAGAGGTGGAGAGACGGAGAGACGGAGCGATGACGGGATGGGGATGCGTTGGCGGCCTGCGGTGAGGTTGTGCATCGCGCTGGGTTTCGGCGGGGCTTGGAAGGCCCCGCACGCAAATGAGAACCGTCCGGGACCGATCAGAGTTGGACTGCGGCCTGGAAGTGGCGGAGGCGGGTGCGTTCGCGCCAGGTGCCGGGGTGGAAGACGTCGATGCCGATGACGTCGATGCGGACGGGGCGGGGTGGCTGGCGCAGGTGGGGGTGCTTGCGGAGCAATTCGAGCGCGAGCGTGGCGAGTTTGTCTTTTTTGTCCTCGTCGACGGCGGCCTCTGGGGGCGGGGCGTTTGGGTGCGAGGTGTCGGCGCTGCGGGATTTGACTTCGACGAGGATGAGTTGGCGTTCGTCGTCGGATTCGCAGACGAGGTCGAGCTCGCCGCTGGGGAGGACGACGTTGCGGTCGAGGATGCGATAGCCTTGGCGGCGGAGGTAGCGGGCGGCGGCGGCTTCGCCGCGGCGGCCGACGAAGGCGGTGTCGGGCGCGGTGAGGCCGAGAAGGACTCGGAGACGCCTTGGGAGCATGTCGGGGTGCGGGTGAGAGGGCGGGGCTAGCGCGGGGCGTCGGCGGGCTTTTCGGTTGGCTTTTCGATTGGCTTCTCGGTTGGCTTTTCGGAGGGGACATTGCCCGCGGCGACGTTGGAGGAGACGCGTTCTTCGAGGATTTCGAGGAGGCGTCGGGTCATGGTTTCGAAGTCGGTGAAGGAGGCTCGGCGTTTGAGTTTCTCGACGAAGCGGCGTTGTTCGTAGTTGAAGCGGCCGCCGGTGAGCGAGTAATCGAGGCCGATCTGGGCGTTGTAGAGGTCCATGGACATGCGCTGGATCTTTTCGAGCTTGATCCAGTAGGCGGTGTTGCGGACTTCGATGGGGCCGGTGTGCTGCCCGGGCTGGAGCGGGTGAACGGCCTCGTTGAGCTCTTTGGGGCCGAAGAAGTCATGCTTCTCGTACTCGTCCTCGAAGGAGGCAATGAGGAACTTCTCGGCGTCCTGTTCTTCTTCGTCGGGTGCGACGTCGTCGTCGGCTTTGGCCTTGCGGGGCGGGAGCTTTTCGTCGGCGAGTTTGTTGAAGTCGGTGCCGCTGGCGAGGGCGTCGGTGATGCGTTTGACCTCGGCGGCGTCCTTGGTGTTGACGCTGAGCACTCGGAAGTAGGCGAGCGGCGGCGGGTTGAATTCGCGGTACTGGCGTTCGTACTGGAGTTGGATGTCGCGCCAGCTGGTGTTGACGCGGGCCTTGATGCGGGTCTGCAGGATGAAGTTGATGAGTTCCTGCTGCTCGCGGTTCTTCATGTATTGATCGAGCGTGCCACCGTCACGAGCGGAGAGGGACTCGTTGGCGGCGGCTTCGATGCCGCGGTTCTCTGCGACGACTTCGCTGCGGACGGTGTTGAGCCAGTTGAAGAATCCGGCTTTCTGTTCGGGCTTGAGGGAGTTGAGGGCTTCGGCGCGGAGGACTTCGTCTTCGATGATGCCGTTGAGTTTTCGCTGGATTTCTTCGGTGGCGAGGCGGCGCCAGGCGGCTTTGCCGCGGCGGGCGTCGGCCTTGACGAGCTTGGCGTACTCGGTGGTGAGGCGGTCGGACATTTCCTCGAGGAAGGTGGAGGCGTAAATGGCGCGGTTGTTGACGTCGCCGATTTTGGCGTCGACGAAGATGGGAGCGCCGACTTCCTTGGGGGTGGAGTTGTCGAGTTCGGGGGCGCCGACTTCGGCGGCGGCGTCGAAGATGCCGTCGCTGGCGGAGACGGGGCCGGAGCGGAGGGGCTTGACGGTGTCGGCAGCGATGGTGGGGGCGGTTTCGCCTTTGCCGGCGTTGGTGCCGCCGACGGAGCCGGCGGCGGAGGTGGGGGACTTGAAGTCGTTGGCGGAAACTTTGGTGGTGGCGGAGAGTGTGTTGGACGAGGTGCAGGCGGGGAAGGAGAGCGGGAAGAGGAGCAAGAGGGCGAAGAGAGTGAGCAGGTGATGCGATTGGACGGCGCGGCGCCGCTCCGATTGGGCGGAGGGTTGGTGGGCGGGTGACGTAGACTTGGGTCGGTTTGATTTCAAAAGTGGTCCGCCTTCCGAGGCACGCGAGGTGTTCATGACGACTCCGCAGGGGGGCGACGCTCCCAAGATTATCATCGATACGGATTGGAAGAGCCAGGCGCAGGCGGAGAAGGAGAAACTCGCGGCGCAGGAGGCTGCCAAGAAGGCGGAACGCGAGGCAAAACAAGGTGGCGGCCCCGGGGGGGAACCGGGCCAGGACGGGCCGATCGGGATCAACGACATCATCTCGATGTTTGTGAGTCAGGCGCTGATGTACCTGGGCGCGGTGCCGGATCCGGCCTCGGGTCGGGCGGTGGTGGCGCCGGAGTATGCGCGGCTGCACATCGAGATGCTGGCGGTTCTGGAAGAGAAGACCAAGGGCAATTTGACGGAAGCGGAGTCGAAGCTGCTGTCGCGGGCGCTGCAGGAACTGCGGATGGAGTATGTGGAGGTTTCGAAGTACGTGGCGCAGGCGATCAAGGAAGGGAAGATCAAGCCGCAGGGTGGGCCGGGTGGTGGGGTTGGTGGGGTTGGTGGGGGGAGTGGGCTTGCGGGGCCGGGCGGCATGACCTTCGGGACGCCGTAGGTTTGGGGGGCGGCCGTTGCTTGACGGGAGCGCGGGCGAGGTGTGAGAGCCGTCGCGCGGGGTGTGATGTCGATCAGGTGCGTGCATGCGCGACCCGACCGCAGAGGCGGTTGGGTTGTGGTATCGGCGATGGGTTGTGGCACCCTGCGGGGTTGATGCAGCTACCATGCGATGAAGGCCGCCGGGTTTCGCGGTTCTCGCGGAGGCTGGGCGCGGCCGGAGAAGGATTCTGCGCGTGAGCCACAGCGTTGCCGCCGCCCCGGACCAGTCGTTTCTGGACAAGAACTATTTTCTTGTCCGTCGCCTGCACTCTCTGACGGGGATTGTGCCGATCGGTGTGTTTTTGATTGCGCACCTGGTGACGAACTCATCCGCGGCGTGGGGCGCCTTTGCGCTGCGTGAGCAGTTGCCTGGGGTGAATGCGACAGCGGATAAGGGGCTGGCGTACTTCTGGAAAGAGGTGATGTGGATCAACACGCAGATCCCGCATCTGCTGCTGATCGAGATCACTCTGTGGGCGTCGATCGCGTTTCACTCGGTGTTCGGCGTGTACTTCGCGCTGAGCGGGAAGTCGAACACGAACCGGTACTCGTACCAGAGCAACTGGCGTTACTCGCTTCAGCGGATCAGCGGGTACATCGGCATTCTGTTTATCTTCTATCACGTGGCGACGCTGCGTTGGGGCTGGACGTTTCTGGTCCCTGGCGGGACGAAGTGGAGCGCGGAGTTTGCGGGGTCGACGCTGGCGGCGGCGATCCAGGGGTCGGAGAACGGATACACCTTTGGTGGCGTGCTCGTGACGCTGCTGTATTTCCTTGGCGTGACGATGCTGGTGTACCACTTTGCGAACGGGCTGTGGACGGCGGCGATCACGTGGGGGATCACGATCTCGGCGGCGGCGCAGCGGCGGTGGGGGTATGTGTGCGCTGGCCTGGGGGTCGCGCTGATGGTGATGGGCTGGGTGTCGATCCTGGTGTTTGCCGTGGTGAACCCGGGGTTGACGCGGGAACTGGAAGAGGGGCTGAAGAAGGGGCATTCGTCGCTGATGGATCCGTCCGGAAATGAGCGGCTGGCAAGTGCCGGGCGGCGCGACGATCAAGTGATGATTGGCGGGGTGAATCTCAACAGCAACCGGACATCGAAGGAGTAAACGATGTCTCAGCATCGAGTTATTGTCGTTGGAGGCGGGTTGGCGGGCTTGAGCGCGTCGGTTCGGATCGCCGAGGCCGGCTTGCCCGTGGATCTCTTCTCCCTCGTCCCCGTCAAGCGCTCCCACAGCGTCTGCGCCCAGGGCGGCATCAACGCTTGCAACGAGGTTGCACGCCAGCAGGGCTTCAGCGAGTACGAGCACTTCGACGAGACGATTTACGGCGGCGACTTCCTGGCCGACCAGCACCCGGTGCTGGAGATGGCGAACTGGGCGCCGAAGATCATTGATCTTTTGGATCGCATGGGTGTGCCGTTCAATCGCACGAGCGAGGGCAACCGCGATCTGCGGCTGTTCGGCGGTTCGCTGTTCAAGCGGACGCACTTCGCCGGCGCGACGACGGGTCAGCAGTTGATCTACGCGCTCGATGAGCAGGTGCGTCGCTACGAGGCCGAGGGGAAGGTCAACAAGTACGAGTTCTGGGAGTTCCTGGGGCCGATCATCCACGAGGGGCGTGCGGTCGGCATCGTGGCCCAGGACATGCGGACGATGCAGATCCGCTCGTTCCGGGCCGACGCGGTGGTCATGGCCACCGGCGGCTGCGGGCTGGTGTACGGCAAGAGCACGATGAGCGTCATGTGTACGGGCGCTGCGGCGGCCCGCTGCTTCCGCGCGGGCGCGTGGTACGGGAACCCGGAGATGATCCAGGTGCACCCAACGGCGATCCCGGGCGCGGACAAGCTGCGGCTCATGAGTGAATCGGCCCGCGGCGAGGGTGGGCGTGTGTGGGTGCCCAGGAAGGCCAAGGACCCGCGTGATCCCAAGCAGATTCCGGAGAGCGAGCGGTGGTACTTCCTGGAAGAGAAGTACCCGGCGTACGGCAACATCGTGCCGCGGGACATCGCGACGCGTGAGATCTTTGATGTGTGCGTGAACATGGGCCTCGGCGTCGGCGGCGAGAACCAGGTGTACTTGGATCTGACGCACCGCGATCCGGACTATCTCACGCGGAAGCTGGGCGGCATTCTCGAGATCTACGAGAAGTTCGTGGGCGACGATCCGCGCTTCACGCCCATGAAGATCTTCCCGGCGGTGCACTACTCGATGGGCGGCTTGTGGACGACGTACACGAAGGGGAGTTACAACCCGACGACGGCGTTGCCCAAGCACAAGAGCGGCTCGCCGGCGCCGATCGACGCGAAGGTCGGGATGGGCATGCAGCTTGGTGCGCCCAACAACTCGATGACGAACATCCCGGGGCTGTACGCCTTCGGCGAGGTGAACTTCGCGTATCACGGCGCGAACCGGTTGGGTGCGAACGCGCTGTTGTCGTGCATCTTCGACGGGCTGTTCTGCGGCGTGTCGGTCTTCAATTACGTGAAGAACGAGGCACCGGGCAAGGCTCCGGCTGAGGGGCTGGCCTCGGGCGCGTTCGATGAGAGCGTGAGCCGCGAGACTGCGCGGATGAAGTCGCTGGTGGACTCGGCGTCGGCGGGGGCGAGCGACCCGGCGACGAATCCGTACGCGATCGGCAAGGAACTCGGCGACGAGATGACGGCGGCGTGCACGGTGGTTCGCACCGAGACCCGCGCGAAGCAGTGCCTGACCAAGATCGCGGAGTTGAAGGATCGCTACGCGAAGGTGAAGCTGTCGGACTCTGCGGGCTGGACGAACCAGTCGTTCAGCTACGCGCGTGCGGTGGGCGACATGCTGGCGGTCGCGGAGGCGATTGCGCTGGGGTCGCTGGAGCGACGTGAAAGCCGCGGGGCGCACTACCGGTCGGATTACCCGGACCGCAACGACGCCGAGTTCATGAAGACGTCGCTGGCGAAGCATGAGGGTGGCAAGACCACGCTCGAGTTTGTGCCCATCGACGCGAGCCTCGTCGCCCCGACGGCGCGGACGTACGGCAAGAAGGACACCAAGAAGCCGGAGATGGCGGGAGCCACGAGCTGACGCCTGGACTGATCGAGATCAACTGACAAGCACACTTCGAGCAAGAACCATGATTTCTACACTCGCTCCGACTGGTACCGCTCCGACCTCCGGCATGACCGAGGCATCGCGCCGGCGTGCGATGGCGAAGGCCAACCGGGTCGTCACCTTCCGCATCAAGCGCTGCGATGGCCCGGGCAAGGCGTCGTACTGGCAGGACTTCAAGGTCACGGTGCCCAAGAACGCGAACGTGATCTCGTGCCTGCAGCAGATCGCGGCCAACCCCGTGACGGCGGACGGCAAGCCGTCGACGCCGGTGGTCTGGGACTCGGGATGCCTCGAAGAGGTGTGCGGCGCGTGCACGATGGTGATCAACGGCAAGGTGCGGCAGTCGTGCTCGTGCCTGATCGATGATTACGCGCCCAACGAGGGAGACATGATGACCCTCGAACCGATGAGCAAGTTCCCAGTGGTCCGCGACCTGTGGGTCGATCGCTCGCGGCTGTTCCATAATCTCAAGCGCGTCCAGGCGTGGGTGCCGATCGACGGGACGTACAACCTCGGCGCCGGGCCCAAGGAAACTCCGGCGAGCCAGGCGACGCATTACGTGCTCAGCACCTGTATGTCCTGCGGCTGCTGTCTCGAAGCGTGCCCGCAGTTCAACGAGATCCCCGACCAGGGCTCGAAGGAAGCCAACGAAGCGGCGTGGAACTCGGCGTTCATCGGCGCACACGCGATCAGCCAGGCGCGGCTGTTCAACGCCCACGAGACCGGCAAGGAACTGAAGGAAGAGCGTCTTGATGTGCTGATGGGTACCGGCGGCGTGAACGACTGCGGCAACGCGCAGAACTGCGTCAAAGTCTGCCCGAAGCACATTCCGCTGACGGAGTCGATCGCGGTGATCGGGCGGCAGGTGACGTTCCACGCGATCGCGAAGTTCTTCAAGGGCTGATTGGCTTTGCGAACTCGCGGCGAGTGGCCGTGACCCCGGCGTGTGTATCCGGTTACAGCGCATTTACATTCAGTGAGAATCCTGATTTTCATCCGCGCCACGGGTCGGTTTTGGTATTTTGGGTCCCGGCATGAACCGGGAACTTCCTCCAGCCAGCGGCCTGTACGACCCCTCCCTTGAGCACGACGGCTGCGGCGTCGGCTTTGTCGCCCGCGTCGACGGTGTTGCGACGCACGAAATTCTGAAGCTTGGCTTGCGCGGCGCGGCGAACCTGGCGCATCGCGGCGCGGTGAGCGCGGACGGGAGCACGGCGGACGGGGCGGGTGTGCTGACACAGGTGCCGCGGAAGCTCTTGTGTCGCGAGCTGCGTGCGGCGGGGTTCTCGATCGACGAGGCGGACGTGGCGGTGGGGATGATCTTCTTCCCGCGGTCGCACGCGCCGGCGCGAGAGCGCGGGCTGGCGATCGTCGAAGAGGAAGTGCATCGAGCGGGGATCATCCAACTGATGTGGCGCGATGTGCCGGTGGATCGCGCTGCTCTTGGAGATCAGGCTCGGGCCACCGAGCCGACGGCGCGGCAGCTCTTGATGAAGCGGCCGCCGGGCGTGAGCGATGACGACTTCGAGCGGATGCTCTATGTCTGTCGACGGCGCATCCAGAAGCGGGTCGCTCAGGCGGGGTGTGATCCGTTTTATCTGTGTTCGTTCAGCTCGCGGACGGTGGTGTACAAGGGGCTCGTGGCGACGCCTCAGCTGGCGGCGTACTTCCGCGATCTGGCGGACGCGGATTACGAGACGTCGGTGTGCGTCTTCCACCAGCGGTTCAGCACGAACACGTTCCCGACGTGGTTCCTGGCGCAGCCGTTCCGGATGATCGCGCACAACGGCGAGTTCAACACGCTGCGCGGGAACATCAACTGGCTGCGGGCGCGGCAGGGGTCGCTCAAGAGCGAGCTCTTCGGCGAAGCCTTGGCGGATCTGCTGCCGGTGGTGAACGCGAACGACAGCGACTCGGCGACGTTTGATCGGGTGTTCGAGCTGCTGACGATGTCGGGGCGCGATCCGCTGCGGGTGCTGATGATGATGGTGCCCGAGGCACACCAGAGCGTGGTGGACCTGAGCCCGGATGTGCGGGCGATGCACGAGTACAACTCGACGCTGATGGAGCCGTGGGACGGACCGGCGGCGCTGGTCTTCTGCGACGGCCGCGTGGCGGCGGCAGCGCTGGATCGCAACGGCCTGCGCCCCATGCGATACTGGATCACGAGCGATGGGCTGGTGGTGGCGGGATCGGAGGCGGGGATCCTGCCGCTGGATCCGGCGAAGGTGGTGGAGAAGGGGAAGCTGGCGCCGGGCGGGATCTTCGCGGTGGAGATGGCGAAGGACGGCGTGGGCGGGCGGGTGCTGCACAGCCGCGAGATCAAGGAGGGTGTGTCGAAGTCGCTGCCGTTCGGGAGGTGGCTTCAAGAGAACCGGGTGCGGGCGGAAGCGGCACAGATTCCGGCTGAGTTGGCGACGCGGAATGATGCGGTCTGCACGCCCGAGGAACTCGTTCGTCTGCAGCGTGCGTTCGGGTACGGCAAGGAAGATCTTGATCGCATCCT
>JBILLU010000149.1:0-8444 GCA_044375915.1 Phycisphaerales bacterium
CAAGCGTGGACTGCCCATCGACAGCGACATCGTCGAGGTCGAACGCCGCCTCTACCGTGACGGCGACAGCGCGTATCTCATCAATGGCCGCAAGGCACGCCTGCGCGACATCCGCGAGCTCTTCCTCGACACCGGCATCGGCGCCGACGCCTACTCGATCATCGAGCAGGGCAAGGTCGATCGCATGCTGCTCGCCAGCCCGCAGGAACGCCGTGCGATCTTCGAGGAAGCCGCGGGCATCGCCAAGTACAAGCAGCGCCGCATCGAAGCATCCCGCAAGCTCGAGAAGACCGAGCAGAACCTGCTCACCACGCGCCAGCAACTCGAGAGCACCGAGCGCCGCCTGCGGCTGGTGAAGGGTCAGGCAGCCAAAGCCCGCAAGTTCCAGACCCTCGACGCGGATCTCAAGTCCTGGCGCACCGCGCTCGCCTTCGAGCAGTACGACGACTTGCGCCAGCGCCTCGAAGGCTTGACCAGCCGTCAAGCCGATCTCGAAGCCCGCCGGAACGAAGCGAACGCGGCCCTGGGAGAGCTCGAAATCGCGCGCCAGGCGTGCGATGAGGATCGCAACGCCAAGCAGGTGGCCAGCCGCACGCTCGATCAGGAACGCCTGAACGTCGCGTTCAGCGCATCGCAGGCGAGCCAACGCCGCGAGATGACGCAGCGGGCACTCGATGACCTGCTCACGCGGCTCGACACCTACAAGACGCGTCTGACACCCATCGCCACGGAACTGACACGGCTGGGCTCGGCGCTGGCCGAGACGAGCGACTCGCTTGCGGAACATTCCGAAAAACGCGACGAGATGGAACGCTCGATGCAGGCCCTTGCCTCTGAGCGTTCGGCCCTGAGCGGCGATGTGCAGGACCTGGAATCTCAGGCGGCCCAGAAACGCCGCGCCATGCAGGAGATCGACCGCGAACGCGCCGGACTGATCGCCTCGGCCGACGCGGAGGACCGCCAGGCCACCAACCTGAACGAGCAGATCGCGGGCGTGGAACGTCGACGGACGCAGATCGAGTCGACCCGGGCAACGCTGGAAGAGAACCGCGAAGCGGCGGCGAGCGCGATCACGGCCCAGACCGAACGGCTCAAGCATCTGGAGACCGACCTCGCCGCATCGAGCGGCGAACTCGAAGGCCTCAGCGGCGGCCGCGAGACGCTGACCAAGCGCGTCTCCGAACTGCAGCAGGACATCGCTCGCGTGGACAGCCGTCGGGCGACGCTCCGCGAGATGACCGAGAAGCACGTCGGTTACGCCGATGCCGTGCGCTCGGTGCTGCAGGCACGCTCCGAAGGTCGCTTCGCCGGCGTCGTCGGCGCTCTGGCCGATCTGATCGACGCCGAGGCGTCGGTGATGCACGCGGTCGAGGCGTCCCTCGGCTCAACCCTGCAGGCGCTCGTGGTCGAATCGTCGCTGTCGCTGCCCTCGGCCGACGAACTCGCAAGCCTCGAAGGCCGCGTTACGTTCCTGCCTCTGGACACCGTTGGCCGCAACACCGCGGAGTTCCCTGGCAGCATCCGCGAGGTCGATCCCACGCTCGCCACCCGCGTCGTGCGCCTCGGCAGCCTCGTCCGCGGGCGCACCGACACGCTCACCGGCGCGATCCAGTCGCTCCTGGGCGAAACCTATCTGGTCGAATCGCTCGACAACGCGATCATGCTCAAGGCCAGCGGCGTCGTGCCCGTCACGGCACGCTTCGTGACCCGTGGCGGCATGGTGCTCGAAAACGACGGCCGCGTCGTCGCCGGTCCCCTCGGCGCCGACGGTGCCTCGGGCGTCGGCGTGCTCGAACGCCGCGAAGAACTCGCTCGCCTGGACGATCAGGCAACCCAGACCCGCGCCCTGCTCGACGCCGCCAAGAGCGAACTGGCCACCGTCAGCCAGGCCGCGGCCCAGGTCAGCGAACGCTGCGGCGAACTCCGCAAGCAGCTCCAGGAAGCCCAGCGCGAAGCGATCAGCAAGCAGTCGTCGCTCGATCGCTTCTCGGCGGACCTCGAGCGTCTGGCCCGCGATCTCGCCGACACGACGCAGCAGCACGACGCTCTCACGCAGCGTCGCGAGCGACTGACACGCGAATCCGGCGACCTGCGGGCCAAGGCCGCGAGCCTGGCGTCGCTGCTCGAAGATCAGGGCGTCGCAGTGCGCGAAGCCGAGGCCAAGGCCGGCGAGGCCCGCGCCAAGGTTGAAGCGATCCAGGAGAAGTACACCCAGGCCCGCGTCGAGGTCGAGCGGTTCAGCGCCCAAGCGAGTGCGGCACGCCGCGAGCTGTCACGCCTCGAACTGCAGCGCGACGAGCAGGAACGCTCCCGCCGCGAGTTCCAGCAGCACCTCGAGAACGGCCAGAGCAAGATCGGCGAGTTCCAGGAGCAGATCGCCGCGTGCGAAACCCAGATCGCCGCAGCGACCGTGCAGCTCGCGGAAGTGACATCACGAGCCGAGCTGGCTTCCAAGGAGTTCTCCGACGCCGGCGAATCGCTCGTCGCCATTAGCGATCAGCTGAACGCCGCACGCGAGCAGGCGATGAACCTCGAACGCGACTGGCACGCCTTGGAAGTGAGCCGTCGCGAGATCGAAGTGAAGCGGGAGACCATCGAAGAACGCACGCTCGAGGAACTGAAGTTGGACCTGGCGGGCAATTACGCCGAGCACCGCCGCCGCGTCGAAGCGGGTGAGGTGAACCGCGTGGACCTCGCCGCCGCGGCGAAGGCAATCGACGAGCTCCGCGACCAGATCAAGGCGCTGGGCAACGTCAACCTCGACGCCCTCGAAGAAGAAGGCACGCTCGAGGCCGCCAACGAGAACCTCGTGAAGCAGGTGGCAGACCTCGATCAAGCCCGCGGCACGCTCATCGAACTCATCCAGAAACTCAACAACGTCAGCAAGGAACGCTTCGCCGGCGTGTTCACCCGCATCCAGGAGCAGTTCGGCGGCGGCGAGGGCATGTTCCGCAAGCTCTTCGGCGGCGGAAAGGCCGAAGTTCGCCTCATGCCCCTCGTGCGCGAAGTCGAACAGGCCGACGGCAGCGTCATCAAGGTCGAGACCGACGAGATCGACGTGCTCGAAAGCGGCATCGAAGTCGTCGCCAAGCCGCCGGGCAAGGAGCCCCGCAGCATCAGCCAGCTCTCCGGCGGCGAAAAGACCCTGACAGCCGTCGCGCTTCTCATGAGCATCTTCCGCAGTAAGCCCAGCTGCTTCTGCATCTTGGACGAAGTGGACGCCGCCCTCGACGAGAGCAACGTCCAGCGCTTCGGCGGCGTCGTCCGCCAGTTCACCGATCTCTCCCACTTCATCGTCATCACCCACAACAAGCGGACCATGCAGGCCGCCGACACGCTCTTCGGCGTCACCATGCAGGAGCGCGGCGTCTCCACCCGAGTCCGGGTCAAGTTCGACCAGGTCGGCAAGGACGGCAGCGTCAAGGTCGATGCCCACGCCAAGCCCGAGGTCAAGCCCGAGGTCAAGCCCGAGGTCAAGCCCGAGGTCAAGCCCGAAGCCAAGCCCGAAGCCAAGCCCGAGCCGAAGCCCGAACCCAAGCCCGAGCCCGTCGTCGTGGCCGATGCCCCCACGCCCGCCGAGCCCGGTCCGCTGCGCCGGGCGCTCGCCGCGATGCACGAACAGACCCGCGAGAACGCAACAACCGACAACTGAACAACGATCCGGTGCCGTTGGTCGGCGGCTCTGGGCCGACCAACGTCCGTGTGTTCAACGACGCAATCGCGGGTCGCCTCCAAGCAGTCGCCCCGTGGCCCCTTTGCAACCGACAACCACCTGACGCGATCGCTCGTACGCTGTACCGGTGACGTTCCTCGCCCCTACATCCGCGCTCCTCGCCGCGGCGGTCGTTCTGCCGCTGCTGGTCGCCATGTATCTGCTGAAACTCCGCCGCCGCCCGCTGCGTGTGAGCAGCATCCTGCTCTGGGAGAAGTTCGGCAGCGACATACAAGTCAACGTCCCGCTCGCTCGTCCACGGGCGAGCTGGCTCCTTCTGCTCCATGTCCTGATCGCCGCGGCGCTCATCGCGGCCGTCGGCCGCCCCGCCATCCCCGGTGCCGCAGGCTCCGGTGGCAAGCTCATCGTCGTCATCGATCGCTCCGCCAGCATGAGCGCCCTCGACAGCACCCGCGACGACGCACGCATCACCCGCCTCGATGAGGCCAAAGAACGTGCGGCCGCCGCCATCCAGCAGGCAGCCGCCTCGTCCGCCGCCGTCGCCATCGTGACGTTCGGCAGCGCCGCCCAGGTCGTCCGCGAATTCTCTCCCGATGCGGCCCAAGCCGTACGCGCCGTCCGCGAGATCGCCCCGTCCGATCAGCCGGGCAACTTCGCCGCCGTGGCCGACGTCGTCCGTGCTCTGGTCTCGTCATTGGGCGAAAGCGAGTCCGGACCCGACGTCGACGTCGTGCTCTTCAGCGACGGCGTCTTCGAAGCCTCGGCCGAATCCGCCGAAGCCGGCGGGCCAGCCATGCGTCTCGTCCGCGTCGGTACCCCGCCGGCCAACATCAAGGACAACCTCGGCGTCGTCTCCATCGCCGCCCGTCGCATCGAGAGCGACCTCGAAGCCGTCGAGGTCTTCGCCCGCCTTCAGAACGCCGCTCGTGAACCCCGCATCGTGCCAGTCTCATTCGCCGTCAGCGGCCAGGTGCTGGAAACCCGCACCGTGACCGTGCCGGGAGCCAGCGCCGACGCCGCCGGCGAACTCGCCGTCACGTTCGCGTGCCGCCCCCAAGGTCGCCAGCTCGCCACCGTGTCGCTCGCCGTTGATCCCTCCCGCGATCTCCTCGCGAGCGACAACTCCGCGTCGCTGCTGCTGAAGGGATTCATCCCCCCACGGATCGTGTTCGTCACTCGCCCCAGCACCGCGAGCGCCGCCAAGGGGAAGAGCACGCTTTCGGCCAGCTTCCTCCTCCAGAGCGTGCTCGCCGAACTCCGCCTCGGCGAACTCAATCGCGTGAGCCAGACCGAGTACGAAGAGCTGGCAGCAACCGGACAACTTCGCTTCTTTGACGCCGTGCTCCTCGACGGCTCCATCCCCAGCCGCACGCCGCCACTTCCGTCGCTTTCGATCAACGCCGGACTGCCGGAGTTGGAGTTGCGCCCCCCAACCACCGACGGCCCCGGACGCCCCGTGCTCGCGTGGTCGCGCTCACACCCGCTGCTCGAGTACATCACGCTCGACGGCGTCATCGTCTCGCGCTCCCGACCGCCCCGTGACGTCGGACCCGAATCGACCTTCGCCGTGCTCGCCCGCGGCGAGACGGGACCCCTGCTGCTCGCCCGCGATCAACCCGGCGATCCACGCCGCATCGTGCTGACCTTCGACCTTGCCGATTCCAACTGGCCGATCGAACCGAGCTTCGCGATCTTCCTGAACGCCAGCATCGCATGGCTCACATCCACCAGCGTCGCCGATGCGTCCCGGTCCTACACAACCACCGAGCCGATCGCGATCACGCCAACGACAGCCGCCTTCGAGCGAGTCGGCCGCGACCCCGGCGAAGCCCCGGTCACGCCTTCACCCGCCGGCCCACAATCCTCACTGGGCGTGCTCGATCGTGCCGGGGTCTACCTCTCGACGGCCTCGCCCGAAGCCTCCGCTCCTTCCGATCCCGTCGCGGTGAACCTTCTCAATCCGCTCGAGAGTGCCACGGCCACCAGCGACCGCGTCCTCATCGGCCGACGCACGCTCTCCGCCGCCGCATCCACGCCCGCCCCGCTGGAAATCTGGTGGTGGTTCCTTCTCGCCGCCCTCGGCTTTCTCATCGTCGAGTGGTACGTGTTCGCACGATCCGCGCGGGCATAATTGCATCGCCAGTCACGACCTCCGCCTTGCGCGTTGTCGCACCACAGCAACGACCCGTACGGATCGGTGTCGTGCACTCCCGCGTGTGGATCCGTTGAAGATATCTCCGTCGGAGCAGACGCCAGCGTCCCAAGGCCCCAAAACGCGGCAACCTTCCTCGATCACGCGATCTACGTGCCCCGCGGTTTCTACCATTCCGGCCCACCGCGATACAGCGGCGAAAGGACGTGCGATGGAACTCGAACCGCGCCAACACGCGCCCGTGATCACGCCAGCGCCACACTCGCGCCGTGACTTTCTGGGGCTCTCCAGCGCCGCTGGCCTCGCCACAGCCGCGCTTTTCGCGCCCTCCTTCGCACGCGCCGTTGCCGATCGTCCCGCCGCGCCGACCCGCGACACACCGGCACGCCGCGCCGCCAATGTCATCTTCATGGTCTCCGACGGCATGAGCTTCGGCACGCTCGGTCTCGCTGAGATCGTCCGCCGCACCCGCGACAGCCGCGGCACGCACTGGCCCGCCCTCTGGCAACGCGACGGCGCCCGCCGCTGCGTTATGCGCACCGCCTCCGCCAACTCTCTCGTCACCGACTCGGCCGCCGCCGCCTCCGCCTGGGGCACCGGTGTCCACATCAACAACGACGCCGTCAACTTCACCCCCGACCGTCAGACCCCGGTCCCGATCCTCGTTCAAGCCAAGCAGAACGGCAAGGCAACAGGACTGGTCACCACAACCCGTGTCACCCACGCCACCCCTGCTGGCTTCATCGCCAACTGCCCCTCCCGAGCTCTCGAAGACGAGATCGCAAGGCAAATCGCAGAACGCGGCGTCGACGTCGTGCTCGGCGGCGGCCTGAAGCACTTCCCCGCCACGCTGCGTTCCCAATTGGACGGCACATCCGTCGTTCTCGGGTCAGACGCCTTGGCAGCAGCCGCGCCGCACACGCCCCTCCTGGGCTTGTTCGCAGACTCGCACTTGCCCTACGACTGCGACCGCGGCGCGAAGGACCCCTCGCTCGCGGAGCTGACCAAGGCAGCGCTGGCTCGGCTTGAGACGCGCCCCAACGGCTTTGTCCTCCAGATCGAAGGCGGCCGCGTCGATCACGCCGCCCACGCCAACGACGCCGGCTCGCTCGTCCACGATCAGCTCGCGTTCGACGATGCCCTGGGTGTCGTACTCGCCTGGCTCGAGAAGCGCGACGACACGCTGCTTGTTGTCACCACCGACCACGGCAACGCCAACCCCGGCCTCACCCTTTACGGCCCGGAGAGCTTTCGCTGCGTCGAACGTCTCGGCCAGACCAAACACTCCTTCGAGTGGCTCTTCGAGCAGCTCGCCACCAAGCTCGGCTACGACGACCCCGTTGACAACTCCAAGTTCCGCAACGAGGACCGCATTCCCGCCCTCGTCCAGCAGGCAACCGGCATCGCCCTCCTTCCCGACGAGATCGCCGCCTTCACGCTTGCCCTCCGCGGCAAGCAGACCGCGCTCTTCCGCCCCATGTCCTCACCCGCCTGCGTTCTGGGCCAATGCCTTGCCAACCATCTCGGTGTCGCGTTCATGAGCCCCAATCACACCGCCGACTTGGTCGAGCTCACCGCCTTCGGCCCCGGCAGCGAAATGATCCCGCCGTTCATCGACAATGTCGCTCTGCACGACGTGATGATCAAGACCCTCGACTTGGCGCCCGCCAAAGCACTCTAAAGCACTGATACCGGGCTGCAAGCCTTCCCGCACGCAAGCGGAAGCAACACGAGCACACAGTCCTGCAGAAACGTTCGCGCTCAGATCGAGCGACGCTGGTCGACCCGTAAACATCACGAGCCTCGTCGCACGAGCCGTGGCGCAACCGCTCACCACTTCGTCAGATCGATCGACGCTCGCCCCGGCTCGGCCTGCCACGGAAACTGCGCCCGTGGCCACGTCGACCGCACATTGCTTCGCACATGTTCAATCGCGAGCCGCAGCCGCCCCGGTCGCTCGATCGCACTATTCGGAATCGGCAGCCGCACCGTCCATCGACCGTCTCCGGGAACCACACGGGCACCCGCCAGCGGAGCCTCGCTCCGTCCCGGAAACCGCACCGTCGCGCTCCCCTCGCCACTCTCGGGAATCGCGGTGATCTCCGGCAACTCCGCCGTCACGATCGCCGCGGCCGCGCCGCTGCTCCCAAACCACACACGGATCGTCTGCCGCTCGCTCGTGCTCCGCTCCGCCTCAAGATACAGCGACCAACCAGAGCCGACACCCACTCCCCCCGGTCCAGCGTCGCGCACCAGCCGCCCGACCAGCGCCGGGATCTCGCGCGGCGAATCCCCGCCCCCGGGCACCTGCATCAGCGCCGCCGATCGCGACCACGCCGGCGCGGCGTGATCCAACGCGAGCGCCCCGATCGTCAACCCCGGCGGAATCGCCGCCAAGTGCCGTCGCTGTGCATCCACCACCTCCGTCCACTCTCCGCACCGAACCTCAATCCCCCACCGCTCCGGGCTCCCGTCGGCCGGCGCCAAAGTCGCCAACGGCGCAACCGGCATCGTCGTCGCCGATCGCGGACTCACCGCGACCATCTCCGGCACTGCCACATCGATCACACCCTTCGCCGACACCAACGCCCGTGTCGCACCAAGATTCGCAACGCCGAC
>JBILLU010000017.1:0-31520 GCA_044375915.1 Phycisphaerales bacterium
TTTGCACACTCTCGCCAACTGCGGACACATCTTCGAGGCGTCCGCTCGTGTGGCTCCCGTCTCCGCAAGTCGGGACCGCGCCGTATGTTTCGGCACTCTCCCACTTCTGGCACCGGGGTGCACCGTTGCCCGCTCATTTTGTTTCGAATACGGAGAGCTCGCTTTCGTTCGCGAACTCCTTAGTCGATGATGATTCTGCCAGTCTGCCCGTTACTGCCACACGCTCGTCACGCGGAAGATCACTCGTCCTCGCTTCGATCGCAATTGCCCTCGGGGTCGGCGTACCCCTGATGCTCTTTCTCGGTTTCTTCCACGGCGGCCCTTCTGCGAGTCCAGTTGCGGACACGATTGCCAACACGGCGGGGGATCCTTCTGCGACACCACCTACGCCAACGCCTGACGCAACAGACCCCGTCAAAGAACTAGCGACGAACGTCGAGCATCATGCCAAAGAGTCCGATTCCACAAGCCAAGACCCCCCCGAGTCCCTAAGCGAACCGACGCTCGCAGCACCGAAATCGTCGCCCACGCCCACGGCGCCCGGACTGCCTGAGCCGGGGCAAGACCACCCATCTTCGATCGCCCCGATCGAGAGCATTTCGATCACCCCTGCAACCGCTCCTCCTCCGGATGCAGCGCCAACCGAGCAGGGTCGAGAGCCCGATCCAGACTGGGCACCAGAGACGCTCTCACGCGACGCCCTCTTAGCTCGGTTTGAGCAGGCGGCCGCCGCCGCCACACAACTTGACAGACTCAGCTCGAGGCCCACGGAGCCCGCGACGGCGCAGTTCGCGTCGATCGACGACATGCTCCAATGGCACCACACCAAAGAATACATAGTACGATACAACAAGCTTCAGCGTGACACTAATGATGGCAAACACATGCTAATTGATGAGGATGATTCATTTAAGCAAAAGAGATTGATTATTAATCGTGTAATCGCCCGCTCTTCTGAGTACCACGCGAAACAGCTAATATCGAATTACAAACTTGATGATTCAACAAGACAGACAATGAATGCAGACAGTCATGAGTTTCGCAATTTGAAGCTCGCATCGAGCCGACTGTATAAGATTCATCCCGACGGCAAAGACGTCGTGTATCTCCATAAATTTGTGGAGCGAGTTGGCAATCGCAAGTAACTGAAGGGATGCAAACGGTGTCGGAACCATTGGCCCCCCAAACCCTGTGGCAGCAGGCAAGTGAGCATGCGTCGCACGGTTCTGTCGACCAGGCCGAACGACTGCTGAACAACTTGCGGTCCGTCGATCGCCACGGCGTGGTCGATGCCCGGCAGATCGCAGCGGTCGAATGCATGCTGGCTCTTCGACGGCAGGAATGGGATGTCGCGTCGGATCGCTTTCGGATGTCAGCGGGCGACCCCGCGGCACGGTCGCTTCTGGAAGCCGCCTTGGTCGATAAACAAGGACGATTGGGACGCAAGGGCTCAGAGGTTTTGGACGCTCTGCTCCGCTCAACATCACCACGGCCACGTCGGCTTCTTCCCGCACCGGGTACGCTGACCATTATCGTGCTTGGCGCAGCCCTCATCCTCGGCGGCTGGTACGCCTGGACTCGCATCCCAATTTCGCGCCGTGCCGAGTCTCGAGAATCGTTGGACTCTACACAGAACATGCCGGCCGGCTCGAGGGCAACATCCTCGGCTCAAACTGCAACTTCTGCAAATATCGACTCGATGCAGGATCGTGTTGCACGCGTCATCCTCGTCGTTCGGCTCATTAACGAACGCGGGACCAAGCACCGGATACCCGCATCGACCGGTAGTGCCTTCGCCGTCACCACCGACGGCGTGATGCTCACGAACAAGCATGTTGTCGAGTTTTCCGAGGAAGTGAAGAACTCGTTCGGCGCGATTGGAAAGGTCGTCGGCTGGGACTTGCTCGTCGCTTTCGGATCATCGCCGACTTCTTGGCATCCCGCCAAGATCGAGATCATGAGTCCTTACCGCGATGTCGCTGCTATTCGAATCGATCGCCAGTTTGTGAAGCCGTTCGCTTTCGCCCCGGATCGATCACAAGGCGAGGAGGTCCGAGCGTGGGGATTTCCGAGCGCTTCCGAAGAGATCGGCAACTGGATGAACAGCGAGGCAGAGACTGAACGGATTCAGCACCTTAAGTCGAAGATTCAGGGCGACAGACCAATGGAGCTTGGCGATTTTCTGGGTGCGGGAGGCTTTGACCTGATTACGACGAGGGGAATCATCAGCGCAATCCGGAGTGGCGACACTGGCGAGTACATCCAAACCGACGCCACTATTCATCCAGGAAATAGTGGCGGTCCCTTGCTGAACACCAAAGGGCAAGTGATTGGCATCGTCTCTGCTCGTCACACCAAAGCCGAAGGCACCGGTGTCGTCCTTTCTTGGAGAGCTCTCAAAGAGGACTTGCGGTTGGTGCCGGGAATTCGGTTTCCCCAGTAGTGACGAGCGTGTGAGGCTGGTGACCCGACCACGCTGAGACGTGCGTGTCGGACGTGTATTCGCCCCTCCCGCTCGCCGAGCTCGTCCGACCCATCGTCCGCCAGCTCATCCCGCAACGCACCACGACCCGCGCCGCATCGAGCCGCCCCATGTCCCCGGGCCCGATCGCCGGGCCCAATCCGCGGCCCGCACCACCCTCCGTCACTCGTTCCCCCGACACAACGCCGTCGTTGTGCGCACACCCGTGACGCTCCCCCAACTTCTTCGCGCCCCAATCAACCCAACCCCTTGTTTCGTCCCCCCGATCCGTGCGACACTCTTCGGAGCAGCGGAACAGTGGAGCAGGGGAGAAGGGGAGCAGGGATCCGAGATGAGGGGGTGGGGATCGTGGCGCCGGTTGAACTTCGCGACATCTTTGTTCCCACCGACCGCGAGCAGCACCTCCTGATCGATCTCCTCCAACGCGCCGACTGCTGCCTCGATGACATCGCCCAGGAACTCCGCACCTCCGTCGCCGCGCTGACGATCTATCTCGCCAGCGACGACGCCATCGAAATCCTCGCCCAGGCCGAACTCGCCAACGCCCGCCGCGGCCGGCTTGCCGCCACCGCCCAACTCGACAAGTGCACGCATGCACTCTCTCTCATCCTCGACGGCTACATCAACGACACCACCACCGCCGTCCGCCGCGACACCCCAAAGACTCGCCGCGAAGACCTCATCCACCAAGAGTCCGCCCGCCGCGCCGCCACCCAACTCTTCAAGATCGCCAACTTCACCCCCCGCATCTTCACGGCCACGCGCCTCCTCGCCCCGCTCCAGCGGGGAGAGGTGCCCGAGTCTTCGAGGGCGGTGAGGGGCCGAGACGCAACCGAACTCCAGCCCGCTTCGATCAACACGCCACCCAACAGCTTTCACGATGGCTCAAGCTCCCCCTCCCCGGGTGGGGGAAGCGAGGGGGCGGGGGGCGTGTTCTCGGCATCGAAGCATTCGTCCCCAACTCCTCCCACCGCATCCCCCACCACGTCCCCATCGCGCCTCCTCGCCCCGCGCCAGCCGGACGTGGGTGGAGAGGACAGCTTCGCCGCAGGCCAAACAGGTGCGCGAACGCTCGCATCCGACCCGCCACCGTCTTCCATCACCGCCCCAACCAGTCCATCCCCGTCTCCGCCGCGGACGACGCCGCGACCATCGCAGCCTCAATCACAACCATCGCCCGCACCACCGCGTCAAGAGCCGCAGCTCGCCGCGCCAGCATCAACCGCCCCGCCGTGAACCCGCGAGCAACGGCCGTGTGAGTCACTTTCCCGCCACGACACGCCCTGTCACCTTGATGATGCGTGAATCGGGCGCAAAGACCTTCCAACCTGACCACGGCGTAGAACCCACGCCGGGAAGCCCTGCGCTCGCCTCGGCGTGGGTGAGTACCCTCCGCCTTCCCAGCAGCCCCCATTCCGCGGGCTGCGTTTCAGCGACGCGGCAACCCGCCCGCCGCCAGCGAGAACCGCCACGGATGGCACACTCCCCCACTGTCAGTTCCGGCCACGCCGCTCGCTCGCCCGCCGGCCCCACCCGGCTCAGCGCCATCTACTCCTTCACCTTCGTCAACAGCCTCTGCGCCGGCCTCGTCACCAGCGGCATCTTCACGATCACCGACGCCGGCTTCAACTTCTCCGCGCTCGAGAATTTCGCCCTCGGCGTGGTGCTCGGCATCATGTACATCATCGGAGCCCTCGGCGCTCGCAAATTCACCGACTTCCTGCGTCGGACGCGCCCCTCGCTCACCGGCCGAGCGATCCTCGCTGGCATCATCGTGTCGCTCTCGTTGCTCGCGAGCATCCCAGCGCTCGTCTTCGGACTCGGACAGGTTCAACCCGGCTCCGGCGGTTCCTGGGCCATCTGGCTCATGATCATCATCTACAGCCCGCTCACCGGCGTGCTCTGGCCGATGGTCGAATCCTTCCTCTCCGGAGGCCGACGCGGCCACGAGCTTCGTCAAGCCATCGGCAAGTGGAACGTCATCTGGAGCTCGTCACTCGTCGTCGGCTTCGTCGCGACCTCGGCGGCGGTCAAGGTCGCCCCCGGCGGAGCACTGCTGCTCATCGGCCTGATCCAACTCGCGTCCGTTCTGATCCTGCTCGCCTTCCCAGCAGAACCCGGCGAACACGTGCACGAGGAACACGCCGCCACGCCCCCAATTTACGCCGACCTGCTCACCACCTTCCGAGTGCTTCTTCCCGCGTCCTACGTCGTCAGCAGCGCCTTGGGACCGATCCTGCCGATCACCTGCGCCGCCATCGGCGTGGCCCCCGAGTGGCGATTGATCGTGGCGAGCGCATGGCTCCTGCCACGCTGCCTCGGCTTCCTCGCGCTCGAGCGTTGGCACGGCTGGCACGGCCGTTGGTCCGCGGCCGTCGTCGGCGGGTTGCTCGTCGCCGTCGGCTTCGCCGCCACCATCGCCAGCACCTGGGTCGCGCGCACCCAAGTCGGAACGCCGACGCTCGATGTTCCCGCCCTAGGCGTGCTCCTCCTGGGCCTCGCCCTCTTCGGGTTCGGCATGGCCGTCATCTACGCCGGGGCGATCTACTACGCCATGGAAGTCGGCGCCGCCGAAGTCGAAGCCGGGGGAATGCACGAAGCCCTCATCGGCGTCGGCTACACCGGCGGCCCGCTGCTCGGCGTGCTCGCCATCGCCGGCGCCCGCCAAGGTTGGATCGCAGAGTCCAGCGTCAACACCGTCGTCCTGATCGGCGTCCTCGGCGTGCTCGCGTTCGCCGCTGTGACAGTCGCCAAGCGCGTCCACGATGGACACAAGAAGCACCGGCCGACCTGACCGATTGAGCTTCCATCGTCATGGGAACACGATCGCGTCGTACGCCGCTACCCCCGCTTGGCCCCGAACACCGCACCAAGCCCGCCCGCCACGGATGACGGGAGATAGTCCGAGGCGAGCTTGGCAAGACGACCGCTTTCCTGCCTGGCAAGTTCAACGCCCTGTTCAACCTGTTGCTGCGCGGCATTCCAGTCGTACTCGAAGAGGCCGAAATACTTGAGCGCCGCGATTGCGGAGATGACGAGACCAGCGACGAGCAGCACGCTCTTGATGACCTTCTTGACGAAGAACGCAATCATGAACGCGCCAATGAAGCTGAGGCCGTAGCGGACGGCGCGCGGAGCGGACGAATCGATGAACCGTTCGTGCTTGGCAACCTCCCTCGTCTCGGCCGCGACCATCGCAGAGGCCCCGGTCGGCTGCTGCGGAACGCTTGGCTTCGTCCAGACGGAGTAGCCCCAAGACGCAGCACCCACAAGGGTCACGACGATCGCGGTCCAGAGCGACTTGCTCCCGAGCAGGGATCTCCGGACGACCGCCGCCGCACCCGACCCAATGGACGATTCTGGAATCGATTCAGTGTTCATGACGTCATCGTACAACCCACGGCCATCACCCCGTAGAATACGGGAGATAACCCCTCCGATGTCGAAGCCGACCGACTCCATCCCCGCCGAGAATCCGAGCAGTTCCGCGCTCGAGGCCCACGTGGCCGAAGTGATGCCGGACCTGTATCAGCAGCTCCGCGCGATCGCCGCGAAGTACATGAATCGCGAGCGGCGGGATCACTCCCTGCAGGCGACCGAAGTGGTGCACGAGGCCTTTGTGCGTCTGGCGGGTTGGGAAAAGGCAATCCAGGTCGCGGACAAGGAGCAGTTCCTCGCCGCCGCCGCCGCGGTCATCCGCCGCGTGCTGGTCGATCACGCACGCCGACGCAACTCGCTGAAGCGCGGCGGAGGCGACGTGGTGCGCCTCGGCGAGCACGACGCCGCGGACCGCAACGACCAAGGCCCGGCGACGATCGCCGAACTCATCGAAATCGACGGGGCGATGGAGAAGCTTCGCCACCTCAACGAGCGGGCCGCTCGGATTGTCGAACTTCGCTTCTTCGGCGGCCTCACCGTCGAACAGATCGGGCGCGTGCTGCAGGTGAGCGAGCGCACCGTCGCCGACGATTGGCGTTTCGCGCGGGCGTGGCTGCGGCGGGAGTTGGGCGAGTCGGCGAATCAAGCCGCGGACGAGTGACCCGCTCACGCCCGACGGAGCTTGTCCACGAACTTCAGCATGCGGAGCCCGATGGAATCGGCCGGCTGTGGCGCAGGCGCCAGAGACTTGCCATCAAGAACCAAGCGGACGTCCGTGGCGAGATCCGCGACCGACTTGTACCGATCCCGAGGCTGCTTGGCCAGACAACGCAGGACGAGGTGCGACTTGTCGCCGACGAGTTCCGCGGCGAGTTTCTCTGGGGTGGAATCCCGCTTCTGCGCGATCTCGGCGGCGTCGGCCCCGAGTTCTCCGAAGCGGCGCGACAACTCCAGCGGCGTCTCTTCACAGACGACGCGCTGCATGGCCTCAACCCCGAAGCGCCGGAGCGAGGAACGATCAAATGGCCCGGCGCCAGCGAGCAATTCGTACAGGATCGCGCCGAGGGAGTACACGTCACAGCTCGTTTCAACCGGCCCCCCACCGTTCGCGTGCTCGGGCGGGACGTACTCGGGTGTGCCGTGGAGCACCTCGCAGCGGAGCCACGATTGGCGCAGCGTGGACTCGCTCAGCACGGCGCGGTGCAACGCGGTGTCGAGCAGACGCACCTGGGGCAGGTCGCCGACGACCTGCACGCAGACGTTGGTCGGCTTGATGCCGGCGTGGATGACGCCGATGCGGTGCGCGGCCTCGACCGACTCGCAGAGGTCGAGGAACAGGATCATCCGGGCGCGGAGATCGAGTCGGCGACGATCGGCGTACGCGGTGATCGACTCGCCGGGGATGTACGTGCTCACGACGAACGCGGCTCCTGCGGGCAGCCAGCCGCACTCGACGAGGGCCGAGCCGCCGTGGCCGGCGTCCTCGAGCGATTTGTGATCGACGCGCAGGCGGGTGAGCACGCTCTCGGCGGCGCTGTGGGTGAGGTTGAGTTCGGAGCGGAAGATCTTCGCCGCGCGAACACGCGAGGGATCGGAATCGACGCGTGTGAGGTAACTCTTGCCCAGGGCACCCGCACCCAAGCGGTCCTTGAGCACGTGCGAGCCGACGGCTGAGATGATGGCCGACTTGCGGTCGGTCCGCGGGGCGGCGGGCTCATGGGCCCGCGACGCGGTCATCGACATGCCGACGAGCGAGGGCGGAGACGCGGGAACCTGGTCGGTCTGGACGATTGGGCGATCGATGACCGAAGGCTCACCGCCGTCGAGCCTCAGCAGTTCGTTGACTTCCCGAAGCAGTTCAGCGTCCTTGCCGCAGCGCTGCGCAAGGAACGACTCCCGGGCTCGCCCGCGGAAACGCTGGGCGTCCAGGAAGACCTCCCGAACCTGACGGAATCGTTCGGCGTCCATCGGCAAGGCCTTTCATCGGATCAACGTGACCCGGAGAACGAATCGCATTATCTCACCTCCGTGCGACCGCTCGAACGCCTCTTGTCGATCCATCTAACTGAATCGCCGATCAAGCGATTTCCCGGCGGAAGCCCGGGACTTCTACACCACCGACGGGATGGGATCGACGCACGCTGACCCCGGCAAACCCCACGTCTGCCGCGACTTCGTGCGCCGATCCGACCCCTCTCTCTGCAAGCAGTAGCGTCAAACGCGCGCCGCGACCGCAAGGAATCGCGGGCCCCCGTCGCGAATTCTTGTTTGGTTCTTGGACGGCATTCCGAGATTTTCCATGCAGCCTCCGATGCCGTATCACGCTGCTGGTGATAGAGGCGGCCGTTCGGAGGGGAATGGCCGCTTCAAACCAGCCGCCGACGTCGAGACTTGGGTCGACGTCGGCGGCTGTTGTTTTTGCACTGGTCGCGTGGGCCAGATGGGTCCGACGGAAGGTACGCACCAACGAAAAACGCCCCGGGCGAGGGCCCGGGGCGTGAGTGACTCGGGAGAGTCCTAGGAGCCGGAGATCAGTTCGTGGGCTCGGGGCAGAGCAGGTCGTTGTAGGCGCTGGCGAAGGCGACGAAGTCGGTGTCGTCGGTCGCGGCGTCGCCGTTGAAGTCGCCGAGGCCGAAGGGGCCGCCGGCGGAGAGCAGTTCGTTGTACGCGCCCGCGAAGAGCACGAAGTCGACGTCATCAACGACGCCGTCGTCGTTGAGATCGGCCGGGCAGTCGGTGGTGACGTGGAAGACGAGCAAGGCGCGGTTGGCGAAGTTGGTCAGGGCGAGGCGCTTGTAGACGCCGTCCCAGCCGAAGGACCAGGCGGTACCCATCGCGGTGATTTCCTGCGGGTTCGGCGTCGAGCCGGCCGGGAGCGTGAAGGGCGTGCCGTCGAAGTTCTGCCACTGGGCAGTCACCGCGGCGCCGTCCTCGTTGGCGAGCTTGATCACCTGAGCGAAGTCGGTCGTCCCGGCGTTCTGGTCGTTGTAGATGAAGACACGCTTCGCCTGGCCAGCCGCACCGCTGAGAATGCGGATGCTGTGCAAGCTGCTGAACGCGAGGGTGTCGCCGCTGCCGCCGACGTTGCTGGTGGTGGCCCAAACGTTGCTGCCGTTGCGCTTGGAGAGGTAGATGGCGGTGCCGGCGCGGGCGACGGCAATGTCGCGATCGACGTCGAGCGAGCGGTAGAGCGAGCCGCTGGTGCTGTTGATGCGGAAGTCACCGAAGCCGCCGATGGCGTTGCTGAAGGCGGGCGTGAAGCGGTCGAGAGCGAGATCGTCAACGATCGTCGTCTGAGGCTTGAGGCCCCAGTACGCCGAGCCGCTGAAGGAGAGAGCGGCCACCGCGGCGGGGACGACCTCGCTGTCGGGGGCGATGAAACCGTTGCCGTCGAAGCCTAAGTCCCACGCGCCGGCGTTGCCGCGGACGTTGGCGCCAGGGGCCGAGCCGATGAATGCGAGGCTCGTGCTCGAGTCAATGAACGCATAGGACTGGAACTGGTCGGCGGGCGTGCCGCTGCTGCCGTCGGCGAACATGATCAGGTTGGCCTTGGTGAGCGAGTTGGCCGAGGGCTGCGCGGCGCGGGGCTCAAAGCGGAAACCGGTGTACTGACGGCCGTTGGGCCACGAGGGCTTGTCGGCGTTGGTCACGTCGGTGTCGTTGCGGGTGTAGAACGGAGCGGGAGCTGGATCGTTGACGGTCCAGAGGCTCTTGATGACGGTCGCGCCGATGGGACCTGCGACGCCGGAGCTGTTCCAGCCACCGACGACGACGCGGTCGCCGTAGATCTCGACGGCGCTGGGGTTGTTGCCGATCCAGAACGGATTCACGTTGCTGCTGGTGTATTCGCTGAGGCTGGGGTTCACCGGGATGCGGCGGAAAATCAGTTGCTTGGCATCCGCGGCGCTGACACCGATGGTGCCGGCGACCGTCGCTAGAACGAGCAGATTCATCGTCTTCATACAAGGCTCTCCCGTTAATTGACGCGGCGACGCCCGTCGCCGCAAGGCCAGAGACCGGACCCCGGTGCTCCATGTCGAGTGTACCAGAAAATCGGGAAAAAGCAGTACGTTTTGAAACGTGCATTCGGGTTTTTCGCGGAGGAGCGATCGGCAATATGGAAACGATTCAGAAACACGTCCCATAACCGCGCCAAGATCACGCCACGGCGTTTCGGCGGGCCGCCAACCGAGCGACACCCTCGGCCGCCAGGTACGGCGAGTTGGCAAAGCACAGCCTCCAGTCCGGTCGAGCCACGCGAGTGATGTCACGGTCGACGGCGGCGCGGAGAGCAGTCGCGGCGGGAGCCAGACTCATCCCGACATAGCCGAGCAGTGCGATCTCCTGAGGTCGGTAGATCGCGTGACAGATTCGGATCGCCCGTGCGAGGGCGCGGATCGGCGCTGTGTGCTCGTCAAGGGAACCAAGCCTGGCCGGGAAGTCAGGCCCCAGCGTTCGACGTAGTGCGATCGCACCGATGTATCCCTCGAGTCCGCCGCGACCGCCGTCCGGCCCGATCGGTGCGTCGGCGTCCAAGGAAACATCGAGCTGCCCGATGTGCCCCGCACTCTCGCCGGTGACCCGCAGGAACTCGCCGTCGTCGATCACGGCGGCACCAACACCGGTGCCGAGCGAAAGCGCGAGCAAGCGTCCCTGTGGCCTGCGCGGGAACCAGTAGCCATACGCCGCGGCAGCCGCATCGGAATGCACGCAGACGCGATCTGATGCAGCAACCGCTTTCGGCCCGAGCGCCCGCTGCACAATCTGAAGCAGCGGCATTTCCTGCAACGCGGGAAGATTCGCGGAGTATTCGACCCGCGACTTGCCAGCGTCGAGCAAGCCCGGAACGCAGAGCCCCACACCATCGATCGACTCGCCGCACGGCGGAACGGCGGCCGAGACGGCGGCGATTAAGGCTTCGAGCGCTGGGCGTGCATATTCGTCGCTCCGCGATGAGCCGATGACAGCGCTGGAAGCGTCGACGATCGCCGCCTTGACCGAAGTGCCGCCGATGTCGAGTCCGAGGTACGCCATGCAAAACGCCTACAGCCGCTCGCTTCAACGGGGAACAAGCCGGAACTGTCCGGCGGCATCAACGTCGAGACGATACGTCGCGTCAAGGCCGCGCCGGACGATCGCCCGTTCCACGGCAACTCGGCTTGCGAGGAGTTGCTCCGCCCGTCGGGACTTGCTGATCATGTCGGGATGAACCCGGTACAGGTACAGCGACTCGTCGATCCGACGGAAAGTCGTGACCTCGGAAAGCTTCAAGCAAAGGTCGTAATCCGGGGCCGCGGGCAGCGTGGGGTCAATCCCGCCGCTGGCGCGGTAGACATCCTTGCGAACAAGCCGGAATGCCAGGGTCATGAACTCGACCAGCAGGCGATCCTTGTCGAAGGGGATCGTCGATCGGTACCCGATGCCCATGGACCGTTCGTGCTCGTCGATCATCAGGTGCTGGGTGTAGACGACCCCCACCGTCGGGTCGGTGTCGAGCACGCGAACGCACTTCTCGACCGCCGATTTCACGAGGAGATCATCGCTGTCCACGACGCCAACCAGCTCGCCAACAGCCAGTTCATACAGCTCGGCGAGCGTTGGGGCGACGCCTCGGGCTGCGCGCCGGAGCACCCGCAGTCGCGGGTCGCCCGCTGCGAGCCGATCGGCAAGATCGGCCGACCCGTCTGTGGAGCCGTCGTCCATGACGAGCAGTTCCAAATCGGCAAACGACTGCGTGAGCACGCTTCGGATGGCCGCCTCGAGAAAGCGGACGCGGCTTCGGACGGGCATGAGAATCGACACGCGGGGCATGGATTGGCCGAAAGGACGGTGTCAGAACGGATTATGAAGACCGGTTGAAGACGCGTGGGGCGAGCGTACACTAGCTGTCCCCTTTCCGGGACAATTCGTTTCGCCGCCGCGGGGCGGCGCGATCACCGACGGAAGACCGCCGGCGCTTTGAGCGTGCGGCTCAAGGCCGGAGCATTCGCCCATGTCCCAAACCCTCGAAGCCAATAACGACGTCCAGATTTCCGATGCCGGCCCGTGCCGCAAACGCGTGACGATCCGCATCCCCGCGGCCCGTGTGGACGCGAAGCTCCGCGAGTCGCTCGACGTCTGGTCGAACCAGGCGCAGCTACCCGGCTTCCGGCGCGGCCGCGTGCCCGCCGCCCTCGTCGAGAAGCGCTTCGGCGAGGCGCTCCGCAGCGAGGCCAAGAACCAGCTCGTCGGCTCGGCCTTCCAGGCCGCGGTCGAGAAGGCCAATCTCAAGATCGTCGGCGATCCGTTCAGCGAGACGCTGAACAACGTCGAGCTCAAGGCCGGGCAGGACCTCGCCTTCGAGATCGATGTCGAAGTGCAGCCCGAGTTCACGCTTCCGAGCCTGGACGGCATTCCGGTCCGCAAGCCAGTCTTTGAAGTGCCCGATGCGATGGTCACCGACGAGATTCAGAAGATCCTCATCAACGAGGGCGAACTCGAGTCGCGTGACAACCCCGAAGCCGGCGACTATCTCACCGGTCACGGCATCATGGTCGGTGCCGACGGGACTGAGTTCTACAACATCAAGGGCTGCGTCGTGCAGGTTCCCACCTCCGACAAGGGCGGCAAGGGGATGATCCTCGGCGTCATGGTCGATGACTTCGCCAAGCAGTTCGGCACGCCCAAGGTCGGCCAGACCGCCACGATCAAGACCACGGGTCCTGAGAACCACGAGGTCGAGAAGCTTCGCGGGGCGAAGGTCACCATCACGTTCGCTGTCGAGCGAATCGACCGCATCATCGCGGGCAAGGTTGAGAACCTGCTCAAGGCCTTCGGCATGACCGACGAGCAGCAGCTCAAGGACGCGGTGAAGTCCCGCCTCGAGCAGCGCGTGCAGATCCAGCAGCAGTCGGTGATGCGTCAGCAGCTCGCCGCTCACCTGCTCAAGAGCACGACGATTGAACTCCCGCAGCGGATCACGGCGATCCAGTCGGCCCGGACGCTCGAACGCCGCCGCATGGAACTGATGTACCGCGGCGTCGATGCCCAGAAGATCGAAGAGCACGTTGCCGAGCTTCGCAGCGCCAGCAGCGAAGTCGCGGTCCGCGACCTGAAGATGTTCTTCATCCTCAGCAAGGCCGCCGACGACCTCAACGTGACCGTGGACGAGAACGAGTTCAACGGCCGCATCGCCCAGATCGCCATGGAGCGCGGGCTGCGTCCTGAGAAGCTGCGTGCGGAAATCATCCAGCGCAACCAAGCGGGCGTGCTCTTCCAGCAGATCCGCGAGCACAAGGCCATGGACGCGATCCTGGCCAAGGCAAAGGTCGCCGAGATGCCTGCCGAAGAGTTCAACAAGATCCTCGCCGACGAGGCCAAGAGCGGTCCGGCGGTCTGATCCGCCATCGAGGCGAAATCGCACCCTTCAAACCGGAGCCGTCGGGCTCCGGTTTTTCTTTTGGAACAAGGTCCGATCGCGACGCGGGACTTCGCGCGTTCGCATCGCACTCTCACGCAGCGAGGGACTTGATGTGCTCGTCCAGGCTGAGCACCATCGGATCGGACCGATGATCGTCTTCCAAGTCGATTCCGAGCGAGAAGCAGACGCTGTGAGCACTCTCGGCGATCGGATCGAACCGGCAACTGCTCATCCGCACGCCCTTGGAGTCGAGCAGATACGCGATGGCTCCGTGGCCCGACTCGTGCACGATCTCGATGCGGCTTCCCACGACATCGAACTGCTTCTTGTCTGACGTCGCGGCAACGGTCGGCATGTGGCGCGTCATCTGCTCGTCCATCACTTCGGACAGCCGCTGGTGGACCATGGCCGCGATGGCCTCGGGCCCATCGAGCCGATCCGCAACTTCGCCGAAGACATCGCAGACCGTTTGATACTCGCGAACCGCCTCGCTCACGAGCTTGTCGATGGTGCTGCGATCCAGTCCGAGCTTCTTCGCCGCGGCCGCTTCCTCCGCCATCGCGCTGCGGGCGTTGACCGCGTCGCCAGGGCCGACCTCCGCGGCGCGCGCAGGCGACGGCGGACGGCTGAGGGTGATCGGCTGGGCCGACTGCGGGTCGACCGAGATCGAGCCTGCGTAGTACGCAATGCGGTGCAGCCGCAGCACCAGATCGGAACGCTTGGCTTCGCCGGGAGCGACGTGGTGCCACTGGATCGGCATGCACAGAGTCTTGGGAAATCGCCACTTCGTGAGCAGCGCTGCGACGACGTCCACGTGCGAGTAAGGCAGGATCGTCAGTTCGGTCTTGTAGGCTTCCAGCGGCGTCAGGCCCGGCTTATGGGCCTCGAGCACTGAATCGCCGGCGATCTTGTGAAGCAACGGGATTCCGGCGTCGAGCATCAGCCCGATGACAAATGCTTCGACCTTGGCCTCTGGCGCGATCTTGCTTGCGAACGACTGCGCGAGGCAGGCGCGGAACACCGATTGTGTCCACACTTGCCGGCTCAGGTCGCGGTCGCCCTTCCCGCCCGCGGCACGGGCCATGAAGAACCCGAGGGCCAGCGTCCGCAGTCGCGTCGTCCCCAAAAGCACGCAGGCACGCTCGATGCTCGTGACCGGCTCACGCTGCGCGAAGAAAGCAGAATTCGCCAGCTTGAGCAGGCGGCCGCAGATGGCGTGATCTGTCTTGATCACCGCGGCATAGTCGCGGAGCTGGCTGTTGGGGTCCTGTACCAGCGTCAGGATGCGGGTGGCGACCTCGGGCTGCGTCTCGATGCCAACGCGCTCGAGCTTGCGTTCCACCGTTTGGAGGAGCGCCTCGACTTCAGCGGCCGTCAGCTTGCCACGCGGCTTGTTCATGCTCGATCACCAACGACACAGCACCGGCGCGGATCGCCGTGGCGTGGTTATCGTCCATGTCGCAGCGCCGATCAAGCGGAACGTCGCAGTTGCCTGAAATGTCCCGAACCTCGGGAATCATCGGGACACGAGGGCTTTGCGTGTCAAGCTGGGCAAGATTGTCCGGAGCCTTCCAGCCGGACAATCAGGGCTGCAGACGCGTGCTGGTCCAGGGACCGGCATCGAACACAGCCTCGGTCGAGGAGGCCTTGAGCGAGCGGGTCCACGCCGCCCGGTCGTGCACGCGGCCCGGCCCGCCGAGCCAAAGCTCGACCCGCTCAGCCCACAGCCGCGTGCCGCCCCAGTGCGGCGGGCGCGGGATGTTCGCCGCATCGCCTTTGTCCATGATGTCCTTGAGCGACAGATTCAGTTGATCCATCGCCCCCACCACCTGCATCAAGAGCGCCTCGCGCGACTCGATCGGCTGACTTTGATTGCTTGCCCACGCTCCGAGGCGGTTCTCCCAGCCTCTGGTCTTGAAGTAGTCGTCGCTCTCCCAGCCGGGGCTGCGGATGACGGGTCCCTCGATGCGGACCTGCTTCTCAAGGGTGTCCCAATGAAAAACGGCCGCGGCACGCGGATGCCTCCAGAGCCCGCGGCCCTTGCGGCTCTCGTAGTTCGTGAAGAAGACGATGGCGCCGTCGTCGAGAATTTTCTTGCAGAGCACGATCCGGGCCGTCAGCGAGCCGGAATCATCGAGGCACGCGAGCGTGAATGCGTTGGGATTCGGCGTCACCTTGCCAGCGTGGGCCTCGTCGAACCACGAACGGAACAACGGCCAGGGTGAATCGGGCAACTGATCCGGCAGGGTGTTGGCCGGGGCGAAGACAGACAAGAGGTCGAGGTCGGGCATGGAAGGCTCCCGCGTCGGAATGTGCGGCTGATCGGGACCTGATCGGCTTCGCCATTCTTCGCGGTCGGGATGCAGGTGTCGCCCGTTCCCCGGGATTCTGGATCACTTGTCGCTTGCGGCGGAGTCGGAGGACGGGACGCTACGCTCGCCCCGTGAGTTCCTTCTCTGGACAAGATTCCAACGCCGAAGTCAAGCCCGGGCGCGGACGGTTCGAGCGTCGCCCGCCGGTTTCGACAGAAAAGCTCTTCGACCGCCTGCCGCCCCACTCGCTCGAAGCGGAGATGAGCCTGCTCGGCTCGATTCTGCTCGATCCGCGGCTGCTGAGCGATGTGCTATCCATCGTGCGGAGTCCGGAGGACTTCTACGCAGAGTCGCACACCGCGATCTACAAGGCCGCGGTCGAAGTCTTTGACCGTTACAACAGCGGCGACCTGGTGCAGATCGTTGAGACGATCAAGGACAAGGGGCAGCTCGAACTCATCGGCGGCGCCGAGTACCTCGTGAAGCTCGCCGAGAGCGTGCCCAGCGCGGTCAACGCCCCCCACTACGCCCGAATCGTCGCCGAGAAGGCCAAGCTGCGCAAGCTCATCGACGCGGCGGGCACGATCCTCTACGACGCCTTCCACGTCGGCGAGCTTGGCCCCGACGGTGCCCGCGAGGTGCTGGACAAGGCCGAGATGATGGTCTTCGAGATCGCCCAGCAGCACCAGATCGCCGACCCGCAGCTGCTGAAGGACCTGCTCCAGCTTGAGATCGACCGCATCGAGAGCCAGGAGGGCAAGGGCATCAGCGGCGTGCCCTCGGGCTACCCCGATCTCGACGAGATGCTCCGCGGCATGCAGCCGGGCGAGATGATCATCATCGCCGCCCGTCCGTCGATGGGAAAGACCGCGTTGGCTCTGAACATCGCCGAGCAGATGGCGGCCGGCGGCGGCAACGCCGGGGCACCGCAGTCGACAATTCCCATCGCTCTTTTCAGCCTCGAAATGTCCAAGTCGGCGGTGACGCAGCGACTGATCTCGGCGCGATCGGGCATTGCGTCGCAGAACCTTCGCGGCGGGGTACGGCTCAGCGACCGCGATTATCGCAAGTTGCTCTCCGCGTGCGACGAACTGGCCAAGGCACCGATCTTCATCGACGACACGCCGAACATGACGGTGCTCGCGCTTCGTGCCCGCGCCCGTCGCCTCGTCGCTCAGCACGGCGTGAAGGCGATCATGATCGACTACCTGCAGCTGCTCACCGCGCCGGGAGCGGCCCGTGAGAGCCGACAGGTTGAAGTTTCAACAATCTCCCGCGGCCTCAAGGCTCTCGCCCGCGAGTTGAACGTGCCCGTGGTCTGTCTTTCGCAGTTGAATCGCGCCAGCGAGCAGCGCGAAGGCAACAAGCCCCGCATGAGCGACCTGCGCGAGTCGGGCTCGATCGAGCAGGACGCCGACGTGATCATTCTGCTGCACCGCGAGGACTACTACCACGTGCAGGACGAGAACTGGAAACTCGAGAACCCGGACAAGGTCGGAGTCGCCGAGTTGATCGTCGCGAAGCAGCGCAACGGCCCGACGGGCGTGGTGAAACTGTCCTGGGACAGCAACACCACCAAGTTCCAGAGCTACGCAGGGCACATGCAGCCCCCGCCGGAGTTCGCCGGCTCATCGCCGTTCGACGCCGCACCGGCTGGCCCGGACATCGGTTACTCGCAGCCCTCCGAGGCCGCATCGAACTTCGGTCAGCCCCGCAGCGCGTTCGCACCGGCACCCAAGACTGGTCCGATCTCCAACCACCGCGACGGCGGTGGACCGGACAAGAACGAGCCCCCGCCGTTTGATGCAACCGACGAAGGCGACGGGACGGTCGGCGGCATTCCTTACTGATCTGATTCGTTCCTTCGTATCACGAGTCAGCGTCTGACGCGCCTGCAGCAGGCCGGTCGGTGAACTCGCCGCGTCTGCGCTTGTCCACGACACGCTCGATGAATCCCAAGATCATCAGTGAGAAGACCGTGACCCCCGCGAGCAGGATGGCCAGCGGGAAGAGCCCCAGACCGCACGCCGCGCCGATGGCGGCCACGACCCAGACCGCCGACGCGGTGGTGAGCCCGTGAACGTTGCCACGATCGCGGACGATGCTGCCAGCACCGAGGAAGCCGATGCCGGTCATGAGGCCTTGCAGAATGCGGCTGACGGCGTCGGGGGCGGCGCCGTTCTTGGCGAGCCCTTCGATCCCGATGAGCACAAAGCCCGCTGCTCCCACGCAGATGAGAGTCATGGTGCGAAAGCCTGCGGGGTGGTTCTTGACGCGACGTTCAATGCCGATTGCGGCCCCGAGCGCGAACGCCAGTCCGATCCGGGTCGCGGGCTCGATCATTTCGTTCCACAGCATGTTTTCAGTGTACCGCGCCCGGACTACGGCACGGCAGCCGGCTCACGCCGGAGCCATGAGTACGCCTCGAGTACCGCGCGAACGTGATCGCTCGCACGCCGCTCCTTCATCACGAACTCGCGTGCCGTTTCGCCAAGACGGCGCGAGCCTGCGACATCGCTGATCGCGGCGTTGACGGCACTCCCCCACTCGCGTGCACCGGGGGACTTGAGCAGCAGGGCCGTGGTGCCGTCGCGGAGGCAGTCTGAGAATCGGTCCTCGGCGGAGAGGACCACCATGCCGTGAGCCATAGCGTCGAGCACGACGGTGCGCTGCTCACCCAGGGCCTCGCAGAGCAGCAATAGATCGGCGTGTACGAGCAAGTCGCGTCGCGTTTCGATCTCTTCGATGAACGAGACGTTGGCAGTGATGCCCAGCGAAGCGGCGAGCGGGTACAGGTCCGCACGGCGTGCGGCGAGGGCGTCGACGAAGATGAGCAGATCGGAGTGCCGACGGGCGCAGTCGGCGAGACCGGTGAGGGCGGTGCGCATGCCGCGGGCGTCGTTGCCTGCGCCAACGAGAATCACCGTCGGGGCGTGGCCTTCCTGGAACTTGGGCTTGGGCGGGTCGCCGGCGTGTACGCCCCAGGACGCGAGACGCCCAGAAACTCCGGCCGCCTTGAGCGCACGATCGATCGCCGGATCGGGGGCGAGCGTCAGAGTGCGGGTGTCGGTCGCCGGGAACGCGGCCGCTCGCTCGACAAGGCCGGCACGCCAGACTTCGAGAACAAGGTCCGCGCCGCAGGCCTCGGCGACGAGCTGGGCGAAGGGCCAGAGCGTGCCGCCGAAGACGTGGACGATGTCGATGTCGCCGTCCTCGCCGCCGACTTCGATCTCGGTGAGACGTTCGGCGAGGCGCCGGGCGCGAAGGCCGGTGGTAAAGGGCAGGCCGCGGGCGGGGAAGGTGACGCTGGTGCGGAAGACGCTGGAAGCGTCCGTGGTCGCGGCCCCGCGGTCGCTGGGGGACGCCTGGATGACACGGATGCCCTCGTCGGCGAGGCCGATCTCAAGGCGGGCGAGCAGTTCACGCTCGCGGGAGGCAAAGAAGGTGTCGGCGAGGATGACGACGCGCACGGAGGAGTGTATCGGCTGGGACGCCGCGGGCTCACTCGTCGTGCAGCATCCGCTCGGCGGGGGTATCGACGTCGTCAAACTGGCCGCTCCGAGCCGCCCAGGCAAAGGCGAGGACACCACCGGCGGCCAACAGCACGGCGAGCGGAACCACGATGAAGAGCACGCTCATGGGCGACTCCCGGGTTGATGGGTTGGAGAGATACGGGCGCTCTCGCGAAGATCGGAGAACGTGCGGGACTTGAGCGAGACGGCGAGCGCGGAGAGCGAACTGATTGGCATCACGATCGCGGCGATCAGCGGATTGAGCAGGCCAGCGACGGCCATGCCCGCGGCGGTGGTGTTGTAGAAGAGCGACACCCAGAGATTGCGGCGGATGACGTTCATCGAGCGGCCGCAGCCGTCGAGGAGTTCGAGGATTGAGCTGATGCCGGGTCGTGAGAGGTAGACGTCGCAAGCGGCGAGGCTGGCCTCGGCTCCGCCGTGGACGGCGATGCCGACATCGGCCGCGGCGAGCGCGGCGGCGTCGTTCACGCCGTCGCCGACCATTACGAGGCGGCGGCCAGAACGCGGATGGAGCTTGGCCTTGGTCCGTTCGACGAGCGCGAGCTTGGCCTCTGGCGAGAGGCCGCCGAGGCAGTCTTCGAGCGTGAAGCCCAGAGCGCTACCGACGCGAGTGACGACATCTTGATGATCGCCCGACGCGATTCGGAGCTGCCAGCCGCGGCGGCGGAGTTCGTCGAGCGTGGCGCGGGCTTCGGGGCGAATGCCGTCGCCCATGGCGGCGAGGCCGGCCGAAACGCCGTCGACGGCGACGAGGATCGGCGTGATCCCCTCCGCGGCCCAGCGGCGGGCGAGGTCAGCGTGCTCGAGCGTGACGCGGGCGAGGGTAGAGACAAACGAGAGCGAGCCGATGACGACGCGGCGGTCGTTCACGCTTGCCTCGATACCGCGGCCGAGGACTTGATTGGCGCTGTGCACGCGGAAGGGGTTGGGCTCGCCGGGCGTCGCGAGATCGCGTGCGAGGGCCTTGGCGATCGGGTGGTTGCTGGTGGCTTCAACGGCCTGCACCAGCGGGCGGATGGCGTCGTCGCCGTGCCAAGCGACGAGGGCGAGGCCGCCGGTGGTCAGCGTGCCGGTCTTGTCGAGGATCATGACGCCGGGCTTGGAGAGCGACTGGATGACGTCGCCGCCCTTGATGAGCATGCCGCGGCGTGCGGCGCGGCCGGTGGCGATGGTGATCACGATCGGCGTGGCGAGCCCGAGCGCGCAGGGGCAGGTGACCACCAGCAGCGCCACGGCGTGATCGACGGCGTGGGCGGGATCGATCCAGAGCCAGATTCCCAGCGTGAGCACGGCGAGGGCGAGCATGCCGAGGGTGAACCACGAGCCGACGACATCGGCGAAGCGGACGATCGGGGCCTTGCGGCGGGCGCCGTCAGCGACCAGCCGCATGAGCTGGCCGACGCGGGTCTCTTCGCCGACGGTCTGCACACGGACGTAAAGCTCGGCGGAGATGTTCAGAGTGCCCGCGGCGACGCGATCGCCCACAGCGACGCGCACGGGACGGGATTCGCCGCTGAGGAGTGACTCGTCGACGAGCGACTCGCCGGAGTCGACCTCGCCGTCGCAGGGCAGGCTGTCTCCGGCGAGGACTTGCACCAGATCGCCGGTCTGGAGCGACTCGATGGGGACGTCGCGGGTGACGCCGCCTTCGACGCGGCGGGCGCTCGAGGGCGTGAGCGAGAAGAGCAGTTCCACATCGTCCGCGCTGGCACGCTGCTGGCGGCTCTGGAAGAAGCGACCGGCGAGCAATGCAAAGACCAGCACGCTCACGGTGTCGAAGTAGATCTCGCCGCTGCCCTTAATTGTTGTAAAGACGCTCCACGCACCGCCGGCGAAGAGGGCGAGCGCGATGGGCACATCAATATGCGGCGTGCAGGTGCGAATGGCGGCCCAGGAACTCTTGAAGAAGACCGCACCGGGCCAGACCAGTGAAAGCACCGTGAGCACCATGCTCAGCCAGCGGAACATGGTGCGGTGGGATGGCTCCATCGCGTCGAAGATGCCCGCATAGAGCGCGAGCGCGAAGAGCATCACGTTCGCCGCGATCGCGCCCGCGGCGGCGAGGCGGACGAGTTGCCGCCGATCCTCGGCGACGCGGTGGGCCCTCGACTTGCGATCGCGGGCGGGCTGGGGCGGGTAGCCGATCGACGCCAGCGTGCGGGCGATGTGCGAGAGCTTGACGACGCGGTCGTCCCAGGCGAGATCGACGATGCCGCGGCGGAGATCGAGGCGAGCCTCGACGAGGCCCTTGACCATGCGGGGCAGGCGCTCGATGAGCCAGAGGCAGGCGGAGCAGTGCACGCCGTGGAGGAAGAGTTCGCAGCGGGTGAGCGGGCCGATCTGGCGGGTGTGGAGGCGGCGAAAGGTCTCGTCGTCGAAGTCGTTGTAGGTGCGATCGGTGCCGGGGGCTGGAGCGCGGTCGTCGAGTTGCTGGCGGAGTTCGTAGTAGCGTTCGAGGCCGCAGGTGTGGATGATGGAGTACGCGGTTTCGCAGCCGTGGCAGCAGAATTGATCATCGCGAGCCGCGTCGATCAGCCCGGGGGGGACAACGAGGTTGCAGTGCTTGCACAGCACCGCCCCGCGGCGGGCTGCGGGAGAGGGCGTGGCAACCGCGGAGAGTGTGGCGTCAGCCGCCATGGCAGAGCACCTCCGTCGCGGTCCCTGCTTCGCGCATCTGCCGTACGCGGCCGGCGAGCGAGATGACGCCGACGATCACGAGGAGGAGCGCAGTGGCCATGGGCAGATGCCGGCGCATCGGGCCAAAGAGCGACTGGATCCCGACGCCGAGCGCCGCCATCACCGGCAGCGTGCCCAGCCAGAACGAGGCCATCGCGAGCGCGCCGGAGAGTGGATCGCCGGTGCCCGCGGCGGTGAGCACGAAGGCGTAAAGCCAGCCGCAGGGGAGCGCGGTCGTGAGCAGACCGATCGCGTACGCACGGCCAACCGGGCTCCACGCGCCGGCGGCGGAGTAAGCCTTCTGCACGGCGGACTGGAACGCCCGGGGCGGGTGCAGGCGGCGGATGCTGTAACCCTGCGCCCTCGCAACGGCGATGAGGCCAAAGCCGATCATCACCAGCGACGCCCCGATCGCGGCGGTGCGCTGCACCCCCACCATCTCGCCGCCGATGTCGAGCGAGCGGCCGACGAGCCCGGCGATCAGGCCGAGCGTGGCGTAGGAGCAGAGACGACCGGTGTTGTACGCGACGTGCAGGGACGTCTTGCCGACGCGGGATTGTTCATCGGGTGTGACAGCGAGCGCGAGGAATGCACCGCACATGCCCGCGCAGTGCAGGCTGCCCAGGAGGCTTGCAACGAAGATGCCGGCGATGAGCGCGGTCACGGGTGGCTCGTGCGATTCTCGGCGTGGGCAGTCCAGACCTCGATGGAGCGTTCGTCGGTGAAGACCATCTTCACCGCCTCGATGCGGGTGCGCAGGTGCCATGAGCCGTCGGCGCCTTCGGGGCAGAGGGCGCGGTAGGTGCCCGTGCCGTCGCCGATGAAGGCGAGCGTGGCACGCTCGCTGGAGCGGGCGTCGTGAAACACCTCAGCGCTGACCTTGGCAACGCGGATCGGCTGATCGGACGAATCGCGAAGCGTGATCTCGATCTGCCTGGCCACGGAGGCGGTGATGCCGACCTTCCAGCCCAGAGCCGCGTTCAGATCACGCTGCTTCGCGGTCTCGTCCCACGCGAGGGCCTTCTCGTAGTACTTCTTCTCGATGCTCACGGACTTGTCGGACAAGGCGGCGTAGACGGTGATGCCGACGATGAGCATGTTCATGCCCAGCAGCAGAAAGACGCCGCCGGGCCAGAACCAGTGGCCGCGGGCGGAGCGGTTCGGAATGGCGGTGCTCACTTGTGTTCCTCCTGTTCGCTTTGCTTGTCTTCACGTTTCTCGTCGTGCTTGTCGTCGTGCTTCTGATCGTGCTTCTCGGGGTGCCGATTGGTACCCGGCCCCACAAGCCGGTACGGCGTGGCCTTGCTGAAGTCCTTGGCGCCACTGACCACGATGCTGATGTCGCATTTGCCCTGGTTGAAGGCGTCGATTGGGGCCTCGATCAGCACCGGCACGGTCCGCATCTCACCGGGCTGAAGGACGACATCGGTACCCTCGTCGAGTTTGACGCGGGCCCCGGCGACCCCGGCGGTGGTGATGGTGATGGGTGCGGCTGCCTCGGTGCGATTGACGACCTTGACCTTGACCTGATTGCCGACCATGTCGCCGGCCTCGTTCATGGAGAAGAGCCCGCCGCGGGTGCGGAGGATGGTGACGTTCAGCGGCGACTGGTGGGTGAGGAGATAGATGAGGCCGCTGAGGACGATGGTGAGCAGCGCGGGATAGAGGAGCAGCCGCGGGCGGAACCCGGACTTCTTCTCGCCTGCGAGCGCGGCCTGGGATGAGTAACGCACCAGCCCTCGCGGCTTGCCAATCTTGTCCATCACGCTGTCGCAGGCATCGATGCACTGGGTGCAGTGCACGCACTCCATCTGCAGGCCGTTGCGGATGTCAATGCCCGTCGGGCAGGTCGTGACGCACATGTGACAGTCGATGCAATCGCCCAGCACCGGGAGCGCGATGCCCGCCGAAGCCCGCCGCTTGCCGCGTGGCTCGCCTCGGGCGTGGTCGTAACTGACGATCAGCGAGTTGCGATCCAGCAGAACCGACTGCATGCGGCCGTAGGGGCACGCGACCAGGCAGGTCTGCTCGCGGAAGAAGGTGAAGTCAAACATCATCAGCCCGGTGACGACGGCCATAACCGCAAACGGCACCGGGTGCTCGGCAGGAGATCGCGTCACCCACTCGCGCAACTGCTCCACACCAACGAAATAGGCGAGAAACGTGTGCGCGAGGTAGCAGGACACCACGAAGTACATCAGGTACTTGAGTCCTCGCGCAAGCGGCGAGCCGACGAACCAGCCCTTCCGCGCCCGGCCTGGCGTGCCCTCGAACAGCCGCTCGATCGGTCGGTAGACAAACTCGAGGTAGACGGTCTGCGGGCAAGCCCAGCCACACCACACGCGGCCGAAAAGCGCCGTGAGCAGGAAGATGGAGAGGAACACACTCAGCACCAAAAGTGCGAGCATGAGTGTGTCGGTGGGCAGGAAGGTCTGCCCGAAGATGTGAAAACGGCGGGTGGTCAGGTCGAGCAGAATCAGCGGCTTGCCGTTGAGCGAGAGATACGGGATCGCGGTGAAGATCAGGATGAGCAAGTAGGCAACGACGCGGCGGCGGTGGAAGAAGCGGCCGATCGAGGGCTTGGGCAACAGCCAGCGGCGCGAGCCGTCGGCGTTGAGCGTCGACAGCACGCTCGGCGGCTGACCCGCCGCGGACGAGGCCGCGGCATCGGTGGCCGAGTTGGCTCTGGGTTCGACGCTCATGTTGCCCTCCTCAGGACGGATTCACCACAGAGACACAGAGACGCAGAGAGAGACAGTTGGGTCAAGGCATTCGGCATTGAAGCTTCATTCCATTCCTCTCTGTGCCTCCATGGTTGATCTTCACTTCGTCGGCTTCGGGAACGGCGGCAGCACCTCGCCCTCGGGCGGGCGAGCACTGGCGGGCTTGGTGCCACGAAGATTCATGACGTACGCCGCGAGCAGCACGCGCTCGTTGTCGGAGAAGTTGGTGCGCCACGCGGGCATCGCACCGTTGTTGGCGCCGTTGGTGATGACGGTGAAGAAGTCGGGGACTTTCTTAACGTTCTTGTAGTGGTCGTCGGTGAGGTTGACGCCATTGATCCCGCCGCCGTCTTTGGCGTGGCAGGCGGCGCAGTTGGTCTGGAACGTGCCTTGGGCGAACTGCATCAGTGGCTCGTCCGCGGCAACGGCGAGAATTCCCGCCTCGTCAGGCTTGAGGACCTTGCCCGCAAAGAGCCGCTTCACCTCGGCATTCTGTTCCGCCTGCCATGCCTTCTCGACCGACCAGGCGATCGGGCTGAAGTGGTAGTACGCGACATACATGATGCTGAAGAAAACCGAGCCGATGAAGATCAGGTGCCACCAGCCGGGTGTCGGGTTGTCGTACTCGCGGATGCCGTCGTACTCGTGATCGCTGAGGTGGTCACGGGCGCGAGCGCCGTGGACAAGGTCCTGAGGCGCGGAGCCGTGCACGACAGACGGGGTGTTGGAAGGGGCGGTGCTCATCGGGCTTCGCCTTTCTGAGAGGGCGCGAGGGCCGGCTGGGTTCCTGAAGAAGCGAACTGGTTCTGCTCGGTGCCGTCGAACAAAGGGATGTTGGCGTTGTGATCGCATTCGCTCTTGGTCGCCCGAAGGACGCGGATGGCCACGCCGACGAACACGCCCAAGAAGATGACCATTGCGATCGAAGGCCAGATCCACAGTTCCATGCTGCTCATGATGGAGCTCATCGCGCACTCTCCTTGGCGGAAACATTCGAGCTGAGAGACTTGTCGCTCGGCTTGGCGCTCGACTTGGCGGGTTCGCTTGTGGCCGTCGGTGCGGCGGCGGGCGCGGCCGGAGCATCCGCGGGCTGGCTGATGTCCTTGCCGAGGCGCTGCATGTAGGCGACCAGGGCGATGACTTTCTTGTCGCCCATGCCCTCGAAGCCGCCCTGCTTCACAAGGTCGTCGGCTATCTGCTTGGCCTGCGCCCGTGCGGCTTCGACGGCCTTGCCGTCCTTCACGTTCTCGCCGTACGGCACACCCAGCATCGCCATCACATCAACCCGGCGCTGGATGCCCTCGAAGTCGAGCGGCTGCTCGAGCAGATGCTCGTAGGCGGGCATGATGGAGTTGGCGTTGAGGTCGCGTGGATTCTTGAAGTGGCGCACGTGCCAGTCGTGGCTCTGCTTCCCGCCTTCGCGGGCGAGGTCCGGGCCGATGCGACGGCTGCCCCACTGGAAGGGATGGTCGTAGACGAACTCGCCGGGCTTGCTGTACTCGCCGTAACGCTTGGTCTCGGCCCAGATCGGGCGGATCATCTGCGAGTGGCAGTTGTAGCAGCCTTCGGCGATGTAGACCTCGCGGCCGGCCAGTTCGAGCGGCGTGTAGGGCTTCACGCTCGCGATGGTCGGGACGTTCGACGAGATGAGGAACGTGGGGATGATCTCGAAGAGCGACGCCACCACCACCGCGACGATCGCGAGCATCGTGAACTTCAGCGGCTTGCGCTCCCAGACGCGGTGGAACCAGCCGGAAACGAAGACTGAATCCGCGGCGAGCGCAACGCCGAGGTTTCCAGCGAGCTGCGTGTTGGGAACCGGTGGGTCGATGTAGCGCGGAGCGAGCGCCGGGGCGGTGACGATCGGCTCCTCGTAGACCTTGGCACGGTTAAGGACGGTCATGACGGTGTTGATAGCGAGCATGAGCACGCCGGCGAAGTAGAGCAGGCCGCCGACGACGCGGATCCAGTAGAAGGGCATGAGCGCGGTGACGGTTTCGACGAAGTCGGGGTACGCGAGGCGACCGCTGGCGTCGAAGGCCCGCCACATGAGGCCCTGGGTGATGCCGCCGGTGTAGATCGGGATCACGTAGAGCAGCAGGCCGATGGTGCCGATCCACAGGTGGGTCGACATCAGCTTCTTGCTCCAGAGATTGGTCTGGAACAGGCGGGGCAACAGCCAGTAGACCATGCCAAAGGTCATGAAGCCATTCCAGCCCAGTGCTCCGGAGTGGACGTGGGCGATGGTCCAGTCGGTGTAGTGCGAGAGGGCGTTGACGCTCTTGATCGAGAGCATCGGGCCCTCGAAGGTGGACATGCCGTAGAACGTGATGCCCAGAACGTAGAACTTGAGGATCGGGTCCACGGCGACGCGGTTCCACGCGCCACGGAGGGTGAGCAGGCCGTTGATCATGCCGCCCCATGAGGGCATCCAGAGCATGACCGAGAAGAGCATGCCCAGCGTGCTGGCCCACGCGGGCAGGGCGGTGTAGTGCAGGTGGTGCGGCCCGGCCCAGATGTACATGAACACCAGGCTCCAGAAGTGCACGATCGAAAGGCGGTACGAATACACCGGCTTCTCGGCGGCCTTGGGCAGGAAGTAGTACATCAGGCCGAGGAACGGCGTGGTGAGGAAGAATGCCACGGCGTTGTGCCCGTACCACCACTGCATGAACGCGTCCTGCACGCCGGCGTAGACCGAGTAGCTCTTGGTCCACGTCGCGGGGATCGCGAGGCTGTTGAAGACGTGCAGCATGGTCACGGTGACGATGGTGGCGATGTAGAACCACAGCGCGACGTACATGTGGCGCTCGCGGCGCACGGCCAGGGTGCCGAAGAAGTTCGTACCGAAAAACCCGAGCCAGACCACCGCGATCGCCAGATCGATCGGCCACTCGAGTTCGGCATACTCCTTGCCCTGAGTGATGCCCAAGGGCAGCGTGACGGCGGCGGCGACGATGATCGCCTGCCAACCCCAGAAGTGCAGATTGCTCAGGAGGTCGCTGAACATCCGCGCCTTGCACAGACGCTGGGTGCTGTAGTAGATCGCGGCGAACAGGGCGTTGCCAGCGAAAGCGAAGATGACCGCGTTGGTGTGCAGCGGGCGGAGGCGGCCGAAGCTGGTCCACTCCAGACCGAGATTGGCCGCAGGGAGCGCGAGCTGCACCGCGATGATCAGTCCCACGAGCATGCCCACGACGCCCCACAGCACCGTGGCAAGCACAAACTTGCGGACAATCGCGTCGTCGTACTTGAAGGACTCGAGGCGAGTGGCCCCGTCTTCACCGATGGGATGGGTTGGGTGGGCTGCTTGGCTCATCCGCGATTCTCCGGAAAGGGGATGTCGCCGATAGGCGACAAACCGACTTAAATATCGGCTATGAGAATAGCGGACACCCTGGTCACTTGTCAACCAAATCCGAAAAAACGCCAAGTCTGAGCGGTTCAGAGCCACATCTTCCGCTCGGATACGGATACAATGCCTCGAACCGGCAAGGATTTCTTGCCGAATACACTCTCGCCTAGTAATCTATCAGCGGAGATTTTACATGCTCAGCCAAGCCTCAGGCTACGCCATATCCGCGATGGGTCACATTGCCGCCGCCGGCGGCAAGCCGGTGCTGATCAAGGAAATCGCGGACGCCGCCGCGATTCCCGGACCTTATTTGGGCAAGATCATCAACGCCCTGGCCAAGCGGGGGCTTGTGAACACCCAGCGGGGCGTCGGCGGCGGCGTGACGCTTGCGCGACCGGCCACGGAAATCTGCCTGAAGGACGTCTGCATCTCCTTGGACGATCCAGCATGCAAGACGTTCTGCATGCTGGGCACCGCCGAGTGCTCCGATGCCCGTGCGTGCCCGGCCCACAAGTTCTGGACCCAGCACCGCACCAAGCTCTATTCCTTCTTGGAATCGACGTCGGTGGCGGATATCGCGGCCTTTGAGTCCCGCCGCCGCTGGCGGGCCGAGGTGGACGCCATCGCCACCGAGGGCGGGCCCGCACCCTCGCCGACAGCCTGAGGCCGGAGTGAAGATACCGGGTTTCGGGCATCCAACCTTTGCCGGGCGTGGTACATTGTCATCAACAATCGCGCCGACTGCGGCATGGAAGCCGTGGGTTTGCGCACTGGTCGGCTGTGGGGTTCAGGAGCAGATCGATGCGACTCGTTGCGCGTGCGGCGGCCTTGGTCATGATGGTCGGTATCGCGTCGGCCCAGCAGCCGAACCAGGCCCCCGCGCAGCCGGCGAGTCCGCCGCCCGATCAACTGCCGCGTGTGCGCCCCGAGTACCCGAAGGTGACCGAAGGACCGTATGTCGAGAAATCGGTACCCAAGGAGTGGATGCTCAAGATCACGCTTGATGTCTTGAGCGAGCAGGGCGTTCCGGGCCTCCAATCGTCGACGCAGCCAAGACAGCCGTTTCAGTTCGAGCAGATGGTTCTCGTCTGGCCCTTTGTGTCCTCCGCCGCCAACTCCGCGCTGAAACCGGAGAAGATGCGGAGCTGGCTGCGCTTCAACAACCACGATGTCGTGACGGGCGGCTTTGCGAAGGAGACGACCCCCGACAACCCGCGCCCGGTGCTCTTCAAGAAGATGGCCAACGAGGACCTCTATCCGAGCGGCGTCCAGCTCGGGGTCTGGACCTGGGAACGTCCTGTGACGGTGCAGAACGTGCAGTTGCAGATCGATATCGCCAGCACCTCGTGGCGGACCAAGCTCAAGGACACCGAAGCCATGCAGGTGCCCTGGCCAAAGGGACCGTGGCCGGAAGAAGCGTCGGCGTGCTTTCAGCCGGAGATGTACGTCGACTACGGCGTAGATCCTCGCACCGCCGAGATCCGGATGTACGACCGCAAGATCATCACCGACGCGGTCAACACCTGGACTAAGGGCAATCCCAAGGAGATCACGCCGGCGCGGCTGGCCAAGTTCCTCGCCTTTCAGGTCAACAGTGTGATGCAGATCACCAAGCAGGGGTTCAATCTCAGCCCCCGCACCCACTTCATGGAGGGCCTCGACATTCAGGGCGCACCGATGGCCCTGAAGAATCGCAGCGGCAGCCTGATCGACGTCGGGACGGTGCTCGTTGCGGTCATGCGCGAGGCGGGATTGCCCGCCCGACTGGTCTACGCGTTTCAAGGCGAGCAACACTCACGCGACGGCCTGTACCTTCGCACGTGGACCCAGGAAGAGCGGCTCCGCACGTGGGTCGAGTTTTGTCTGTATGACGAAGCCAAAAAGACCGTCAACTGGGTCCCGATCGACTACGGCCCGATGCGATCCACATCGTCGAGGATGCAGAGCCTTGACGAGCAGTGGCGGTACTTCGGCTCGATCGACTACCACGCCGACCTCATCCCCATCGCCTTTCAGGCCTTCCCGCCGACAACTGTGATGGCTTATGGCTCGCCGGCGTTCTGGGGCTGGAACATGAAACCGGCTATCCCGGCGATCGCGTATCAGTCGATCGCGATCAGCGCCGGCCCGGACCAGATCAGCCCCGGCGACGGTTCGCCGAGCGACGCCGCTCAGCGTCCGGGTCGGTAGTTGCGGCGTCGGACCTCAGGGAAGAAACGAGTATTCGCTGGTCTCGTTCACGATGCCGCTTTGAACCCGCAGCCTCATCGTTGCGTGCAGATCAACGAACAGCAGGTTCGCTTCGACGGCCGAACGGTGGTACCAGATCGATCCGCGATCACCACCCTGGTCGTAGTTGTAGATCGGGTGCGTCCCGATCATCCACGTGCGTGCGGTGTTCCGGACGTACGGCATCATGCCCCCGCCGCCGTCCGGCTGCCGGGGAACGAGTGTCGGAAAATCGTCACCACGCAAGTCGTGATCGTTCAGCGTGTAGCTCGAACCGACGAGGTTGTAGTACGAATCCGTGCTGGCATACTGCGGGATCGGCACGCCGGTGTTTCGAGCGCCCTTGTCGACCGGAGAGCGAAACTCGTCGAGTTCGACTCGGGCCTGCCCCGCTTGCGGTGCCTTGGGTTCGTAGCTGAGCACGTATCGATTGAGCGGCCGCTTGTCCGCACCGATCGTGCTGATGCCGTAGAACGGAAGCTCGCCGCTTGTGCCCGCAAACAGTGCCCCGATGACCGCCGACCCGCCTCCGGGAAGAGGGCCCTTGATCTGGGGCAGCGTGTCGCGGAAGTCGTTGAAATACAGCGAGACTCCCGCACCGATTGTCTTGAGCTTTGAAAGACAGACCAGAGACCGAGCCGACAAACGCGCCTGGCCGAGTGTCGGCAGCAGAATGCCGATCAGCACCGCGATGATGGCGATGACGACCAGAAGCTCGATGAGCGTGAACGCACGACGCACGGATCGAGCGTAGGGATCGAATCTGTGCGGCGGCGCGACGGGCGGACAGCCCGGCGTGTCACTTGTTCTCACCGGAAAGCGGGTTCCTGAAGTGCGTGTCCTGGATCGGGGCCACCGCATCGAGCACCTTCGACAGCACCAGGGCCGGCGCGCCGACCGCGCTCACCTCGGTGACGAGGTGCTTGGGGTAGTGGGCCAGCACCGGGAAGGTGTCGCGCTCGTAGACGTCCCATCGACGACGGATCACTTCTTCGCGGGCGTCGTCGGGGCGGTTCTCTTTCAGGGCGCGTCGGGCCAGACGCTTGATCATCTCTTCTTTATCGTCGCACTTGAGATGCACAATCTTGAGGACGTTGATGTACTTGTGCATCAGGCGTGCCTGGGTGACGTTGCGGGGCAGGCCGTCGAGGATGAGCATGTCGGACCGGGGCTTGTAGATTCCCAGCGTGGTGTAGGCGTGGATGGTCTGCGACCAGAGGCGGATGACCACGTCGTCGGGCACGAGCTCGCCGCGGGAGGAGTACGAATAGAAGATCTTGCCGATGTCGGAGTTGATGTCGATGTTGCGGAACATCTCACCAGTGGACATGTGAAAGAAGCCGGGGATCTCCGCAAGGATCTTGCCCTGCGTCCCTTTGCCGGCGCCCGGTGCGCCAAAGAGGAGGATGGTTTGGTAGCGGTCGTCGGCCATG
>JBILLU010000150.1:0-8429 GCA_044375915.1 Phycisphaerales bacterium
CGTTCGAGACGTGCGTGCGCCGATGCCATCGGCGATCGCAGCGCGTTCGGACGGATGTCGTTCTCGCGCGACACCGTTCCACTTGTTGATGCTTGGTATCCATATCACAGCCGCAACCATCCTGAGACGCGGACGCAACTCGGTCACATCACGCCGCGGCACCGCGCTCGGTCGATTTTCGCGCCGCTGTTCATAGCCGGTTTGTACGACCGTCCACCATGTACGCCAGGAAGGATGCGAATTTCGCCGTCACGACGCCGTCTTCTTTCGGAATCTCTCCGATGCGTGGTACATTGAAGGAGTGAGCGATGCCGTGCGGTGAGTTGGGTTCGCCAAGACCGCACACGGCGCGGCCGACACCAACGACCGCTCCGCTCGGGTTCGATTCCGCTCCCGATCGCATCCCACGCAGAAAGAAAGGAGCAACCCATGCGTTGCCGGCCGGCGCAAGCCGGGACCGAGATGCCGGGTGACGGCGCTTGCACGGTGCATCCGCAAGCCACCGGCAACCGAGGCGCGATCGATCCGTTGTGCGACGCGCCCAGACCAGGAGAATCTCCATGAAGAAGAGCACCAAACTCCAACACGCGGCCGCGGCGGCGATCGCGCTTGGCGCGATGACCTCTGCTGCGCTTGCACTACCCGACTGGCGCTGGCAGCCGCACTATGACACTTGGAGTCCGTTCCATCCTTTCGCCGTCACGTCAACAGTGCGGTGGACGGACAAGGACGGTCTCGTGATGGGGGATCCGATTGAGATGGACCTGCCGTACTGCACGCAGTTCTTCATCATCCCTGCTGAAGGCGCCGAGGACGTCAAGCACAACACTTGGTGGACGGTGACCGGGGGTCGCGTTTACTCAGAGGGCCGGGTCGAAGCACCACGCAAGGCACGCGGCACATGGACGTCCGACATGACCGGTTTCTACTCCATGATGCAACTCGAAGGTGTGAACGATTTTGAGTTCCGCTCCGGATTTGTGAATGAAGCCGGAGGAAGCATCTACTGGAGCGTCGATGTCTTCGCCCACTACGCGGGAAGGGCGGGCAGCCCGGACTTCGCGCCGGGCACACAGTTCAATATCGTCAATGGTCTGTGCGATCAGCTTCCGGGCTATCTGTTCTCCACCACGGAGATCGGCTTCAGCGCCGAGAACGGCTTGGCCTTGCAGGGCTCCGGGTTCTCCGGAGTATTGAGATCCATGATGGAAGAGGGCATCTGCCCGACCCCGGGCTCATGGGCCTTGGTCGCGCTCGCTGCGGGAGTCTTCTCGCGTCGTCGCCGCTGATGCCGCCTGAGTCGGCCGGTTCGCGGCCCGATCAGACCGTGAAGTGAGTAAGCCACCGACCTGGCCCCCGCCCAACCGCGGCACCGCCAGGTCGGTGCTTTCGCAGTGTGGAATCCGCTTCACTTTTCCCACGGCCACCGCATCGCCACACCCCGCGCCGCCAGCCGCTCCTGCAGCGCGTTCGTCCGCTCCGCACTCGCGTGGACCGAAGCCGGCGCGAGCCCCTTCTCCACACACTGCGCCGCCAGCACGCCCGCGGCCTCGCCGATCGCGTACTCCGTGTGGTGCATCCGCGAACACCCGTTCGCCACATGCGTGACGCCGATGCCCTTGCCCGCCGCGATCAGATTCTCCACCCGCACCGGCACCAGCGAGCCCAGCGGGATCCGGTACGGCGACGCCGGCACGTACACCGAGTTCCGCCCGCTGCACGAGGGGTGCAAGTCCAGCGTGTAATGCCCGATCGCGATCGTGTCGGCGAACGCCTCGCCCATGCCCAATCGCCCCGTCTTCTCGTTCATGCCCGGCGGCACGAAGTCCATGTTCGGCCTGCCGTCGCGGCGCCGCTGCTCGGTGCCCAGGTGCGCCTCGCTCAGCATCGTGCGTGCGAGCAAGCGCCGCGGCTCGCGGATGTACGCGGCCTTTGCGAAGCCGTCGTTCGTCCCCAATTCATCGCCGCGGAGCTTCAAGCCCGGGAAGCCCACGCCTTCCTTGATGCCCACGCCCGACGGCCGCGGTGCTTCGGTCTGCATCCAGTAGAGAAGACACAAGCTCTGCTCCCGCGCCTCGCGCAGTGCGAGCGCCCGATCCGCGGCCGACACACCAAGCAGCGGCCGCTGCCAGTAATCCATCTGTACCCAGTTCACCAGGCAGACGTCGGGGTGTTCAGCTGCTTGTTGTTCGAGGTAGATCGCTCGATCCACGATCCGCCGATACCGCCACATCTCCCACTCGCCATCCCGCGGCTCATTCGGCCAGGGCACAAACGGAAACGTGTGCTTTCCTGCTTCGTTGTGACTCGCCACCGTCCATGACAGCAGCGTCCCCGGCCACGCCGCGCCCGCCAATCCCGGCTCGCGGCAGATCGTCGGCACGTACGACCGCCACCACTCGTACGCCGCGGGCTTGGCGATGATGTGATCCTCGCCGGGCCGATGCTCGAGCGCGAAGCACCAACTGATGCCTTGCTGATCGCGCCAGTCCGCGCGATCGGTGCGGCCGTGCATCTCGCCGAAATCGTTCTGGTGTTCCGCGCCGATCAGATGCTCGATGCCGCCGAGTTCGTAGAGGTCGCCCGTCTCCGTCGCGTCGAGCACGATCTTGCCACGGACGACGAACGTGCTGGCAGCATCGCGCGTTCCACGCAAGTACACCGCGTCGATCCGATCGCCGCTCGTCTCCACCCGCACCGGCTCGTGCTCCAGCAGCAGCGTCAGCCGCCCCGCCTCGACGTGGGGCCTCAACATCTCCATCATCACCGCATGCCACACCCGAGGCTCGGCGCAGAGGTGGCTCACCCATCCGTTGCCCGGGTTCAGCCGCTCGTGGGCCGCCGCGGCTGGCGTCAGCGAGCGATTCTCACGGTACCACCGCCGCACCGCCCGCCGGAGTTCGACATAACTGCGATTCCCAATGGCGTCTCCACCTTGGGCTTCAATCCACCGATGCTCATCCGGCGGCACGGCCTGGCTGGTGAACTGCCCGCCGATCCAGTCCGTCGGCTCGGTCATCACCACCGTGCGACCCGCCTCGCACGCCGCCATCGCCGCGGCAAAGCCGCCCGCCCCGCCGCCGATGATCGCAATGTCCACCGTGATCTCACGCATCACGCCGAGGATAGCGAGACATCCGAAGAAAGACCCAATGTTCGGTCTTTGTGAGAATGCCCGATCACCCCCGCCTCAACGAGCCCCGAGCGTCAGCGAGCGGGTCTGCTGGACGTCCTTTGGCCACTTCTCGACCAACGTCCCCGTCGTTCACGCTCCGGAATCGTGAAGACTTGCGCCGTCCGCACGCCGAGTGCGCCCGTGCCGCAAGGCCGCTCACGCCGCGCGACATCTGCTGCGGTCCGTCACTCCACCGACGCCTCGGTCGCGTCGACGCGGTCGCGGACCGCAGAGGAAGGGACTGTTCATGAACCGATTCGTCGCCCCGCTCGCCTTCGTGTCCGTCGTCGCGGTCGCCGCCGCTCGCGCCGATCTCAATTTCACCCTCGTCTCACCCCGCGCCCACGCCAACAGCCAGTTGAACACCACGCTCGGCGCCTTCCCCTTCACCAACACCGTGACCACCGGCGCCTTCCCGTCCTTCGTCGGCTCGGTCTCCGGCGCGCCGGCGTCCGGCGGCGTCACGCTCACCACGCTCGCTGATTACAACCTCTTCCTCACCCCCACCCAGATCATCGCCAACGGCTTCGCCGCGTCCGACCTCGCGCCCCTCCCCTCGCCCCCCGCGCTGCTCGACGCCAACGCCGTCTCCGAGTCCGGTCTCGAGATCCACTTCACGATCGGCGGCCCGCACCACGTCGAACTGCACTCCATCGAGTCGCAGTCGAGCAACGCCGAGGGCTACGCCTCGCTCGTCCGCGCGGGGCACCATGCCCGCCACTCCGAGCCGATCTTCCTCTACCAGCACAACCACGTCCACGGCGTGGTCTACAACCTCGAGGCCGGCGACTACGTCCTCCGCCTCGTTGCCAACACCAGCGCCAACACCGCGACCGGTGCGGCGTCGTCCACCGCGTTCTATGAGATCGAGTTCGAACTCTTCGAAGGCTTCGCCTGCGCCTGCGACCTCAACGCCGACACGTTCGTCGACGATGCCGACTTCGTCGACTTCGCCGCCGCGTACAACGAACTGATCTGCCCGCCGCCGGAGCGTGACGCATCGAGCGGCTTCGACGATCGCCACGCCGGCTGCCCCGCTGACTTCGACGGCAACAGCATCGTCGACGATGCCGACTTCGTCATCTTCGCCGCGGCGTACAACGAACTGATCTGCCCCTGAGACACGCCGGGTGCCATCGCGCCACAAAGCCAGCGGCCTGATGCCACCAACCCGCCGAGCTTTCCTCAATCACGTGCGGACTCTCGGCTAGTCGTCCAGCCCCGTCCGCTCCCGCCACGCCTGCACCAGTTCGCCCCCCAGCGTCCCCGGCTCGCCCGCGCCGATGCCGTGCGATTCCACCCGCACCACCGGCAAGACGCCCCACGACGAGTTCGTGAGCAGCACCTCATCGGCGTTCAGCACATCATCGATCGTCACCATGCGCTTCACGACCTCGACGTCGTTGGCCAGACACCAATCCAGAGCCCAACGCCGCGTGATGCCCGGCAGCACCGGGCTGGGCATCACCACCCGCCCGCGCCCGCTCGTCTCCGCGTCGCCCACCACGCCGTCGTGCCCCGCGGCCTCGCTCTCCTCGCCCCGCACGATCGGCGTGATCGCCACGCCGTCCTTCACCAGAATCACGTTGCTCACACACCCGCCCGCCAGGTGATTGCTCACCTGGAAGACCAGCGCCTCGCCCGCACGCTTGCTCGCGGCGATCTGCAGTTCGCGCAGCCGCGCCCAGTAGTTCACCGTCTTGTGCCCCTGGAAATGATCGAGCGGATTGGCCTTCCAGTCCGCGATCGTCACCAGCACGCCGCGGTCGAACATCTCCGCCGGGTACTGCGTCGCCGGCGTCGCCGCGATGATGAGCGTGGGCTGATGCTCCACGCCTTCCTTGGCGGCCTTGCCCTCACGCACCTGCCGCGCCTTGTCGAGCAGGTTCAGATCGCCCCCTGTGATCGTCAGCCGCACCCGCAGGCGCAGCGATTCCGGGTACGCGACGCTGGCCTTTGCCGCCGTCCGCTTCACCGCCTCGCCCAGCGCCCCCGCCCGCAGATTCTCCGACAACCCCAGCTCCCGCGACGAGATAATCAGCCGATCCAGGTGGGCGTCGAGGTCGATCACGTCCCACGCGTTCACCGCCGAGAGCTCATCGCCCGGCTTCACCTCCCCGCCGTTGTTGACGGCGAGCATGGTTTCAAACAGTCCAACGCCGTGCTGCATGGCAGCGTCAAACGCGGAAACGGTGGCGCTGTCGCGATCAATGAACTGGCCGTTGAGGAAAACGGAGGGCATCGAAGAGCGTAGACCCGCGACCTTCCACATCCCCAGCGGCCAAGCCCCGCATGCCTCCCCCTAGTGCCAAGTGCCAAGTGCCTAGTGCCTAGTGCCTAGTGCCTCTCTCCTCAATCCTTCCTCGCATCCTTCCAATTCGCGAACTCCCGCCCTCTCCACGTCATCGCCGACGGCTGGTACGCCGCAAACGACGCCGCATGAATGTCGAGGAAGAGCAGGTTCGTCAACCCCCCCACTCCCGCCGCGCTCGCCCCGCCGCCTCCCGCGCCGCCCTCGCCACTCGTCGCGCCGCGCTTGAGTGCATGGGCCGGACGCTCGCCATCGAAGAACACCACCGGCTGATTCGCGTCATCCGGGTCGCAGTCAGGCTTGGTCGGGTTGTTGCCGTACGGCTTGGCGTACAGGTTCATCTGATTGCTGTCGCCCAGGAAGACGAACTGCGAGTTGAACAGCACCTGCGACTCGTTCAGACTCGTGTACATCGTGTTTTTCGTCAACGCCGAGGTGTACCGCGCCGACATGAAGTAGCAGAACGGCGCCTCATCCCGCGGCCGCGCCGGGTCCGTGTACGTCTCCACCGAGTCCACATACGCCTTCATCTGCTCGGTCCAGCCCGGCCCAGTCGCGTCGCCGTCCTTGCCGTCGTCGGCTGTGCCGAACTTGTCCCAGTGCTGCCATCCCGACCAGTGCGGGAAGTTCCCGCGACGATCCGCGGCGTACATCGTGAACGCCGACCCGATGCTGCGGAGATTCGCCGCACACTTGGTCGTCCGCGCGTTGTCCCGCGCCCGCCCCAACGCCGGCAACAGCAGCCCGATCAACACCGCGATGATCGCGATCGCGACCAGAAGCTCGATCAACGTAAACGCATGCCGAGCAGAATCGCGACGCATGGCATCACTCCTTCACACACACGCTACCGCGATATCGCGGCGGCGAGGCAGTGAATCGACGAAGTGCCAGCAGTTTCACGAATCCGACATGCGATGGAACGCGCCGATACTCACGCGGCTCGCGATCTTCCTGCCACCACGAGATACGCGTTCGCATCCTCGGTGTCTTTGCCTACGCCTTCCACCCATACTCCACATACCGATTCTCGAACGTCCCGTCGCTGTACAGATCCACCAGCGTGTACCCCTCGCGGCATTCGCGGTGCGGCCCCTTCCACCACGCCGCCCTACCGCCGCGTGTCCTCGATCTTGTAGGTGCTGAGATCCTCCGAGATGAGAGGCTCTGCATCTCCACGCATCGGTTCCGTGTTCCAGTGCTCAACCTTGTAGCGGTTGAGGCGCATCGGGGACCCATCCGGCTTGTACTCTTGAACCGCAAACGCAACCGGTCTGCCGTTCTCGTCGGTCATCGTCACCTCGCGTGTGTATACCGGAGCGCCGGTCGTCGCATTGCGGATCATCAGTCGCTGAACGGTCCGAAACGATTCGTCGTTGAACGTCGCTTCGAGAACGGGTTCGCGGAGATTGGCCTGCGAGAAGGTCAGCAACCACGTCTGATCCGGCTGCTGCTGCAACTCCACATCCCAGTTCCAGTTCGGTATCGACCCTCGTGGTGCACAGAAGACGCTGATCGTGGCCGGGCTTGGGACTTCTTCGGTTGCGACCGCGGGACCGACGGCGGGCGCGAGCGACGATCGGAGAAAGAAGCCCATTACCGCCGGGCTATGACCACCGTGCGTGATCCAAGCCGGGTCGGCAAACTTTCGGTTCGACAGCACGATCCGCTTCGCGCGGTGGTCGAGGGATCGGCTGCTCTGTTCGCCGTCGGCGGCAACGTGAACCAGGCTCTGAGTTGCCGGCGCGGCGACATCGACCGCTTCCCCGACTTCAAAGACACGAAAATCGTTCCGGGAACCCTCGGACGTTCGGCGGTATCGATCGACGTAGAGCCTGCCGCCCGCTTCAATCATGAAGAGCCGCTCCGCGTTGCTCTCGATATCTCGCTGACGAGCCGCCTCGCCCTCAGGGCTGTTGACCGGGACCCCGCGGAAGAACTCCTGCGCGGTCTTCAAGCTCTTCGCCCGCGATGCGCTTGGATTGCCCCCCTCGGAGACGAAGACGATCGCCGATGTCGGTCGATCCGTTGCGAAGACGGTTCGCAAAATGCGATCGGCTTGCTCCTCCGTCGGGATCGCTTCCGTGATGCCGGTGTCTGCCGCTATCGCCATGTGAACGCAAAACACCGCCACGATCGCCGCCGGAACCGATCCATACCCGCTTGCATTCATGGTGCCTTCTCCCCAGGGATCCAAGTTTGACCTTCACCCAATACCGATCTCGCGCCCGAAGGAACGCGGACAAGCTGCCTCATATCTAGTCTTCGTGCGGCGGTGTCTCGGTGTGATCTCCCGACCCCGGTGCCGGCGGCGCGGGCGGAAGTGTCCCAGACCCTCCACCGCCAGCGCTTCCATGGCCGCCCGATCCGCCACCCGCGCTGCCAAAGCACGGCGATCCGGTCTGCACACAGACCACCGCGCTCGTAATCGTGGCGAACGGTGTTGCAGGAGGCTCGCAACGCATGACCACGCACGGCAGACACACCCCTCCGACTCCGGCGAGGCACAAGAGGCACGCGGGATTCAGCGTTCCGCACGCAAAGCTGCACCCGGTGGCGACGCCAAGGCAGGCCAACAGTGACCACCAGTTCGCTTGTTCGTCGCACTGCATCACGTACCCGACGATCGATCCATTCGCTGCCTCGGGAATGAAGTACCGTCCGGTGGTGCCAGGTTGCCCCGGCCCTGCGGGCACGCAGGTGTTGTACTGATATCGCTCGAACGCCGTTCCGGGACAGGGATCAGAATATGAATCCGAACACGCGCAAGGTGTAGCCGTGCCCGGAACAGGAACCGAAATCCAGCATTCCGTCGCGTAACTTGGAATACAAGTTGCAGCCGTCAAGAGTGCAACGCCAATCCGCTCGATTCTCATGACATCCCACCTTTCATGATCTGATCGAAGGTTGTTCGTGAGCCTACCACCACCCCCCCCCACTATG
>JBILLU010000151.1:0-8331 GCA_044375915.1 Phycisphaerales bacterium
AGATCCGGAAGTCCCCGCCGCAGGCGCCCGAACTCGTGCGAACTGGTCAGGGTAAACAGCCGGCACAATCCCGCCCGCCCCAATTCCGCAGCACGCTTGGGCGAATCGGCCACCCGAAGCCCGCAGGCTTGCCCGAGATCGACCAACGTTGGGTACGCGGTGATCTTGATCCCGGCCCGATCGAGCTGCACGGCGGCGGGAATCTCGCCGAAGTCCCACCGCCGGATGTTGTCGCGGCTGTACGCCTCGCCCGTCGCCCGCGGCAGCTTGCTCGCGGCTTTGGCTGCGAAGCGACGCTTCAAGTCCGCAAGATCGCGTCCCTGAGCCAGTTCCTTCCCATCTTCATCGAGCACGCGGTAGTTGAACCGAAGGTGCGCGGGGATCGCGTCGAGCCGCCACGCGTCACGGGGAATCTCGCCCACCAGGCCCTTGGTCTCGATGCGTACCTCGCGTGCAAGCGCATCTAGCAGCGAGCCTTCGCCAAAGCGCAGCCGGGGCAGTACGTCTTCTGCAAACTTCGCCGGGCTGGCGATATGGTGTCGATACGCCTTGGGCAGGGCTCGCACCAGCTCGCCAACAAGCTCCTTCATCATCCCGGGCACCAGCCACAACGATCGGCTCTCGTCGATCTGGTGCACCGCGTCAGCCGGCACATCAACCGTGATGCCGTCCTTCGCCGCGCCAGGGTCCAGCGTGTACTTCAACGGCAGACGGCTGCCGAAAACCGGCATCTCGGCGGGGAACTGCCGTGTGTCAAGCTCGATCTCGTTCGCGATGACATCGGCCCGCGACATAAACAGCAGCCGGGGCTGCCGCTTGTCCATGTCTTTCAGCCAGCCCTCAAAGAGATGCGTCGTGCAGATCGAGTCCGGCAGCCTCTTGTCATAGAACTCAAACATCGCCCGCTCCCCGGCGAGCAGGTCACGACGGCGGACCTTGGCTTCCAGTTCCCGCACTTCCTCGACGAGCTTGAGGTTGTGTGCCAAGAAGGCCGGCCGAAGCTGCGCGTCGCCGAGAACCAGCGCGTTCTCGATAAAGATCTCACGGCTGGTCTTGGGATCGATCGGCCCGAAGTGCACCGGGCGCCGCGCCACGATCTCCAAGCCATGCAGCAGCACACGCTCGTTGGCGATGACCCGGCCCGACTCGCGCTTCCACCGCGGCTCATTGTAGGTTCGCTTCACCAGATGCCCGCCGAGCTGCTCGATCCACGCCGGGTCGATCTTGGCGACGCAGCGGGCGTACAGCTTCGTCGTGCGGACCAGTTCCGCCGCCATGAGCCACTGCGGCTTGTTGCTTGCCGTGCCCGAGCCGGGATGGACGAAGAACTTCAGGTTGCGGCATCCGGTGTACTCAGCGTTCTCGCCCTTGACGCCCACGCTGCTGAGCAAGCCGGTCAGGACCGCGCGATGCACCTGATCGTCCGATGCTTGCTCCCGCGCGAACCGCAACTTGATCTCGGTCGCCATTGACTTGAGTTGGCGATAGATCTCGCTCCATTCGCGCAGCCGCAGGAACGACAAGAACCCTTGGCGGCACGCAGTACGCAGTCGGCTGCTGGTCAACTTGTCGTTGAGCTCGTGGTAGTGCTTCCAAAGGTTCAGGATTGCCTTGAAATCCGATGTTGCATCCTTGAACCGAGCGTGCGCGGCATCGGCCTGATCCTGCTTGTCCATCGGGCGTTCACGCGGGTCCTGGATCGACAGGAACGCGGCGATCACGAGCACCTCCTCAAGACAGTGCTCCGCATCGCCCGCGAGGATCATCCTCCCCAGCCTTGGGTCGATCGGCAGCCGCGCCAGCCGACGCCCGATGTCCGTCAGTTCGCCCCCATCGTCTATCGCCTGCAATTCCTGCAGTGTCTCCACGCCGTCTCGCACCGCTCGAGAATCCGGCGGCTCCACAAACGGGAACTCCAGCGGATCGCCCAGTCGAAGCGACTTCATTTGCAGCAGAACACTCGCGAGATTGGTTCGCAGGATCTCGGGTTCGGTGAACTCGTCGCGCTTCTTGAGATCGTCCTCGGCGTAGAGCCGGAAGCACACGCCCGGCGCGATGCGTCCGCACCGGCCCGCCCTCTGATTCGCCGAAGCCTGTGAAATTGGCTCGATCGGGAGTCGCTGCACGCGCGTCCGCGTCGAGTAGCGGCTCATGCGGACCAGGCCCGGGTCGATCACGTATCGGATTCCAGGTACGGTGATCGAAGTTTCAGCAACGTTCGTTGCCAGCACGATCCGCCGTCGCCCGCCGGGCTTGAAAACCCGCATCTGTTCGTCGCTCGACAGGCGCGCGTACAGGGGCAGAATGTCGACGTCCTTGGGCACCGCGTGGCGCAGAGCGTCCGCCGTGTCGCGAATCTCGCGTTCGCCCGGAAGAAAGACCAATATGTCGGCCGCCCCGGTGCGCCCCTGCGATTCCGCGATCGCTTCCTTGGCGGCGTCGACAATCGCTTCCTCTTCCGACAGATCGAGGTCCGGTCCCTCTTCGTCGCCGCTGGGCCGCGAGAGCGGTCGATACCGAACCTCGACGGGATAGGTTCGCCCCGAAACTTCGATAATCTCCGCTGGCTTGCCGTCGATCGCGAAGTGCTTGGCGAATCGCTCCGGATCGATCGTCGCGGAGGTGATGATCAACTTGAGGTCGGGGCGCCGTGGCAGGATTCGTCGGACGTACCCCATCAGGAAATCGATGTTCAGCGAACGCTCGTGGGCCTCGTCGATGATCAAGGCGTCGTACTGATCCAGCAGCGGGTCGCTCTGCGTTTCCGCCAGCAGAATGCCGTCGGTCATCAACTTCACGTACGTCTGTCCAGAGGTCGCGTCCGTGAATCGCATCTTGAAGCCGACGGCGGCGCCGAGCGATACGCCGAGCTCTTCTGCGATGCGTGCCGCCACGGATCGGGCGGCGACTCGCCGCGGCTGCGTGTGCCCGATCACGCCGCGGACGCCGCGACCCAGTTCCAGAAGTATCTTCGGCAACTGCGTGGTCTTACCGGAGCCGGTCTCGCCGCAGAGCACGATCACCTGATTGCGGGCGATCGCCGCCGCGATCTCTTCCTTGCGCTGCACCACCGGCAGCATCGAGTCGAACGTGGGGCGCGGCAACTTCTCCCGTCGCTCGGCCGCGCGAGCAGACGATGCCCGGATCGACTCCTCAACCTTCGCGATGTCTGCGTCTGTCGGGTTCGAGCCCCGCATGCCTCGCAGTCGCCCGGACAGCTTGCGGGCGTCGTTCGCCATGCACTCGGCCAGAAGCGCCACCAGCGACTCGTACGTCGGTCGCTGCGCTGCGTCGGGATTCGGTTCCGGATTCTCCAAGGGATCAACGGTACGAAGGCGCCGCGGCGGCATCCGACGGCCCGGCAGTGGGGGATGCAACGCTCGGCACCCAATCTCGGTACATTCTCGCCATGAAGACCCCAGCGATCATGTTGTTCGCCATCTCCGTCCTCGCGGCCGCGACGTCGGCCCAGAGTGCCAGCCGCCCCGTCGAGGCCTCTCAGAGCAAGCCGCCCGCAAAGGCCTCGGAGGCGTCTGAGAAGAAGAGTGAACCCAAGAGCGATCCCAAGGACCCCGTCGTCACCGAGCACGACATCACGATCAACGGCCAGACCATCCACTACCGTGCCACCGCCGGGCTTATGCCCCTGCTCGACGACTACGGCAAGAGCAAGGCCAGCATCTTCTACATCGCGTACGAGAAGCTTGAGAAGACCGCCGACGGAACATGGACGCGGGCGAATCCCGAATCCCGTCCGCTCACGTTCAGCTTCAACGGCGGGCCAGGCTCATCCTCGGTCTGGCTCCACATGGGCACGCTCGGCCCCCGCCGCGTTGTTTTCGGCGACGAAGGCGAGGTGCTCCCGCCGCCGGCCAAGCTCGCCGACAACGAACATTCGTGGCTCGACCTGACCGATCTCGTCTTCATCGATCCCGTCAGCACGGGCTTCAGCCGTGCGAACGAGGGCGAGAACGCTTCGCAGTTCCACGGCCTGAGTGAAGACGCGACCGCCGTCGCCGACTTTATCCGCCTCTGGATCAGCCGCAACGACCGCTGGCTGAGCCCCAAGTACCTCATCGGCGAGTCCTACGGCACCACCCGGGCCGCGGCGCTCTCGGGCGAGCTGCAGGATCGACTGGGCATCTACCTAAACGGCATCACGCTTGTCTCCATGGTGCTCAACTTCCAGACGCTGAGTTTCGACAACGGCAACGACACCGCGTACTGGCTCTTCCTGCCCACATACACCGCCACCGCGTTCCATCACAAGAAACTCGCGCCGCCGCTCGATGCCGATCTGGAAAAAACACTCGCGGAAGCCCGGCGCTTCGCCCGCGATGAGTACCTCCCGATCCTCGCCCGAGGCGACGCGATCAGCAAGGAAGAACGCGAGGCGTTCGCCGCCAAGCTCGCCGGGTTCCTCGGCGTCTCGAAAGACTTCGTGCTCCGGTGCGACCTCCGTGTCCCGATCGGGCAGTTCACCAAGGAACTGCTTCGCGATCAGAGCCGCACCGTCGGCCGTCTCGATAGCCGCTACAAGGGCGTCGACCGCTCCGATGCCACGGCCACGTTCGAGTACGACCCGAGCATGTCGGCCATCCTCGGCCCCTACACCGCCGCCGTGAACGCATATGTACGCGGCGAGTTGAACTGGGAGAGCGACGTCAACTACGAGATCCTCACCGGCCGCGTGCGGCCGTGGAAGACCCAGGACGGCCGCTACGTCGATGTCAGCGAAACGCTGCGAGCTTCGATGAGCAAGAACCCCAGCCTGAAGGTCTGGGTCGCCAACGGCTACTTCGACCTCGCAACCCCTTTCTTTGCAAGCGAATACACGGTGGATCACATGGGGTTGGACCCGATGCTGCGAGGCAACATCTCGATGACCTACTACAAGGGCGGCCACATGATGTACGTCCGCAAAGAAGACCTTGCTGGCCTCAAGAAGGACGCCGTGCGGTTCTACGCGAAGTAGCGGCGATCGGTCGGCTTGGGCCGATGCAAAGCAACGGCCGAGCCTTTGAAGTAAACCCAAACCAATCGGAACGCCGAAAACGGTTGCAAAGGGAACCCCGGCTCCCGCCGGGCGTATCCGCACGTGTGGTTTGCGTTTCTTCGCACGCCGTCCGCTCTCGAGCGACATCCGACGGCGAGGAACCAGCGAACCTCTCGTTGGGGAGTTCTCATGGCTGGGCAACAGACCAACATCCACACCCGCTCGCTCATCATCTCCGACGGCTCGCTCGCGGCCTTGGTCGCATGCGCCGCCGCCCGCGAGTCGCTCATCGCCTCCGGCGGCGACGAGAAGTCGCCGCGCCCCATCGTTCTCTTCACGCCCGTCGGCGACGAGACGAACCACGCCCGTCGCGTCGCGATCGAAAAGCACGCCAAGCTCTACGAGCTCGACATGGTCGATGCGACTGCGGATCTTCGCGGCCCTGGCGCCCACGGCGTGAACGGTGGCGGTCTGCACCAAACCCTCGCTCTCATCACCGCGACGTACCAAGCCGCGGCTCTCGGCTGCGATCAGGTCGTCTGGCCGGTCCAGATCGGCGGCCAGTCTCCCGATCTCGAATCCGTCGCCCGCGTCATCGATCGAAGCGTCCTTGTCACCCGGCTCGCCAGCCTCGACAGCGTTGAGCACGGCCGACCCGCCATCCGCATTGAGACTCCGTACGCCGATCTCTCCGACCGCCAGCTTGCCGATCTCGCGATCGACATGAACGCGCCCGTCGAGCAGGTCTGGTGGTGGAACGCTGCTCAGAGCGGCAAGAGCGAGCACGCCGCCCGCGAACTTGAGCGCTGGCTCCCGGTGCTGCAGTCTCTCGGCTGGTCGCCGGCGAACAAGAAGGCCGCGTCGGCGGGGTGACGCGGAAGGTGTCGAGGTGCCAGGGTTTCGAGGTGTCAAGGTTTCAACCTGTCAAGGGGCTTCGCTTCGGCGGAGCCTTTTTCGTTCGTCCGCTCGTCACCTCGACACCATTCACCCTGACCGTCTCCCCTTCCCGCTCCTAACCTTCCGCCCTATGACCACCGGCACGACCAAAAAGGCTGTCGTTTCGTCCGTTCGCAGCGGCGTCTGCCACCGCTGGAGCAAGTCGCTCATCCCGACCACGCGTGAGGCGCCCAATGACGCCGAGACCCCGAGCCACATCCTGCTGCACCGCGCCGGCTACATCCGCCAGGTCGGCGCCGGCATCTACGACTACCTGCCGCTGGCGTACCGAGTGCTGAACAAGGTCGGCGACATCGTCCGCGAGGAAATGGACGCCGCCGGTGCCACCGAACTGCTCATGCCTGCGCTCGAACCCTTCGAGCTCTTCGAGGGCACGAAGCGTCACGAGGATTACGGGGCGAACCTCTTCCGCCTGGAAGATCGCAAAGGGCGCCTCAACGCCCTCGCGCCCACCCACGAAGAAGTCATCACCCATCTCATGATGGGCTCGGTCAGCAGCTACAAGCAGCTCCCCCTGAACCTCTATCAGGTCCAGACCAAGTTCCGCGACGAGGCCCGTCCCCGCGCCGGCCTGCTCCGCTGCCGCGAGTTCATCATGAAGGACGCGTACTCGTTCCACATGCAGGTGGAAGGTCCCGGCGGCCTGAACGAGGCCTACGACGCGATGTACAAGGCGTACACCAACATCTTCACCCGCTGCGGCCTCGACTTCACCGCCGTTGAAGCAGAATCCGGCCCCATCGGCGGCAGCGCCAGCCACGAATTCATGGTCAACTGCGCCAGCGGCGAAGACACCATCCTCAAGTGTCCCGTCAGCGGCTACGCGGCCAACGTCGAGAAGTGCGAGACCGGCGAACGCCCCAAGGGCACGCTCCAGGAGCCGCCCACCGGCGAATGGACCGAGGTTCACACCCCAAACCTGCCGGGCATCACCGAGGTCGGCAAGGCCATGGGCGTCAAGCCCGAGCGCATGCTCAAGACCATCGTCTTCAGCGTGGATGAGGGCGAAGGCAAGTCCTTCAAGTGGATCATCGCCACCGTCCGCGGCGACCACGACGTCAACGAAGGCAAGGTCAAGGCCCTCGCCGGCGTCAAAAAGATCGTGATGGCCGACGAGAAGGCGGCCCGTGCCGCGGGTTTCGCCATCGGCTATGTCTCGCCCAAGTGCGTCAACTCCGTCCCCGGCACGCTGCTGCTCATCGACGCCGACGCCTCCCACGGCGGGTTTTGGGCCACCGGCGCCGACAAGGCCGACCACCACGCCAAGCACTTCAACTGGCGCCGCGATGTCGGTGCCGCCCTCGACGATGCAAGCCGCGTGAAAGTGGGGGACGTGCGCAACGCCCTCGAAGGCGACCCCTCGCCCCGAGCCGCCGGTTCCAAACTCGTCACCGGCCGCGGCATCGAGGTCGGGCACATCTTCAAGCTCGGCACCAAGTACTCCGACGCCATGGGCTTCGCGATCCTCGATGCGACCCAGCAGAAGAAGCCCGTCATCATGGGCTGCTACGGCATCGGCGTCAGCCGCACCATGGCCGCGACGGTCGAGCAGAACAACGACGCCAACGGCATCTGCTGGCCCGCACCCATCGCGCCGTACCACGTGCTGATCACGCTCATGAAGCCCGAGGACCTCAAGCAGCAGGAGATCGCGGGGAAGATCTCGTGCGAGCTCGTGGGCAAGGGTATCGACGTCCTCATCGATGACCGCGACGAACGCGCCGGCGTCAAGTTCAAGGACGCCGACCTCATCGGCCTGCCCATCCGTCTCACCCTGGGCGACAAGGCCCTGGAACAAGGCGGCGTCGAGTACAAGACCCGCCGGGACCCCGGTAAGGGCGAGGTGGTGCCGATCGCGGACGTGACGGCGAAATGCCTGGCCGCGATCAACGCCTGAACGAACCCCACGCGCAAGCGTGGGGCCGCTGGGGTGGTACTCGCGTTCGGCATGACGCGGGCAGCCTCTCCGCTCGCGCGAAGGGTTCGTCAGGCGCCCAGCATTTCGCTCAGCGTCATCGCCACCATCTGACCCTCTGCGGGGACGACATACGTCGCGCCCGCAACAAGGCCTTCGGGCTTCATGGTCGCAAAGCACAGAACCGATGCCCCCAGCATCGGCGCGATGGTCGAACTGGTCACGGTTCCCACCGCCTCGCCGCTGGGTTCGCCGTTCGCGCCCTCGACAAAGACCGCCGCACCGCCCACCGGCTGCGCGATCGCGTGCATGGGGTTCTCGTGCTCGTTGCTCGCGTCGACGCTGAGCGAGGCGGGCTTGCTGCGGATCGCCACGAGCCGTCGCTTCGAGTGGCCGCGGGAGTGCATCCGCGCGACAACGTCCTGCCCGAGGTAGCAGCCCTTGGTGAACGACACGCGGTCGT
>JBILLU010000152.1:0-8301 GCA_044375915.1 Phycisphaerales bacterium
CACACGACGCGAAGGCTGACACCAGCAGGTGCACGCCAGCACAGATCGCCCCGGTCAGGACGATCGCCAGCGCGACCAGCAAGCCGATGCGGGCGCCCTCGGCGCTCCCGGTCAGCGGCGTTCCCATCGCGCCCTTGGTGATGATCAACAGCCCCGCCGCGATCGCGGGCGTGGCGAGAATGCTCGGGAAACGCATCCACTTCGGAATCGTGTCGTCGGACTTGGGCGACAGAGCCAAGAGCGCGAACACGATGCACAAGGGCAGCGAGCCGACCGCCATGGCCGACAGGGCCGCGTGCGCGATCAGCCGCGTTCCGCTGCCGATCGGTCGGAGATTGCCGTCAAAGAGCATGAGCACCCCGGCGAACCCGATCGCCGCGGCTGTGTACGTCGCACCCCGCAAGGCCATGAGCGCCGCGCCGGGCGTCCGCCGCAGCACGATCCACGCTCCGATGAGCCCGATCGACGCCGACAGCGAGACTCGAGCCAGGAGCCACGACTGCAGCCCGTGCTCGCCGATCTGCCCCGTCGCGCCGAGGAACCCGAGCACCGACGCGGCGAACACCGTCCCGCTGATGCAGGCGTGAGCGAGCCCCGGCCCTTCGGCGAACGCGCCGCGGGCCGCGAGCACGCCGTAGACGCCCGCGAGCACGATCAGAACTTCAAAGCCGATCAGCGGCCAGACCGGCCGGGCCGGGATCGTGAACGACGCCACCAGCGTCGCCGCCGCGCTCAAGAGCACCAGTCCACTGAACAGACCGGTGAGCAACAAGAGGGACTTGGGCGGAGTTGGCAGGCTGCTCATCGGGTTGCTCATCGGCTTGCTCAGGGCGTTCTCGGATCCGGGATCGTGCAACAAGTATCGTCCGCGAATGTCCAGTCGTTCGGCTGGGAATGCCTCCTGGCCGCAGAACGGCCCAGAACCAACCCATTCGGCCCGAGAATGCGACGGCGAGCCTGCCTCTCGGCCCCTTCGGCGCCGTCCCGAACCGGTACGGCGTTTGCGTCTTGTGAGGGAAGCCGTTCTGGGCGCAAGAACGACGCAGGTTCCGCCCGGTCCGGCAAGTTCCAGACGCATTTTCGGCCGATAGATAGACACGCGAGGTTGGGTCCATTCCGCCTCGGGATTCGAGAACCACTATGGGCAGCATCACCAGCGGCGTCGGTTTGTTCAGCGGCATCGACTCGCGCTCGATCATCGATCAGTTGATCGCCGTGGAATCGCGCCCCAAGCAGCTCATCCAGCAGCGGGTCCTGCAGCTCCAGACGCAGACCGCGGCCATCCTCGACCTCAACACCCGGCTCTCGGGCCTGCGCACCGCGGTCGAGAAGTTCCGCACCGCCAATCCCTTCGACACCAACGCCGCCAAGAGCAGCGACGACACGCTCCTGAGCGCCACCGCCAGCACCTCGGCCGCGGCGGGCTCGTACTCATTCCTCATCGATCGCCTGGTCAGCTCGCAGCAGGTCCTCAGCCGCGGCTTTGCCGACAAGACATCCTCCGCCGTCGGCGCTGGATCGGTCAAGATCATCTCCGCCAAGGCCCGTCTCGACGGCGATACCGCGCTGGCTGATCTCAACGATGGCGCCGGCGTCACCCGCGGCAAGATCGTGCTCACCGACTCGGCTGGCACCAGCACCACCGTCGATCTGAGCAAAGCCGCGTACATGAACGACGTGATCGACGCCATCAACAACAACGGCGTCGCCAAGGTCTCCGCGAAGGTCGTCGACGACAAGATCGTCCTCACCGACGCCGCCGGCGGCGGCGGTCAGCTCCGCGTCGCCGAGTCCGGCAGCGCCACCGCGGCCAGCCTGGGCATTCTGGGCCAGGCCAGCGGCACGCTGACCGGCACGTCGCTCCGGAACCTGACGAACAACACGCTCCTGGCGTCGCTCAACGACGGCCGCGGCGTCGCCCGCTCGGAGTCGGCCGGCAGCGCTCGCTACGACTTCACCATCGCCGTCAACCGCGGCGGCACGACCACCAACGTTCGTGTGAATCTCGGTGAGGTCTCCACCACCAACGGCACGACCACGACGGTCACCGAAGGTCCGGTCTCCACGGTTGGTGCTGCCCTGAAACGCATCAACGATGCCTTCACCGCCGCGGGCCTGAACGGGATCTCCGCTTCGGTTGCCAACGATGGCAAAGGCCTCCGCGTCACCGATGGATCCAATGGCGTCATCACCGTCACTGAGAACGGCAGCGGCACGGCCGCCAAGGACCTCGGCCTGCTCGGGACCGCCACCGGCACCTTGAACGGCAAACGCATCGCCAGCGGCATCAACACCGCCCTGGGCTCCTCGCTCAACGGCGGCAAGGGCATCGGCGGCGACGGCAATCTCGACTTCATCCTCGGCGATCTCAACTCGTTCTCGGTGACGATCGACAGGAATGCGACGCTCACCGAGATCGCCAAGCAGATCGAGGATGCGTCCATCAGCGCCGGAAGCAAGCGCGTGTCGGTCTCCCTCACCAGCAACGGCATGGGCCTCGTCGTGAAGGACCTCGTCGGTGGCGGCGGCGGTCTCACCGTCGGCGGCACCACCGGGAACGACACCGCCGCCTCGCTCGGCATCGCGGGCTTCTCAAGCACCGGCACGATCACGGCCAGCGATCTCAAGAAAGCCACCATCGGCACCGGCACGCTGCTCTCCAATCTCGTCACCGGCAAGTCGTTTGCCGCTGGCAAGATGAAGATCACCGATTCCACCGGCATCGTCACCGAGGTTTCCTACGACCCGGCGGTGCAGAAGTCCGTCGGCGACATGCTCTTCCAGATCAACAGCCAGCTCTCCTCGAAGAACTCGACCGTGGTCGCGTCGATCAACGACACCGGCGACGGCATTCTCCTCAAGGACAATGCCGCCTCCAACGTCGGCCTCGCCAAGATGCAGGTCTCCGACGTCACCGGCACGCTCGCCAAGGAGCTCGGCATCGCCGGCACCGCCAGCGGCCTCGTCGCGGACAACAAGCTCGACGGCTCCAGCCGTAAGACGATCACCCTCTCGGCCACTGACACGCTGCAGGGCCTGGTGGACAAGGTGAACTCCAGCGGCGGCAGCGTGAAAGCCGCCATCGTCCAGACCGGCAGCGGCGTGACGCCCTTCCAGCTCAGCCTCTACAGCACCGCCACCGGGCGCGACGGTCGCTTCGTCATCGACAGCGGCTCACTCGACCTGGGCCTGCGCACCATCGACGCCGGCGAGAACGCTAAGGTCTTCTACGGCAGCAGCGACCCGGCCAGCGCCGTGCTGCTGACCAGCACCACCAACACGCTCGACAGCGTCGTCACCGGTGTGAAGATCGACCTCAAGGGCGCGTCGTCCAAGCAGGTCAACGTCACCGTCACCCGCGACAACGACGGCCTCACCGCCGCCCTGTCCGACGTTGCCAAGAACTTCAACAACGTCATCGATCGCATCGCGAGCCAGACCAGCTACGACGCCGAGTCCAAACGCTCCGGCCCGCTCCTTGGCGACGCCACCGCCCTCACCCTCCGGGCCCAGCTCTTCACCGTCTTCCAGGCCCGCCCTGATGGCGTGACCGGCAAGTACCAGTCGCTCAGCCAGATCGGCTTCAAGATCGGCACCGGCGGTCGCATCGACTTCGATGCCGACAAGTTCCGCGCCGCTCTCGCCGACGACCCCGAAGGGGTTAAGTCGCTTGTGTCCGCCCGCGTGGTCGACCCGACCTCTGGTCAGGACCAGAGCGTCAATAACCAGAGCAACATCAAGGTGAAGGACACCAGCGGCAAGATCAAGTTCACGCAGCTGGGCCTGATGGGCAAGATCGAGGAGTTCGCCAAGACCATGCTGGACAGCGTGGACGGAGCGCTCACCCGCCGCAAGAAGACCCTCGACGACCAGATCAGCGCCCAGAACACCCGTATCTCCTCAATCGATGTCCAGCTCGCCAATCGCCGCACCGTGCTGGAGGCCCAGTTCCGCCGCATGGAGACGGCCATCGGCCAGCTCCAGACCCAGTCCTCGTCGCTCTCGTCGATCGGCTGACCCCCCCGGGAAGTCAATTCTCTGAGTCGTTCACCCTGAAGTCGGCCATCACGCTCGTCGATACAAGTTTCCGATGACCGCCGCAGCCAGCACCGCCAACGCCTACCTCCGCACCCGCGTGATGACCGCCTCCCGCGAGGAGTTGCGGCTTCTCCTTCTCGAGGGTGCCATCAAGTTCGCCCGCCAGGCCCGCGAGGGGCTGATCGGCAGGAACTTCGAGCAGGTCTTCAGCGGCACCGACAACGCCCGCAACATCGTGATGGAACTCATCACCACCATCCGCTCCGAGCCCAACCCCGAGCTCGCGGACCAGGTGCGTGCCCTCTACACCTACATGTACGTCCGACTCACCGAGGCCAGCTTCGAGAAAGACCTCGCCAAGTTCGACGAGGTCCTGAAGCTCCTCGACTACGAGCGTGAGACTTGGATCATGCTGATGGACAAGCTCGCCGCCGAACGCGGCGACGCCCCCGCCGAGCCCGCCGAAGAGGTGCCGGCACCGGTTCGCCGCGGTCCGCTCAGCATCGAGGGATAGTGGGGTGCGGATCCCGGACAACGCTTGAACGTGACGAGACGGAAGCCGCCAGCAGGCGGCTTCTTCACTTTCTGCGTCTGATGCTCGACGCCGTACCCCTTCATACTGTTCCGCCGAGGTACGCATGACCAAGACCGCAACCACCCCTGATCTCGCCCGTGTCCTTGGCCAGCCCGGAGCGGGCACCGGCCGCCTCTACAACTTCTGCGCCGGCCCCAGCATGCTCCCCCAGGAGGTCCTCCGCCAGGCTCAGGACGACCTCTGGAACATCGCCGGCAGTGGCATGGGCATCATGGAGATCAGCCACCGCGGGCCGATCTACGACCGCATCCTCCGCGAGGCCGAAGAAGACGCCCGCAAGGTCGGGAACATCCCCAGCAACTACAAAGTCCTCTTCACCACCGGCGGCGCGACCAGCCAGAACTTCCAGGTCCCGGCCAACGTCCTGCCCGACCACGGCGTCGCCGCGTTCCTCACCACCGGCTACTGGGCCGAACGCACGTGGGACGAGGTCAGTGTCTACACCGACCGGGCCTATGAGGCGTGGGATGGCCGCAAGGTCAAGTTCACGCACATTCCCAGCGACAGCGAGGTCGTCTACAAGGACAACCCCGTCTACGTCCACATCTGCACCAACAACACCATCTACGGCACACAGTGGCGCAACGCCGACGGCTCGCTCCGCACCCCCAAGATCCCCGACGGCTCGTTCCTCGTCGCCGACATGTGCAGCGACATCTTCAGCCGCCCGATGGACGTGAATAAGTTCGGCATCATCTATGCGGGCGCCCAGAAGAACGTCGGCATCGCGGGTGCGAGCGTGGTCATCATCCGCGAAGACCTGCTCAAGCCCGTCCGCAAACTGCCGACGATGCTCCGCTACGACATCCTCGCCAAGGACGAGAGCCGGCACAACACGCCGCCGGTCTTCCCGATCTACATGGCCGGCCTGATGTTCAAGTGGATCCTGAAGCAAGGCGGCACCGCGGCCTTGCTCAAGAAGAACCACGACACGGCCAAGATCGTCTACGACGTGATCGACCAGTCGAAGTTCTACACCGGGCATGCTCGCGCCGACAGCCGCAGCCTGATGAACATGACCTTCCGCACGCCGAGCCCGAAGCTCGATGATCTCTTCATCGCCGAGGCCCTCAAGCACGGCATGGACCAGATCAAGGGCCACCGCGCCACCGGTGGCATGCGCGCCAGCATGTACAACGCCTTCCCCCGCGAAGGCGCCGAAGCCCTCGCTCAGTTCATGCGCGAGTTCGAACGCACCCACGGCTGAGGACACACGTGCTCCTCTCCCTCGCTCTGACCGGCCTTCCCATCCCCGACGCCCGCGAGCGAATCACCTCCGCCGCCGAGGCCGCCGCTCGCGCCGAAGTTCCCGCGCTGCACCTGGACGCCACGCTCCCCGGCATCCGCCCCCGCGAACTCGACCGCTCCGCCCGCCGCGACCTGCTCGCGATCGTGAAGCGGCACAATGTGTCACTGACAGGGTGCGACCTCTTCATCCCGCCCACGCACTTCACGAGCCCGCAGCATCAGCAGCGTGCTGCGGACGCGGTGCGTCAGGCCATCGCGCTTGCCGCGGAACTGCGCTCCCTCGGAGCCGCCGCCGCGATGGTGTGCATCGAGACCGCGGCATCCCCGTCGACCGAACCCACGCTTGACGCCGCCGCGCTGCTCATCGACCTCGCCGCCCACGCCCGCGACCACGGCGTCACGCTGTGCGATTGCACCAGCGACTCCTCCCCGCTCGCCCGCGGCCTCGACCTCGCCGCCGTGCTGGCTCGCAACGAAGACCCCGCGGCTGCGATCCTGACCCAGAAGCCCGTGTGCCTCCGCCTCGCCGATTGGAATGGCCGTGCCCGCGTTCCCTTCGGCGACGGTCGTGCCGACGCCACCGCGATCGCTGCGGCTACGTCCGTTGCAACTCCCGATGCGCTGGGGATCCTCGACTTCCGAGTCGTCCAGCTCACCGACGCCGCCTCGATCCGTGAAGCCGTGGCCCGCGCGGCGTCGACTCTGAACGAGCCTCGAGCGTAAGCGAGTGGGTTCCCGGGATCTGTCTCAGACCCACTCGCTCACGCTTGGGGCTCGTCCACGCAGCAGAAGCAGCCCCCGAACCCATGTGATACGCTCCCGTCGCGCGCCCGTCAGAAGCGTGCCGCCAACCTCGGAGTAATCCCATGCGTCTCGCCAAGCCCGCCCTTCTCGTCGCCCTCACCCTCGCCGCCGGCCTCGCCGGCGCCGTCATCGCTCAGCAAGCCAAGCCCGACAAGAAGCAGATCCAGCAGATCGTGGATCAGATGTCCGCCCCGGCCGCCGAGCACAAGTTGCTCGACCCGCTCGTCGGCACGTTCGCCCAGGCCATCGAGTACAGCGGCGGTGGCGGCGCACCTGTCGGCGTCTCCGGCGAAGCCCGCGGCAAGTGGGTCCTGGGCAAGCGCTTCGTCAACATCCACGCCGAGTCCGCGCCCGGCGAGGAGTTCAAGTTCGAATCCATCGCTTACTTCGGGTTCGACACGGCCAAGAAGAAGTTCACCGCCATCGGCCTCGACACGGCTGGCACATACGCCGTCACCGCCCAAGGTGACTACGACGCCGCCAAGAAGCGCTGGGTCCTGGAAGGCGAGAGCGACGAACCCGGCATCGGCCGCGTGCCGTTCCAGTTCGTGATCAGCCTCGGCGACAACGGCACGTGGTCGCACGAGGTGCAGTTCAAGATGCCGGGGGCGAATGAATACAACCGGGTGGCGAAGACGGTGTACACGCGGAAGTAGCTGCTCAGCCTCGACGGTTGTGACCGGGTCCATTCGCGGATGCGACTGCACGCTCTGGTGAGTAAGTTCTCGCTATCGTTGTAGCCTTCGCGAGCTCACCGCATGAAACCCACCGCGCCCACCCCCGCCAAACTCGCCTCCCTCCAAGACCTCACCGCCTCCTACCTCAAGACCGAGGCCGTCCTGCGTCTCGGCGGCGGCGAGAAGGCCATCGAGCGCCAGCACGAGAAGGGCCGCCTCACCGCACGCGAGCGCATCGACCGCCTCATCGACAAGGGCTCGTTCTTCCAGGAGTACGCCCTCTGGTCCGCGTTCGAGATGTACAAGGAGCACGGCGGAGCCCCCGCCGCGGGCGTCGTCACCGGCGTGGGTCAGGTCCACGGCCGCCGCTGCATGATCATCGCCAACGACGCCACCGTCAAGGCCGGCGCGTTCTTCCCGATGACCTGCAAGAAGATCATCCGCGCCCAGTCCATCGCGATGATGGCACGCCTGCCGCTCATCTACCTCGTCGATAGCGCCGGCGTCTATCTGCCGCTGCAGGAAGACGTCTTCCCCGACACCGACGACTTCGGGCGCATCTTCCGCAACAACGCCGTCATCAGCGCCGAAGGCATCCCCCAGATCGCCGCCATCATGGGCTACTGCGTCGCCGGCGGCGGCTACCTGCCCGTGCTCTGCGACACGCTGCTGATGACCGAGGGTTCGGGCTTGTATCTCGCCGGACCCGCGCTCGTAAAAGCCGCCATCGGGCAGGAAGTCACCGACGAAGAACTTGGTGGCGCAACCATGCACGCCAGCGTGAGCGGGACGATCGACTTCAAAGAGAAGGACGATCCGGCGTGCATCGAGCGGCTGCGATCGCTGGTGGCGAAGTACGGGACGGGAAGAGACGGAGAGACGGAGAGACGCAGAGACGAAGTGAAGGCCAGTGGCAAGACGCGGCATGCGTTTCACTCG
>JBILLU010000018.1:0-30999 GCA_044375915.1 Phycisphaerales bacterium
CCGCCACGCCGTCCGCGTACTTCGCGTTCGCGCCCGCGCCCGCCTTCAGCGCCACCGCCGTCGCCTGCGCATCAAACGCGAAGTTCCCCGTCTTGAACTTCGCCAACGCCTCCGGCGTGCTGAACACGATGATCTCTGAATATCCCTGGCCGCCGAGCTGCAACCCGATCGACGCCTGCGACAGATCGCAGTACCCCATCGCCACGCCGTGCTCGAACAGCACGCCCTTGCCGTACGCAGCCCCGATCCCGACCGCGCCCTTGCCCACCGTCGGGAACACCGCATAGCCATTCGCCGTGCTCAGCGCGTTCGCGAGCGTCGAATCCTGCCCCTGCGCCTTCGTCACCGTCGTCATCGCCTCGCTGCGGATATCCGAGCGACCTTCCTCGCTCCGCGGCGCAGTCGTGCAGCCGCCGATCACCACCGCCGCCAAAAGCGCCGAAACGCATAGAAGAGATTTCATGGAAGCCCTTTCGAAAATGCCGTGAGCGCCCGCAGTTCCGCGAGCGCCCACGGCGAGCGGGCGGAAAAGACCTTGTTCCCCTTCAAGACGTGCCCACGGGCTCTCACCCGAAAGCACGCCGCATATCAACGGCTGAGCGCCCAAAACAAAACCGCCTCCGACTCCAGACGCTTGAGCCGCGTGTAGTAATCCGGAAACTCCTTCAAGTGCGCCCACGCGATCTTGCCGGTCAGCACAGGGTCGTCGTTCGTCACATTCGTCTGCGGGTCGCGGCTGCCGTGCTCGAGCTCCACCTCGAGCCCCAGCCGAAACTCCTCCGGATCCACGCGGCTCCAATCAACCCCAAGACCGTCTCCGATCCGCTTCGCATCCTCGACATGCAGCATCGGAGCGCTCATGGGGCCCGTTCCTCTCTCGTCCAGCGGAACCTCGTAACTCATTCGCCGACCACCGGCGGGAAGTCACGTTCCATCATGGCACAGAACCACGGCAACGTCCACGAGGAAACTTCCTCGATCAGTCACGCGCCATCGCTGTCACGCTCGCATCACGTGCCGTTCACGCCGCGAAGCCATCACGCTTCATCAAGCCTGCCGCATCACCGGCCAACCACCCGCACCTCAAACGGCAGCGACGATGTCCCCACCGGCATCATCCGGATCGTCACCGTCTTCTCACCCTTTGCCGGCACCTCAATCCACTGTGCTTCATTCCGCGCCGAGTCATTCATGAAGAACGACCGCGTGTTGTCCGGCAAGTCATCCTTCCGCCACCCGCCTGCCCACTCCACCAGCGTCGGATAGTCCATCAGCGCCTCGCGCGTCGCCGCCGCATCGCCCACATCCACCTGCCACGCCACGCCCACATCCGCGTCCTGCTTCCCGAAGCGCACATCCACCATCTTCGCCGCCGCGCTCGGGTTCACCAGCGTCAGCGTCACCATGTACTCCTGCATGTAATTCCCGATCGTCTCGGCATGCACAAACCCCGGGCTGAGCAAGAGGTCCTGCGTCTGCTTCGCCTGCGGACACTGCAGCGTCTGAATCCCCGGCGCCGCCATCAGGAACGACACCCCGCGCTCATCCAGCCTCGTCGCATCCAGCCGCACGTTCTCGCTGCGCCACAAAAAGTTCTTCGACACGCCCACCACCCGCCGCACATGACACTCCGGCGGCGGGATCGTCAGATCCATCGCCCCTTCCGCAGACCACGCCCCGACATGCAACAGCGCCTCCGCCGCCGAAGCGAAATCCTCCGCCTCCACCGCACCATCAATCGCAATCACAGAAACCTCAAACACGCCATGCCTTGAAGCCCCCGCCCCGAGGGAGGGGGTTGGGGGTGGGTTGCCTTCGTCCGCCTTCGGAGCCTCCACCTCCACCCGCACCACCCCCGTCACAAAATCACTCTCCGTCTCATCCTTCCCCTTCCCACCCTTCACACTCAGCCGCGGCGTCCACGCAATCACGTCCCCCTTCCCCGGCTCCAGCCTCACCCCATCCATCACCCGCTCCCACCGATCCTCCATCACCCGATACGCCAGCCGCGACTCCGGCCCGTCCGCCTTCGCCATTGTCCCGTGCGCCTCCATCGCCTGCCGCGGCTTCAACACCGCCGCCGCGCTCCCCACGTTCTTCGCGTACACCACCACCCGCCGCTCGCGCCGGGAAGTGGGGGAAGTGGGGGAAGTGGGGGCCTCGTCGGGCCCCGGGAAGCTCATGTGATACACAAACACCTCGAACGACTGATCAAGCCCCACAAACCCCGCGTTCCGCTGCACCCGCATCTCCCGCGGCACAGCCTTCCCGTCCTTCGTCAAAAACTCCGGCAACTCCGCCCGCGTCGTGTACAACACCCCCGTCGACATGAACATCTCCGGCAAGTCCGAATCCACCCGGTACACCGTCTCCGGACTCGCCTCAATCCGCCCCGGCAACAGATACCCCGCGCACCGATCACACGAGCGCGAAGACTCCAACTTCACCAACTCCGTAAACCCCACCGGCCGCACCGACCCCGCACAGCCGCCAGCCCCAACCGCCACCATCGCCAACACAACGCCCATCGCAGATCGCTTCATGCCCACAGCGTACCACGCGCACCAACAGTGGACCCCGGGGGCCGGGTGCCGGGGGCGGGGCCTTCCAGGCCCCGCAATCCAACCTCAAACCCCACTCCCTCCCACCCTCCCCCTCCGCGACCCTCCGCCCTCTCCGCCCCTCCGCGTTCTCTCTATTCTTCTGCCATGACTACCCCCAACACCAACTCGGCCACCCGCACCGAAAAAGACACCATGGGCGAGATGCTCGTCCCCGCTTCCGCTCTCTACGGCGCCTCCACCCAGCGTGCCGTCCTCAACTTCCCTGTCTCAGGCCGCCCCGTCCCCGCCGAGGTCATCACCGCCTACGCCACCCTCAAGGCCGCCTGCGCCGCCGTCAACCACAAGCTCGGCCGCCTCGACGAGAAGCGCACCGCCTCCATCCTCGAAGCCTGCCGCGAGATCGCCGACGGCCTCCCCCAATTCGGCGGCCTCGCCGCCCACTTCCCCATCGACATCTACCAAACCGGCAGCGGCACCTCCACCAACATGAACGCCAACGAGGTCATTTCGAACCTCGTCTGCCTCCGCAACCACAAGCCCATCGGCTCCTCCAAGGACCCCGCCTATCTCGCTTCCGGCGGCGTCCACCCCAACGACCACGTCAACATGGGCCAGTCCTCCAACGACACCTTCCCCACGGCCATGCACCTCGCCGCCGCCGTCGCCATCCACTCCCGTCTCCTCCCCTCCATCAAAAACATGGCCGCCGACCTCGACGCCAAGGCCAAAGCCTGGGACAAAATCGTCAAAATCGGCCGCACCCACCTCCAGGACGCCACCCCCATCCGCCTCGGCCAGGAATTCAGCGGCTTCGCCTCCCAGCTCCACCACGCCGAGGAACGCCTCCACCGCGCCCTGCACACCCTCTCCGAACTCCCCATCGGCGGCACCGCCGTCGGCACCGGCATCAACGCCCACGAACAGTTCGGCTCCCTCGTCGCCGCCGAGCTCTCCACCCGCACCGGCCTCCACTTCCGCGAAGCCGCCAATCACTTCGAGGCCCAGGCCGCCAAGGACGCCATCGTCGAGACCAGCGGCATCCTCAAAACCATCGCCGTCTCCCTCTCCAAGATCGCCAACGACATCCGCTGGCTCGGCTCCGGCCCCCGCTGCGGCATCGGCGAGCTCGTCCTCCCCGCCGTCCAGCCCGGCTCCTCCATCATGCCCGGCAAGACCAACCCCGTCATCTGCGAGGCCCTCATCATGGTCTGCTGCAGCGTCATCGGCAACGACACCGCCATCACCCTCGGCGGCTTCGGCGGCGTCGGCTCACTCCTCGACCTCAACGTCGCCATGCCCATGATGATCCACCACCTGCTCGACAGCATCACCCTGCTCAGCCGCGCCTGCGACATGTTCACCGACAACTTGCTGAAGGGTCCGGGCGCCGGCCTCCAGCCCGACGAAGCCCGCTGCAAAGGCCTCATCGAAGGCTCCCTCGCCATGTGTACCAGTCTCGTCCCCGTCATCGGCTACGACAAGTCCGCGGCACTCGCCAAAGACGCCTTCAAACAAGGCAAAACCGTCCGCCAACTGGCGTACGAAACGGTGGTGGGGCAGAAGGACAATTCTGGTACACTCATCACCAAGGACGCCATCGACCACTACCTCGACCCGTGGTCGATGACGCTGCCGGGTGGCGAAGGCTCCGCGGGCGGCTGAGCCGCGATCGACGAACGCACAACGAAAAGGGGAGGCGCGATCAGCGCCTCCCCTTCTGTTTTCATCTCGGCGTCCTCCGCGTCCTCCGCGGTGAACCGCCTTTGCCTTGATTTGCTGCTTTGAGCTTTGTTGCTTTGAGCTTTGCGTCACGCCGCAATCGTCGCCTGCGCCTGCTCGCTCCACGGCCCGCGCTCGCCCGTCGGCGACACCCACCGCAGCCAGACGTAGTTGGTCTTGCCGCCGTCGTTCGAGTCAAAGTTCATGACGTACGGCGCATTGGTGTCCACCGCAACGAATCGGAGTTCGCTCTCATTGGCCGGGGGCGTGGTGCCGACCTTGTTCCAGATCTCGACCCCCATGACGCCCGCAGGCTTGGCCTTCTTGGTGGGCGTCGCCGAGTCGACGAAGCGGATGGTCTGCTGCAAGCGGTTGCCGCACTCGATCGACGCGATGGGCGCGGTCGTCGGCGGGCCGATCGGGGTGGGGGTCTGGGCGACGGTGATGCCCAGGGCCGCCCGCTCGGCGTCGGAGACAACCGTCGAAGCCTGCAGGCGACGCACCAGCGGCCGGATCGCCCCCACATACGCGGCCCGGGCCTCGTCCTTGGCCTGCTTGGCGGCCTTGGCCGCATTCACTGCCGCGACGTGCGCGGGGAACGCGCTGTTCCAGTTGGTCTGTGCGGTGGTGATGGGCGTCATGTCCGCGGCGACGAGGCCAAGCGCGGCGAGATTGGCGTTGGCGTAGGTCACAAAGTTCGCCTGCCACGCCTGAAACGAGCCATCGGGACCGGGGATGTAGTCAGCCATTTTTCCTTACTCACCTTCATGGATTCGTTGACCCGCTCGTCCGGCTGCCCCCACCAATGGGAAACACACCGCCCCGCTACCCGGGCCATCGATCGGCACGCGGGGGAACATGCGGTTCGCATCGACGGCGGCACGGTCCAACTTAAGCGGTATTCACCACTTGTGAATGAGATCGCTACTGATTGGGATGGCGGCCTGTTCGCCAGCCGGCCATACCGGATCGTGCGCCGCGGGCATGATCGCCACATATCTGTGGCACTTCAGCAGCCAAGGCATCGAAGAACAATTTGCAATAATCTTGCGACAGCTTTACAGGTTGGCTTGCGTCGGCGTGAGACCTTTGGTAGCCTCCGGCAGGGCTGCAAATCAAAGGAGCAGGTGACACATGATCGCGCAATCACTCAGATCTTTACAATCTCTTGGGGCGGCTGTTCTCTTGGCTGTCACGTCTCTCGCCGCTCCAACGACCACGCTCGCACAAGACTACTCAAACGTCACATGGATGGACGAACCCGTCACCGTTCCATCGACAACGTACGGCACTTTGCAAACGCAGCTGTGGCCTGCGTTGTTCAACGAGCCCTACACGGAAGGCGAGTCCAGAATCTGCTTGGCATGCGAGCAGGCGGGGCGCTGGCGGGTGCTGCTGCGATCCGCGAATGGCACATATCGGGAGATCGGCTTCTACACGGAGGCCGTGCATTCAGCTCTGCCTGAAGAACCGTTTGTGCAATCCGGAACGGCAACCGTCAACGGATACGCCATGACCGGAACCACAACGGATCGCACCTTCGTCACGGCCGGAACTCTGTGGATTCCGTCGAGTGGGCAGTACACCCACGTTTCTGGGCTTTTCCTAGGTACGGAATTTCAGACGTTCCAGCCCGTGGCGATCAACGGTAAGTTTGGATTTCTCTCGATCGCCGGGACACATCCCGACGCCGTGAGCGCTGAGGTCGAAGCCTTTGTCAGGCTTTCGACTATCCGCACTCCGGACGTCCTCAAGGCGACGTCGCTGGCGTTGCGCCCGCCGCCGGACGGCGGCGGACAACAGCCAACGCCAGCCCCGAACTGGAGTGGATACAACACTTGTGTCGCTGGCGCCAAGACAATCAAGGATGAGGCGGTTGACGCGGCTTGGACCGCACTGCAACACAAGCTGTCCGAGATCAATCTCATCAAGGAGGGCGCGTTCTGGGGAACCGTGGGAACGGCAATCGGAGGATTTATCGGCGGCGTGATCGGCGGCTGCTTAGGCGTTGCCCCCGCTGCACCGGGAATCGCGATCGGATCGTGGATTGGAGGGCTGGTAGGCGCTGCCGCCGGCTCCGTTGGCGGCGTAAAGTACGAAACTCAAAAGGCTTGGAATACTTACTATGAAGACATCCAAGACGCGATGTACACATACAACAACGCGGTTGAGGATTGCCGCGTCGCGAACAACATTCCGGCCCAGTAATAAGTAATGAACCCTCGTTACTCCGTTCCAGCCGTCCTGCATCGCGACGAACGCCGCATGTGGGTCTCGATGACCCTTGGCCTCATCGCGTTCGCGGCATACGCCGTTCCAGCCGCCATCGGATGGTTGGGGTCGGGTGGCAAATGGTTTGCGCCGATCGTGTTGGGCGTGATCGTGGCGATCCTTTGGCGGATCGCGCGTCGGAGCGCGGCGACGGTCCAAGGTGTTCGTGAACGGAACGGCTACGCCTGTACCTCGTGCGGATATCCATTCGGTAGCGAGATGTCGGGCAAACGGTGCCCGGAGTGCGGATCCGTGGAAGACCCCGAGATGGCCCGCGCGATGTGGGCGCGGGCTCTGCGACTCGACCCGTACGACGTGTAACGAGCCCATGCACCGCGGGTTTGGAGCGACTCACCGACGGTTGGAGACAAAGTCCGGATGGGCTCTGGCAGACCCTGATGGGTGGGGGAACCCATCAGGCCGAATCGGACATGGCGCGGCACGCCGCGTCTCGTTGCGGGCGCAGCGACTTCTGGCCCTGATAAGGCCGAAGGCCCGCCCTTACGGGAGGCGGCCTTCGTTGGGGTGGGGGCTTGGGCCTCGGGAAGCAGCGTGGTCATGCTCGCGTGCAAACATGGCATCAAGAGTGGAAACGCGCGGTACCCTCTGACTGGAGTTCCTTCGGTTTGGATCGCATTCCTCCGAGGAAGTTCAGCGGGTGGGGGCGGGTGGAGCAAGGCTCAAACCGTTGGAGTGCCGTCCGCAGGACCGCCGAACCGAGCGGAACCCCTGGACAGCATCCCCCGGGTCCTCCCGCCGCGGCAGGGGCGGGGGAGGGGGTTTGCGGCGGTCATTTGAATCGGACTCGGGCAAGCCCGAGACGCTTGGGATGTTGTGGTCCTAATACGGGGAGAGGTCGTGCAGACGGAGACTCAGTCCGCCACCTGTAGCGAGTTGCAATTGACACATCATTGAGGCAATGCGGCCGTAAGAAGTTTGACCAGATTCATGCGTGCCGAGCCACAAACGGTCCCGGGCATGGCCTAGTCTGAAGGTAGGTACGAGGAACGAGCACGCGACAACGGGTGGAGAACTTCTGCAATGAGATTGTGCCGCATCGCGATCCGGCAGGTGGCCCGACCACGCTCGCGATGTGCCGGCGATCGTGGTCGGACGTGACCCGTGTCCCCGACCACCGTCAACCATGTCCCCGAAGTGAACACAGAGCCGAGGTCAGTGGCACAGGCTTACAGCCACGCACCCCGTGGGTTCGCCCGCGCCTCCGCACTCTTGGATATCTCCGCCAGCACCGAAGTCCTACGGACAGACGACTTCGTTGTACGCAAGGACGAAGATCAGAAAGTCTCCATCGTCAACGACATCGTCGTTGTTCAGATCGGCCGGGCAGTTCGCGGGCATCGCCGGGTCGGCGCAGTCGAGCAGGTTGTACGGCCCAACAAAGAGAACGAAGTCCGCGTCGTCGACCACGGCGTCCGAATTGAAATCAGCGGGGCAGTTGGCGACTTGGGCCTGATAGTCATAGCCCGAAGCGCTCGTGATGCTGAACGCACCTGTGTAGGGCGTGCCGTCGGCGAACGTCACGCTCCGCAGTCCCAGCCAGCGCAAGGTGCTCCCGAAATCCGCCGTGCCCGACATCGTGGAACCGATCGGACCCCTGTTGTAACCAGCCCGAGCGAGCGCGGACATTCCGAGCGAGAAGGTCTGACCGATCTGGCCGTGGCCGACCTCGGCGAACAGAGCAAACTCGTTGAACGAGAGCCCCGTCTCGGTCCGGATCAGCTTCCGGTTCAAGAACCCATTGACAAGTTCGGGTGCGTAAGACTCGCTGACCTTCCCGGTCGAGGAAAGAGGGGTCGGACCGCCGCTGAGACTCACGGTCCATTCGACCGACGCGCTGGAGCCTCCGCCGACCCAGCGGTCCGCTCCGTAAATCGTGCTCACCGAGCCCGTGGCCCTGATTCCGAACTCAAACTTCAACGCCTGGTCAGTGTCCGCTGTGATCCGGAACAAATCCGAGAGCGACGCTTGGGCGTGCGCGGCCATGCTCCCGATCGAGTCGGGGTTGTCCGCACCGAAGTCGCTGGCAGCAGCAAACGCGGTAATGCTGCCCTGCCCCGCCGAAGCGGAGCCCGTGGGCGGGGTGGCACTGACCCCGTGCCACTGACCTTGCTCTGAAGGTCAGTGCCGCCGACGCCCCGATCCCCGCTCCGCTCGATCGGACGGCACACGCATTCCTCGTTCTCGCAAACCCCCTCACTCCTCCGTGTCATACTCCCGCCACTGCTTCTCGCTCGACAACGTCGCGGGCAGCTGCGCACGCAGCACCTTCCGAACCGTCTCCGGATTCACATACCGCTTCGTCGCCTCGATGACCCAGCTCAGGTACTCCGGCCCACCATTGAGATACGGCGGCGGCGACACCGGCCGGAACACCACATCCAGCCGCTCCTCCAAGGTGATGTAGTTGAGCACATGGCCCAGCCGCTGAATCACATGCCACACCAGCGGGTGTTTCCGATCCAGCGAGAACTTGATCCACCAGCAATAGTCCTCCGGCTCCGATCGCCCGATGCCCTGCTTCACCGCCGGAAGCGACCCGATCAGCGACACCAGCTTCAGCAAACTCTTCTGCCGCCGCGCGTGCTTCACGTCCGGATCAACCGTGATGGAATTGTCAATCAGGAGCTGCGCGTACCGCTCCGGAGTGCCGCCGAAGATCCGGACCTCGTCCTTGAATTTCGGCACAAGGGTGCCGGTGAGCACGACCGGAATCGAGAGACTCTCTAACCGCTTCTTCTTTGCCATGCGGCGAGGTTACCAGATTCGAAAGCGATCTCGGCAAGTGGCCCGACCACGCTCGCGATGTGCCGGTGCACGTGGTCGCACATGGACCCGTGTCCCCGACCACCGTCAACCATGTCCCCGAACTGAACACAGAGCCGAGGTCAGTGGCACGGCGTGACCGCCACGCACCCCGTGGGTTCGCCCGCGCCTCTCCACGATTGGACATCTCCGCCAGCACCGAAGTCCTACGGACAGACGACTTCGTTGTACGCAAGGACGAAGATCAGAAAGTCTCCGTCGTCGACGACATCGTCGTTGTTCAGATCGGCCGGGCAGTTCGCGGGCATCGCGGGGTCGGCGCAGTCGAGCAGGTTGTACGGCCCAACAAAGAGAACGAAGTCCGCGTCGTCGACCACGGCGTCCGAATTGAAGTCAGCGGGGCAGTTGGCGACTTGGGCCTGATAGTCATAGCCCGAAGCGCTCGTGATGCTGAACGCACCTGTGTAGGGTGTGCCGTCGGCGAACCTCACGCTCCGCAGTCCCAGCCAGCGCAACGTGCTCCCGAAATCCGCCGTGCCCGACATCGTGGAACCGATCGGACCTCGGTTGTAACCTGCGCGAGCGAGCGCGGACATTCCGAGCGAGAAGGTCTGACCGATCTGGCCGTGGCCGACCTCGGCGAACAGAGCAAACTCATTGAACGAGAGCCCGGTCTCGGTGCGGATGAGCTTCCGGTTCAAGACTCCATTGACAAACTCGGGTGAATAAGACTCGCTGACCTTCCCCGTCGAGGAAAGAGGGGTCGGACCGCCGCTGAGACTCACGGTCCATTCGACCGACGCGCTGGAGCCTCCGCCGACCCAGCGGTCCGCTCCGTAAATCGTGCTCACCGAGCCCGTGGCCCCGATTCCGAACTCAAACTTCAACGCCTGGTCAGTGTCCGCTGTGATCCGGAACGAATCCGAGAGCGACGCTTGGGCGTGCGCGGCCATGCTGCCGATCGAGTCGGGGTTGTCCGCACCGAAGTCGCTGGCAGCAGCAAACGCCGTAATGCTGCCTTGCCCCGCCGAAGCAGAGCCCGTGGCGGTTCCGCCGCCATGGGTCTGCGTGCCTGTGGCGAAGTTGAACGTGCTCGAACCCGTACCCGGGAAGGTCAGCGTGGAAAGCCCGCCGACGCGGAAGATCGTGACCGTCGAACTCGCGGTCTGGGCCGCCGCGTTCTTCGAGCCCGCGCCCAGGACTGACATGCCCAGCAGAACCATTGCGACGGTCGACTTCATGATGGCGGCCTTCCTTTGTAAACGCGGCGAGATCCAACAGCAAAGATACTCCCCCGACCTTTGCGCCACAAGGTCGAAGTGACATCGTGACGACGAATAGCTCGCACGGCGTTATTGGGCCTGTTCGAGGCAGACATCAGCGCTCAGCACGAATCGGCCTGTTTCCGAGTCGCTTTCGCACACCGATCGTTCCAGCAATCGACATCCCAGCTACGCAGAAACGCGCTATCAATCGCTGCGAACCGGAGTTGGCACATGGCCCGACCACGCCCGCGTTGTGCCACGATCACCGGCTGCTTTGAGCCGGTGATCGTGGTCGGTCGTGGTCCCGTCTCCGGCCTCGCCGTGATGTGACACGCTCACCCGGTGCGTCGAGCGCGACCGATCAGGTGAGAAGAGAGGGTGGTCAGTTCACTGCGCGGCACCGGCCGCCTGCCGTGCCTTGCGTGCGTCCATAAAACTCTTCACGCACAGCAGCACATATCCCAGCGACAGCGATCCCATGATGCCCTGCGCCAGCACGGCCCGGGGCCTGGCCAACTGGTTCACGTCGAATCCCGCCCGCGCGAGCGTTACGACGGCCATCCCCAGCCCCATCAGGGTCACGAGCGTTGCCACCGCCGCCGATGCGTGCATCAGGTGCTTCCGCTGCTTTGGGAGCGCCATCGCCAGCAGCCCGAGCGCGAGGAATGGGATCCCGAACACCGCGGGAAAGAGTGCCGTGCGGCTCGCCGCCCCCGCCCCGCTCGCCAGCATGTACATCGCCACGCCCAGCCCGAACAGGAGCACCGCGAAAACGATCGTGATCAGCGGCATCGGCAGGCCGCCAGCCGCGGAAGGGGACTGGGTGGGGGTCTGGCTCACGTTCTGCGTCGTCGACATGGTTCATCATTCTATTTCTGCTCACGCAGAGTGGCCGGGTGCCACTGCCCAGCGCTTCGCTGGGCAGTGCCAGACCGTGGAGCCGCGCAGCGATCCCACCCCTCCGTCGTCCCCGTCCGCTCGCCCCCGTCCGCTCGCCCACACCCTCCCCCACGGGAATACCATACTTCATCATCCGCTTTGCGTCCGCCCGTGCGATCGGGCCCCTTTCGAGACCCCTCCCGGCGACGCGGAATGGGAGGTCGACATGTCTCGCGACGCCGCCACCAACGAGTCCAAGGCGCTCAAGGGCAAGGACTACGACCGCCACTTAAAAGCCCTTCAGACCGAGCTGTGCATCCTGCAGGATTGGGTGAAGCACAAGGGCCTGCGGGCCATCATCGTCTTCGAAGGGCGCGACGCGGCCGGCAAAGGCGGCGTCATCAAGGCCATCACCGAGCGCGTCAGCCCCCGCGTCTTCCGGCTCGTCGCGCTCCCCGCGCCCTCCGACCGCGAGAAGTCGCAGATGTACCTGCAACGCTACATGCAGCACTTCCCCGCCGCGGGCGAGGTCGTCATCTTCGATCGCTCCTGGTACAACCGCGCCGGCGTCGAGTACGTGATGGGCTTCTGCTCCAAGCAGCAGCACCGCCGCTTCCTCGAACTCTGCCCATTGGTCGAGAAGTACATCACCGACGCGGGCATCATCCTCATCAAGATCTGGCTCGAGGTCAGCGACAAGGAACAGAAGCGCCGCTTCGAGGCCCGCGTCCACGACCCGCTCCGCCAGTGGAAGCTCAGCCCCATGGACCTGCCCTCGCGCAGCAAGTGGTACGAGTACTCCCGCGCCCGCGACATGATGCTCGACGCCACCGACACCGACTTCGCCCCGTGGCACATCGTCCGCTCCGACGACAAGAAACGCGCCCGCCTCAACTGCATCCGCCACATCCTCGACGCGATCCCTCACAAAGCCATCCGCCGCGACCGGATCACAATCCCCAAGCGCTCCAACAAGCACGCCTACGACGACCAGGCCACACTCGCCAAACGCCGCTTCGTGCGCGAAGTCTTCTAGCCCCACCCCACCAACCCCACCCCCATCCCCGCACTCTGCACACGCACGCTGGCGCAATCCAGCCCGTGGTTTCCCCGGCCGTGGCCGCTCGCCCCAAATCTCGCGCGAAATCCGCTCCTTCTCCTGCAAGGTCCCGCTCGCCGCCGACAACTCCCAAGGGTGTCGCCGCGCTCACGCTGAACGCGGCCGTCGTGCCCAAGGGGAAGGAGTCGTCCGTGCTCAAAACGAATCGATCACTGCTGTCCGCCGCGGCGACGCTCACGCTCGCCACCGTCGCCCACGCCGTCCCCTTCACCTGGGACCCCATCAACAGCGAGACCTGGGCCGGCGGCTCCGGAGCCGGCGGCGGCTCGTCCGGCGGCACGTTCCCGTTCTTCTACTCCTTCGGCATCGGCGGCGGCGCCACCGGCGCATCCTGCGGCGGGCTCAGCACCTTCAACGCCTCCGGCGTCCGCTTCGGCGTCGGTGAGTTCCGCACCTACTGGTACGGCAACGGCGCATCCTCCCAAGCCTTCGCGTACGGCCGACTCATCTTCACGCCCACCGTCCCCAACTTGTCCTACTCCTTCGAAGGCTTCATGATCGCGATCGACGGCGGCGTTGCCACCAGGCTCGCCACCGCCGCGGTCGAGCTCCACCCCGACTACCCGCATCCACCCAGCCTCTACACCAACAACGTCTCCGGCTCCGGCACGTTCGCGCTGTGGAGCCCGAGCACGCCGCAGCTCGGGTCGCAGACCGGCAACCTCGTGCAGGGTCAGCAGTACGTGATGAGATGGGACTTCCGGCTGAACCTCACCGGCCAGACCGACCCGACGGCTCTGTACGAGATCAAGATGAAGGCCGGGCCGTACTTCCAGTTCCGGCTCTACCAGCGGCCCTGCCCCGGCGATCTCACCGGCGACGGCTACGTCGACGACACCGACTTCGTCGCGTTCGCCGCCGCCTACAGCATCCTCGACTGCGCCGATCCCGCCATGCCGCCCGGCTGCCCCAGCGACCTCAACGGCGATGGCTTCGTCGACGACGCCGACTTCGTGATCTTCGCCGCGTCGTACGAGAACCTCATCTGCCCGTAACCATCCCGCGTCGCCACGCGCCACCGCGACATCGCTCGACCTCGTGGTGTGTCTCGACAGCGTTGCTCCCCCGAACACCGCACCCGCCGAGCCCCGCGCGGCCGCACAACGCCGTCGTTGTGCGCACAGCCGCGACGTTGCGCCGAGAATCTGCACCACGCCGCGACCCGATCCCTTGCATCATCCCTGCTTCTTGTGCGACACTATGGGAAGTGGAGCAGTGGGGGAGTTGGGAGTGGGGGAGTGGGGGAGTGGGGTGTGGGGGAGTGGAGCAGGGAAAGGGGTGGGGGCGTGCCGCAGGCAGAGACTCGTGACAATTTCATGCCCACCGACCACGAGCGCCGCGTGCTGCTTGAGTTGCTGCAGTCGCCGCAGGAATCCCTCGAGTCCATCGCCAACGAACTCAAGATCACCCTCGCCGCGCTGACGATCTACCTCGCCACCGACGACGCGGCCACTCTTTTCGCCCAGGCCGACCTCGCCCACGCCCGCCGCGCCCGCACCGCCGCCACCGCCCAACTCGAGCAATGCATCGGCGCACTCTCACTCATGATCAGCGGCTGGGTCTCCGACGTCACCCACAACCTCCGCCGCGAAACCCCCAAATCGAGGCGCGAACAAGACCGCGAACAAGAATCCACCCGCCGCGCCGCGACTCTCCTCTACCGCATCGCCAACTTCACCCCCAAAACGCTCACGCTCCCCGCGCCCGCGCTGCCCCCCGCGCCCCCTCTCCCCGCGCAGCGGGGAGAGGTGCCCGAGTCCGCGAGGGCGGTGAGGGGCCGAGACGCGCCCCTGTCACAACCCACCCCCGAGAACCCGCCGCTCCCCAATACGAACCCCACGCGCCAGCGTGGGGCCACCGACGCCCCCCTCGCGCCACCCGCCCCCGAACTCCCAAAACTTGCCTCACTCCCATGCTGGACGAGCCCCGAGCGTGAGCGAGCGGGTTGCCGTCCCACATCCGACCGCGCACATCAATCCGACCTCCACCCGCACGCGGTCCTCGTCCCTCCCTGACCCGCCTGTCGCGCGGCACGTGGCCCGACAGCACCTCGCACATGACCCCACACCGTGCCACCACACGCTGCTGTGAGCCATTGGTGTGTCGTGGCGCCGTGGAACACCCCAGCACCACACTTGCCGAGCCACACGTGATGACGCGGCTTCGTTGCTGTGGGCAAATCCCTTCCTCCCCATCTTCGCCCCGCACGCTCCGAATCGGCCGCGCGCACGACGCGCGTGTTCCGCGTGCCGCGCTCCGTTCCTGATTCAAGATTTCCGTGGCGCCCCTGAGGGTTGCGCCTGGCGATCCCCGCTAGTCGCGGGGAACCCAGGAGCACTTTCAATGTCCATCGCCAGCACCCGTCGTCTCGCCGCCACGCTTCTCCTCGCCGCCGCTGCGGCCGTCCCGTCCCACGCCGCGACCGTGGTCTCCGCCGGCCCGCTCGTCAATCCGGCCACCGGCAGCCGCTATTACCGTCTCTCCAACGGCGACTGGAACAGCCTGCGCGCCTCCGCCGTCGCTATGGGCGGCGACCTCGCCACCATCAATAACGCCGCCGAGAACGCCTGGGTCGTGGCCAACATGATCGGCGGCACCAAGCCCTTCATCGGTCTCAACGACGCCGCCCAGGAAGGCACCTTCGTCTGGGCCGACGGCAGCGCCAGCACCTATCGCAACTGGCAACCCGGCGAGCCCAACAACACCGCGATCAAGGACTCCGTCTACTTCGACGGCACCCCCGCCGGAACCTGGTCGCTCAACGGGGTCGCGTTCAGCAACGAAGCCATCGCCGAGTTCTCCGGCCCCATCAAGGTGCCGCAGGAGATCTCCAATCTCCCCGCCGCCGTCGCCGCTCTGCCCAACTCCGGCACCAACGAGATCGTGCTCGCCCCCGGCACCTACACCCTGTCCAACTTCCTGACGCTCAGCGGCGTCACCATCCGAGGCAGCGGCCGCGGGCAGACCATCATCAACACCACCGACAACAACATCGGCCTGTTCCTCACCGGCGGCGTCGTCATCGAGAATCTCACCCTGGTCAATCGCGCCAGCGGCTCGACCGTCGTCGCGTTCGACGGCTTGTCGCGCCTCCGCAACGTCACCCTGACTTCTCAGCTCACGACCGCGACCGGAGCGCTCATCGACGTCGGACAGCAACCGGGAGCCGTGCTCTCGCTGGAGAACTGCGAGCTCCACACCTCGGAGATCGCCGTCCAGGTCTTCGGTGGCAGCCTCTACGCCGTCAACACCATCTTCCGCGATCTCAGCTCGGTGAGCCGCAACAGCAACACCGGCACGAAGTTCGTCGCCGTGAACTGTGTGTTCACCCGCTGCGCCAACTCGCCGCTCTTCGCGGCTGTCGGCGCGACCTCCGTCGAGAACTCGATCTTCCATCAGATCAACGGCACGATCCTGGCCTCCAATGTGACGCTCGCCAACTGCAACCTGCCCAACGCCACAGGCAGCAACTTCTCCGGCGACCCGCGCTTCGTCAGCACCGGCTCCAACGACTTCCGCCTCCGCTCCGACTCTCCCTGCATCGACCGCGGCTACATCGCGGCCTACTTCGGCGCGTTCCCGCAGGACTTCGTCGACTTCGGCGGCAACGACCGCGCCATCGACGATCCTGCCCGCGCCAACTTCTTCCCCGGCCTCAGGCCGATCGACGTCGGCGCCTTCGAGTTCGTCCCCGCCGGCCCCACGCCCTGCCCCGGCGACCTCAACAACGACCGCCAGGTCGACGACGCCGACTTCGTGCTCTTCGCCGACGGCTACAACCAGCTCCTTTGCCCGTGAACCACGGGGCCGCAACGCCCCGCCTCAACGAGCGCCGCGTGTGAGCGGGTGAGCGGGCGGGCGCTGCCTGAACTCCCGAAGCCCGAGTCCTTTGCACCCCTCATCACCGAATCGCGAGAATCCGCTGCAAGGAACCCGACCGTCATGGCAAGTCCCCCGGAGGCCGTTCGCCGAAGGCCGCCGCCATAGGAGACAGACATGACGTTCCGCACCCCGCTCGCTCTCGCGTCGCTCGCGTTCGCCGCTTCATCCGCCGCCCTGGTCCCGCTCGCCGCCGCGTTCACGTTCACGATGACGCCGGTCACGAACACCACCTCGACCTTCGCCGGCGTCATCGCCATCAACGGCGTGGTCAGCGTCGGCGCCGGCGAGACCTTCATCCATCCGTTGATGATGTCCACCAGCGCGATGCCCTTTAAGTCCAACCTCTCCGCGGGCTTCAACGGTCCCGGCCAAAACTGGGACGCGGGCTTCCTCGCCTGGAACGGCGTCGGCACCTACACCGGCGCGATCTTCAACCACGTGATCGTCGCCGGCAACCTCGGCTACGCCGGAGGCATGCCCCTCGGGCTCTACGGCACCAACCCCTTCGGCCCCAGCGGCGGCGCGGGCATCATCCTGCACTACATCGACGCCAACGGCGTGGATCATGCATCCGCCGCCAACTACGCGATCAATGTCGTGCCCTCACCTGCGAGCGCCTCGCTGCTCGCGCTGGGTGCCTGCATCGCCGTGCGGCGGCGCCGCCGCTGAGCACCGTGCTCGGCATCGCACACACGCACCGGGCCCGCGCCGGCAATCGAGGCGCACGCTACGGGCACGGCTGTTTGGCCCGCACCCGCGTCGTCGACGCGGGGTCCTTCGTCAGTTTCTCGATCGGCCGCAGCGGCCGCATCACTAGGTTCCCGCCGCAGTTCGGGCAGACCCGGTTCATCCGCAGCGCACACACCGGACAGAACGTGCACTCGTAGGAACAGATCCACGCCTCACTCGTCGGCAGCAAATCCCGGTCGCAGCACTCACAGTTGGGTCGAATCTCGAGCACGATGTTCTACCTCGCTGCTCCACCCACATTCCAGAACCGCTCCGTCGCTGCCCGCTAGATGTAGTCCTTCACCGCCGCGGCTCCGAAGCTTTCCTTGGTCTTCTTGATGAACAGGAACCAGATGAAGATGAAGACCGGGTAGATCGAGAAAATCGCGGTCATGACGATGCCGATCATGAGCCCCATCTCCGGGCTGCCGCCCTTGGAGAACGGGCTGTCGGGGTTGTCCCGCACGAAGACCTTCATGGCCTCGGTCTGGTAGTAGGCGAGGTACAACGCGACGGGGATCCACGCCAGCGAGGCGGCCGACCAGACCAGGTGCAGTGTGCGGCCCGTCATCGAGCGCCGCAGCGTGGTCAGCCCCGCCGCGAAGAGCAGGATGCTGAACAGCGTGCCGGTACCAAGGTTCAGCATGTTGACGATGCCGAAGCCCATCGTCGGGGGCAAGGGGCCGTTCTGCATCTCCGGCGGCAACATGGCGGTGCCCGCCATGGTCATGACGCCGCCGCAGCCGACGCACGTGAGCCCGATGCCGCCCCAGATCATCGAGATGATCCCGATGACCTTGGGCCAGCTCGTGGGTTCCTGAAACGCATCCATCGCATCCTGCGGCTGTTCTGACATGACAGTTCTCCTCAAACCCGCGGCGACGTCGACCGTGCCGTGGAATCCCACGACGCACACCAGCCTCACGCCCGCCTAGCCTACTACGATCGTTCAGTCCGCGTCCGGACGGACCCGGCCCGCTGGCTGAACATCTTCGGAGTTCTTCACGATGCGTTTCAACCGCCCCGTTTCCGCCGGGTTGCTGATTCTCTCCCTGACTCTGGCGTCCGCCACGACCCAGGCCGCCCCGTTCCAGTACTCGTACGACGATGGTGTCGGCAGCGGCAACCTGTCGCCCTCGTTCAGCAGCCCCAGTTCCTACCCCGCGGAGTTCATGTGGGGGAACGTCTACAACGTCACCGGCGGCAACGACGTGATCACGACCATCTCGGTTGCCTTCGGCCGCATCAATGTCCCCGAGAACCGCTGGGTTCGGCTGTCGCTCTATCAGTTGACCACGCCCAACGACCCGCGGACCGCGACGCTGCTGACCAGCGTGGACGGCCTCAGCGGCCTGCCGCGGACGAACACGTTCCTGAACTACGCCATCACCCCGACCAAGGTGACCGGGCAGTTCTTTGTGGCCGCGACGATGATCGCCGACGCGTCGGCGACCGCGGCCCCGGCCCGCTACGACATCGGTGGCGCAGCGAACGCGAGCAACGCGTGGCTCTTCGCCGCGACGTCGCTGGCCGGCAAGCCGCTCGGCACCGCGCCGTTCCAGGTACGTATGAGCGAGTACATCATCCCCGCGGCGTTCATGGTCCGCGCGACGGCGATTCCGGCCCCGGCGTCGGTCTGCGTTTTCGCCGGACTCATGCTTGCGGCGCGGCGTCGCCGCTAAGGCTCGAGGCGCGGCAGGACATCGGCGAGGGCGTCGCGCCACGGCCGCAACGGGCCGACGGCAGCGAAGGTCTTGCTGAGATCAAGCACGCTGTACGCTGGGCGCGGCGCGGGACGCGGGAACTCGGCGGTGCTGCAAGGCAGGACCCGGCACGAGCGGCTCGCGTACGCGGCGATGGCCGTCGCGAACTCGAACCACGTGCACTCGCCGTCATCGGTCGCGTGGAACGTGCCGCGGAGTTGGCGGTCGAGCAGGCGGGCGGTGATGTCGACGAGCGAGGCGGTGGAAGTAGGGCGGCCGCGCTGGTCGTTGACAACGCGGAGTTCGGGCTTGGCTTTCGCTGCTGCAGCGATGGTGCGGACGAAGTTCTTGGCCCACGGTGCGTAGAGCCAACTGGTGCGGATGAGCAGGTGGTCGCAGCCGGAGGCATGGAGGAGTTGCTCACCACGGAGTTTGGTGCGACCGTAGATGTTGGCGGGATTCGTCGGAGCGTCGATGGCGTAGGGCGATGAGCCGCGCCCGTCGAAGACGTAGTCGGTGCTGAAGTGGACGAGGGTGACGCCGCGTTCGCGGCAGAGGCGGGCGAGTGTGCCGACGGCGGCGGCGTTGATGCGGTCGGCCTTGTCGGGCTCGGACTCGGCTTGATCGACGTTGGTGTAGGCGGCGCAGTTGATGATGAGTCGGGGATTGCAGTCCAAGACGCGGTGGAGAGAGTCGTCGCGCTCGAAGTCGATGGCGGGGTAGGTGAAGCAGTGGACGCGGGTGGACGGACGAAAGTCTTCGCGTTGATCGACGTTGATCAACCCACCCCCCGCCCCCTCCCTCGGGGAGGGGGAGTCGGAGGCACCAAACCAGCGCTGCCACTGGCGGCCGAGCATGCCGTCGGCGCCAAGGAGGGCGATGGGGCCTTCGCGCCACTCGTTCATCGGAACTGCACGCTCCAGGGGAACCACTGCGGGATGTTGAACGCGCGGCGTTCTTCGTCGGGTTGCTTGGGGTTGTACGCGTGCGTGACGTAGTAGAGCAGGCTGGCGGGTTCGGCGCCGACGGTTGCGGCACCGTGCCAGAGTGAGGGCGGGATGATGACGAGCGCGGGGCGGTGCTCGCCGATGACGGCGGCCCAGGCTTTGTCGTCCTCGGTGCGGTGGACGCCGACTTTGAGATCTCCCCGCACGCAGATCCAGAAATCGGTCTGGAGTTTGTGGCGGTGCCAGGCCTTGATGACGCCCGGGTGCTGGAGCGAGATGTTGATCTGGCCCTGGGAGTCCATGACGCCTTGGAGCTGGTTCATGATGGACCAGCCGCGGTCGTCGGAGTGGAGAGGGATGGGCAGGAGCGCGGGCTCGCCGCGCTCGCGGGCGTGCTCCCAGGCGTCTAGCGGGGAGAGGTTGGAGGTGGGGATGGGGAGGATCTCGGGCATTGATCGCTCGGGAAAGGCAGTTCACCGCGGAGGGCGCGGAGAACGCGGAGGGAGACAGGAGAGTGATTTCTTCTTCTTCTTCTTCTTCTTCTTCTTCTTCTTCTTCTTCTTCTTCTCGGCGTTCTCAGCGTCCTCCGCGGTGAATTGCCTTAGTGATTGGCGCCGGTCTGGTGGACCAGCGTGCTGGCGCGGAAGAGGCTTTCGAAGGTGCCGGCGTCGGTCCACCAGCCGTCGAGGATGTCGTGGGTGAGCGTGCCGCGGCGGAGGTATTCGTTATTGACGTCGGTGATCTCAAGCTCGCCGCGGGAGGAGGGCTTGAGGGTCTGGCAGATGTCGAAGACTTCGTTGTCGTAGAAGTAGATTCCGGTGACGGCGAGGTCGCTGGGGGGCTGCTTGGGCTTCTCGATGATGCGGGTGATACGGTCGCCTTCGAGCTGGGCGACGCCGAAGCGGTGGGGGTCGGGAACGCGTTTGAGGAGGATCTTGGCGCCGGCGTTTTGCTCGCGGAACGCGGCGGCGGCGGGCTTGACGTTTTTCTCGATGATGTTGTCGCCGAGGATGACGCAGATCTTCTCGCCGTCGGCGAAGTCCTGGGCGAGTTTGAGGGCATCGGCGATGCCGCCGCTGCCTTCCTGATAGGCGTACTCGAGGTGGCGAATGCCGAGGTGCTTGCCGTTCTTGAGGAGGCGGAGGAAGTCGCCGGCGTGTTCGCCGCCGGTGACGACGAGGACCTCATCGATGCCGGCCATGAGTAGGCAGCGGATGGGGTAGTGGATCATCGGCTGGTCGAAGACCGGGAGGAGGTGCTTGTTGGTGACCAGGGTGAGGGGGAGGAGGCGAGAGCCTGTGCCGCCGGCGAGGATGACGCCCTTCATGGGAGATTCCGGATGGGGTGGGTGAGAAAAGGGGGTGGGTACTTGAAGGGGCGGTCTTTGGCACGCATTGGAGCGGCGGTGCGGTTGCGAGACGCGGCTGATGGTATCGGGATCGGTGCGTGCGGCTGAGTCGCGAGGGGCGGGGCGGCAACGGACAGGTTCTCCACAATGCCAAACAAAGCCCTTTCTCAACTTTGCACGGCCTGAACGCCGAAGTGCTAAACTCCCAACCACTTCTGACACGCGCGGGTCGTCGGCTGGAGCCGGCGGGCGGGTCGGGAGAGGGTTTCGCGTGCGGCTTGGTTCGGGCGGAGTCCCGGATGGAGCCAGCCTCGGGCGGTTCTTGGCGAGGGTTCGCCGGGCCGAGTCGGGGCGATCGTGGGCGAAGGACCTGCCCGCGGCACGCGATCGGGACTTGCCGGGAGCGACGCTCGAACCTGCTTCGTACTTGAAGCCGGGAAGGGTGTCGGAATTTCGGTCAGTCACCCTGGAACGCACGGACATGACACAGGCACCCAGCCGCAAGCCGGCCGTCAGCACGAAGCAGCCCCAGCGTACCTGGGCGGACCTCCGCCCCGAGCGTCGGGCCTCGATCCCGGAGGGGATCTGGCTTCGCTGCCCGTCGTGCACGAAGATGATCTACCGGCGGCACCTGGAAGCGAACCTGAACGTGTGCCCCGAGTGCACGCACCACTTCCGCATCGGGGCGACCGAGCGGGTGTTGCAGCTGGCCGACCCGGGCACGTTCGAGGCGATGTTCACCGAGCTGCAGCCGACCGATCCGCTGAAGTTCAAGGACCTGAAGGCGTACCGCGAGCGGTTGATCGCCGAGCAGGTGAAGACGGGTCAGATTGATGCGATCCGGGCGGGCAAGTGCTTCATCAAGGGCCGCGAGGCGATGCTCGTGTGCCTGGATCTGACGTTCATGATGGGCTCGATGGGCTCGGTGGTCGGCGAGACGATCACGCGGGCGATCGAAGAAGCGACGCCGGACAAGGCGAACGGGAAGAAGGGCCTGCCGGTCATCATCATCTCCTGCTCGGGCGGCGCTCGTATGCAGGAGTCGGGTCTGAGCCTTATGCAGATGGCCAAGACGTCGGCCGCGCTCGCGCGGCTGGACGATGCGGGCGGGCTGTTCATCAGCGTGCTCACCGACCCGACCACGGGCGGCGTGACGGCGTCGTTCGCGATGCTGGGCGACATCATCCTCGCGGAGCCAAAGGCCCTCATCGGCTTCGCGGGTCCCCGCGTGATTCAGCAGACGATCCGCCAGGAACTGCCGGAAGGCTTCCAGCGGTCGGAGTTCCTGATGAAGGCTGGCCTGGTCGATCGCGTGGTCGCTCGCGGGAACCTGCGGAGCGAGTTGGCGCGGTTGATCGATTACACCGGGCGATGAAAAGAGACGGAGTGACGAAGAGACGGAGAGACGAAGTGTCTCCGGCGATGTCATCCGCTTCGAGACTGACCGCGGGGGGTGATTTCTCGCGTCGCGGAGTGCGGTGAGCCGTTACATTTGCGGCGTGACTTCTTCGCGGAAACAGATCCTGGTGTCGTTGCTGGCCGGGCTCGCGCATGCGGGGCTGATGGGGTTGGCGTTCGCGCCGGTGGAGTTTGGGTGGGCGGCGTTGGTGGCGATTGTGCCGCTGGTGTGGGTGGCGGTGCGGATGACTCCGCGGAGCGAGGCCCATAGAGCCTCTCGCGTCAGCGAGAGGTCGGATGGTCGAGATGGCGGAGATGGCGCTTCCAACGCGAACGGCGCGTCAGCGACCTCTCGCTTACGCGAGAGGCTCTATGCGGGGCGATTCCGCAAGCGTGACGCGGTGATGGTGGGGCTGGGGGCGTCGGCGTTTTACTGGTGGCAGCAGCAGTGGGTTATGGACATCTCGGCGGCGGGGTACGTGCCGCTGGTGTTGTACGTGTCGATCTACCCGGGCTTGTTCGTGTGGGTGCTGTCGCGGCTGCACGGGCGGTTTCCGCGTGTGCCGCTGGCGGTGCTGGTGCCGATCGTTTGGACAGGGCTCGAGTGGATTCGCGGCGAAGTGGTGTGGGATGGGTATGCGTGGTTCTTGCTGGGGCATCCGTTGATTGACACGCCGCTGGTCGTGTTCGGTCCGATCGTCGGCGCGTACGGCGTCGGGGCGTGGCTTGCGGCGTGTCTGGGCATCGCGTGCGATGCGAGGTTGCGGCGCCGCGACACGACGACCGGATCGAGGACTTGGGCGATTGCGGCCGCGACGTTGGTCGTCGCCCTCACGGTCGCGATGATCGCTCACGCGTTTTTCGAGCGCCATTGGGCCGGTCGGCCGGTGATTCGTGTGGGTGTGGTGCAGACGAATCTGCCACAGAGCAACAAGATCGGGTGGAGCGCCGAGCAGCGGGAACGCGACTTCGCGAGGTTCCTCGATATGACCCGGAAGGCCGCGGCTGGCGCTGGTGGCGCGCCGCCCGCGGTGATCATCTGGCCCGAGACGATGTTCCCAGGGTACTTTCTTGAACCGCTTGAGGTGACGGGTGCGGGCGGCGCGAAGGAAACGAGAGTCACGCGATACACCGGCGAGCTGCTCGAGGTCCAGAAGCAACTCGGTGTGCCGCTCCTGATCGGGGCGCTCGGGACCAGGAATCTGCGACTCGAGCCCGGCCCGGACGGAGGGCGGGTCGCATTTGACGAGCGATTCAACAGCGTCTTTCGCGTCGAGCACGGGGCGGTCGATGGGCGCCGGTATGACAAGATCCGGATGACCCCGTTTGGCGAGACCATGCCGTACATCTCGAGTTGGCCTTGGCTCGAGAAGAAACTGCTCTCGATCGGCGCCGCGGGGATGTCGTTTGACCTCGGCAAGGGGCGGATCGATGGCGCGGGCCTCTTTGGCTTTGACGTGGGCAAAGCCGGCGATATTGCCGGACTCCGCGGGGTGGTGCAAATGGCCACGCCGATCTGTTTCGAGATCACCGAGGCGTCGCTGTGCCGAGCACTGGTGCGGGCGGCCGAGGCCGACAACCACATGCCGCTCCTCGTGAACGTCACCAACGACGGCTGGTTTGGATCGTGGGACCCGGGGCGGAAGCAGCACCTGCTCGCGGCGCGGTGGAGGGCGCTGGAACTGGGCGTGCCGGTGGTTCGGGCGGCGAACACGGGGGTCTCGTGCTTTATTGATTACTTGGGGCGGGTCCGAGAGATCAGCGTGGACGGTCTAGCGTGCCGTGTGGAAGGGATCGCGGTCCAGGACGTGCGGATCCGGCGAGGAGAGACCGTCTACCGCGAGTTTGGCGACCTTTGCTGGGTCTTTCCGGTTTCTTTGGCTGGCCTTGTGATTCTCGCAATCGTGCGGCGAATGCCGAACAATTTGGGTGGCGGCAGCGGTACGGAAACCGCGAAGGTGGCCTGAGGGTGGCTGTGACGGCTTGCAGCATTACGACGGAGCGACGCGTGAAGAGTGCAACGAACGGATTGGTGATCGCGGGTGTTGCGGCCTTGGCCATGAGCCAGATGCTGAGCGGGTGCGCGAAGAACACGGCTCAGAAGCCTGCGGCGGCCTCGGGCGGCGATGCGGTCGCGAGCAAGGCGACGGCGAAGCCGCAGGTCGGGGCGACGGAAGGCGTTGCGGCGGCGGTGCCGGATGCGGTGCGGATCGCCGAGATTCGCGAGAAGGCGCTGACGGTGATCGAGCAGTCGGCGAACAACAACGATGGACAGGTTCGCGGGTACGCCGCGGACGCGGCGGGGATGGCGGGGCGGCGGCTTGGACCGGTGCTGATGAAGGCGCTCGATGATCCGGCCCCGGGTGTGCGGGCGATGGCGGCGATGGCGGCGGGACGCAACCGCGTGAGTGAGGCGTCGGCGCGGTTGCAGTCGCTCACCAATGACGAGTCTGCGTTCGTGCGGGCGTCGGCGATTTTCGGTCTCAAGAAGATGGGGCAGAACCCGGACCCCTCGCCGCTGGCGGGGTGGCTGACGGGGGCGAACGTGCCGGCGAACCTGCGCAGCCATGCGGCGTGGGTGCTGGGCGAGATGGGCGAGCGTTCGGCGATCGCGATGTTGAAGGAAGCGGCCCGCGTGCGGGTGTCGAAGGACCGCGCGTCGGATGTGGCTCTGTTCCAACTGCAGTGCGGCGAGGCGCGGATCAAGCTGGGTGACAACGACCCGATCGAGGGTGTGCGTGCGGCGCTCTTCCCGGCGCGGCCGGAAGATTTTGAGGCCGCGGTGCTCGCGGTGCAGATCATCGGCGAGGTGAAGGATCGCGGGTCGATCGATCAGTTGATCTATCTGTCGAGCTACAAGGACCCACAGGGGAACCTCATGCCGCCGGAGTTCCGGCTGGCGTGCTCGACGGCGCTGGCGAAGATGGGGCTGGACCAGGGCAGCTTCGTCGCGGATGAGTACGCGACCAACGGCTCGGAGACGATCCGCCAGCAGGCGGCGTCGGTGTACGGCTACACGGCCAAAGCCCAGCACTTCACGACGCTGGAGACGATGCTCAGCGACTCGTCGCCGATGGTGCGGGTGGTGGCGGCGTCGGCGATCATCCGGGCGCATGCGCGGATGAATGGGCAGCGGTTGCCGTAAGGCGGGAAGGCATTTGCCACGGAGATCACAGAGCACACGGAGTGATTCCGTGCGTGTGATTTATTGGTCAGATGCGAGTACGTCTGGGTTGCGGCGGATTTCGGTGCTTGCCACCTCTCGCTTACGCGAGAGGCTCTATCGCAATCCGGCGGGCGGCTGTCCCTGCGTCACGCGGTCGCGGGAGCCGACGGCGACGACGCTGCGGATGAAGTCCTTGTAGTCGTTGTCGAGGGGGCCGTGGGCGGCGGGGTCGCCGAAGTAGGTGGCGAAGATCTCGAGCCCGCCGCGGCCTCGGGTGGCGGCGACGCGAGCGGCTTCGCCTCGGGTGCTGGCGACGGTTTGCAGGAGCGTGCCGTCGGCGGCGTTCGCCACCATGCGCTCGAAGGCCGGGCGGCGCTGGGGCTGCATGAGCCAGTGCGAGAGGGCCCAGACCTGGGCGTACCAGGTGAGCGGGTCGCCGCCGCTGAGTTCGCGGGAGGGGGATGACGCGAGCAGCGTGGGCAGGTCCATGATCGCGCCGCTGCCGTGGGCGTCGCGGAGGCGATCGAAGCGTTCGAGGTTGGCCCAGGGCATGAAGGTGTAGCGGGTGTGCTCGCCGGGCTCGGAGCGGAAACCTTCCATGAGCGTGGCGATGCCTTCCTCGGCCCAGACGGGGAGTTGCTCTTTGAAGGTGGCTTGGGTGAACTGGTGCCAGCCTTCGTGGGCGGCGAGGACGAGGGTGTCGCGCGGGCCGAGGTCGAAGAGGACGCTCTTGGTGTTGGCGGTGATGCCGCCGCGCTGGATGGTCATGTAGGCGTCGGCGCGATCGGCCCAGAGGGTCTGGACGCAGCGGACCCACTCTCCGCGGTTGGCGAGAACGAATGTCTCGACGCGTTCGGCGGGCAGCGGCAGCGGCGTGATGAGCGTGCGGTACTGAGCGAGCGCGGCTTCGAGGAGCGTGGGGAGTCGAGCGGCGAGTGCGGCGTCGCGGGTGGTGGTGTAGAGGCGGTAGGAGCGGGTGGTGATGGCGAGGCCGCGGGAGGTGTTGGGGGGCGTGCCGAACTCCCAGCCGTCGGTGGCGAGAATGGGGGAGGGTTGGGTTGGTGTGGTGGGTGTTGAGGCTTGAGGTGGTGGCGCGGAGGTGGAGCAGGCGGTGAGGATGGTGGCGAGCAGCGCGATGGGAACGCTCGCACTGCCCAGCCCCGAGCTGCTGGGCAGTGGCACCCGAGCCACGTGGACACCAACGGTCACGTGTTGCTCCCGAGGGCGGCGAGTGCGGCGTTCGCGGCGTCGCGGTCGGCTTTGGCCTTGGCGAGTTGGTCCTGCGTCTGCTTGACCATTGCGGGCGGGGCCTTTTGCGCGTAGCCGGGGTTGTTCAGGCGGCCTTCGAGCGTGGCGATCGACTTCTCGCTATCGGTGATGAGTTTGGTGAGGCGCTCGCGCTCGGCTTCGTTCACGGAGCCGGAGGCGCCGGGGGCGGTGGCGGCCGCGGCGTCGCGGAGGTTGCTGAGGAAGAGTTGCTTGCCCTCGAAGGTGATGGCGACGGCGCCGGCTGGCTGCGGTGCGGCGTCGATGGTCTCGATCAACGCGAGTGTCTGCACCAGCGCGGCCTCGTCGGGCTTGAGCAGGCCGGCGGGGGCGTGGAGCGTGACCTTGCGCTTGGGAGCGACCTGGTGCTGCGAGCGGGCCTCGCGGAGTGCGGTGACGAGGGCGCGGGTGCGCTCGAAGGTGGCTTCGGCGGCGCTATCGCGCAGCGCGTCGGACGCTGCCGGCCAGCCGGCGGTGCAGAGCAGGTCGCCCTTGCGGGGTGCGGCGAGGGTGAGGCCGTCGATGGAGGCCGTGGGGAGCAGTCGGACTTGCTCGTAGATCGCCTCGGTGACGTAGGGCATGATGGGGTGGAGCAGGCGCAGGATGGTGTCGAGCGAGGCGCGGAGCACCGCTTGTTGCCGCGGGTCAGCGGCGACGGTGGGCTTGATCGCTTCGAGGTACCAATCGCAGAAGTCGCGCCAGAGGAGGTCGTAGACGGACTGGGCGTAGTTGCTGTACTCGAACTGCTCGATGGCGGTGGTTGCCTCGCCGACGGCGGTGGCGAGTCTGGACAACATCCACTTGTCGACGAGGGGAAGAGACGAAGAGACGGAGAGACGAGGAGACGAAGTGGGGGAAGAAGCGTGAGAAGCGGATGTCTTGGACTCCGTCTCTCCGTCTCTTCGTCTCTCCGTCTCTGCCTTCAGCATCGTCATCGTGAACCGTGCGGCGTTCCAGAGTTTGTTGGCAAAGTTGCGGCCGAGGTCGAACTTGGGCGAGGTGTTGCGGCCTGTGGCGGAGTCCTTCTGCATCGGCATGCGGACGTCTTGCGTCTGCGTGGTCATCTGGCAGAGCGTGAAGCGCATGGCGTCGCTGCCGTGGCTGGCGATGATGTCGAGCGGGTCGAGCCCGTTGCCGAGGCTCTTGCTCATCTTGCGGCCTTCGCCGTCCTGGATGACTGCGTGGATGAAGACGTTCTTGAAGGGGAGCGGGCCGTGGCCAGAACCGCCGGTCTCCAACTTCGTCGCTCCGTCGCTCGGTCGCTCCGTCGCTTTCCACCCTTCCGGCATCAGGTAGCGGTTGAACATCACCATGCGGCTGACCCAGAGGGTGATGATCTCGCGGGCGGTGCAGAGGGTGGTGGTGGGGTTGAAGGCTTGGAGCAGGCCGTCGAAGTCGGTGCCGGCGAGCGATGGGTTGGGCCAGCCCATAGTGGACATGGGCCAGAGGGCGGAGGAGAACCAGGTGTCGAGGACGTCGGAGTCTTGGACGAAACCGTTCATCTCGAGCTGCGCGACGATCTCGTGATCGTTGGGATCACGCACGCAGATGAACACGCCGTCATTCGTATTGGGGGATGAGAGATCGATCTCGACCCCCTTCGCGGTCAGCGGATTGCCGAAGACGGTGCCGCAGATGCGACCTTCAGCGACCCAGCTTCCGAGCGCGGCGAGGCTTCTGCCGAAGTCGTTGATCTTGAGAGGTGCCGATTCGGGAAGCGACCACACAGGAACGCGGTGCCCCCACCAGAGCTGGCGGCTGATGCACCAGTCGCGGATGTTGTCGTGCCACTGTTCGTAGGTCTTGGCGTAGCGGGCGGGGTAGAACTTCAGCGTGGCGTCGCCGTTGGTTTTGCTTTGCTGCTTGGAGGTTTGTTGATGTGAGGATTGCTCGGCCACCAAGGCGCGGTTCGCCGCGGGGGCGAGGCGGTCGTCGGTCACCTTCACGTACCACTGGTCGCTCAGGTAGGGCTCGATGATCGCTTTGCTGCGGTCGCTGTGCTTGACGCTGTGGCGATACGGCTTGGTCTCGGCGAGGAGCGAGTTGCTGGACGAGCCGACGGTGCGGGCTTTGAACTCTTCGAGGACTTTCTTGCGGGCGGCTTCGCGCTTGAGGCCGACGAAGAGGTGGGCGTCGCCGATGTCGGTCCAGCCGTGCTTGTCGCTGATGGAGCCGTCGGGGGCGAAGATGTTGATGAGCACGGCGTTGCCGCAGGCTTCGATGGAGGCCTTGTGGCGAAAGCCGAGTTCGTAGTCGTTGGCGTCGTGCGCGGGGGTGACCTTGAGGAACCCAGTGGCGAACATCGCCTTGGGGTCCTTCTTGGCTTCCTCGGGGTCTTCCTGCATCGCGGCGGGGAGGACGACGTAGTCGTCTTCGAGGATGGGGATGATGCGGCCAACGAGGGGGAGATCGATGAAGAGGCCACGGAGGGACTTGGCGCGCGGGTCCTTGGGGTTGATCGCGACGGCGGTGTCGCCGAGGTAAGTCTCGGGGCGGGTGGTGGCGACGGTGACCCAGGCTTGGTCTTCGCCGGGATGGTTCTCGGCGCCGGGGTAGCCGCGGCGAGCCAACTCGTTCCAGGTGACGGGGGTCATTTGGCGCGGGGCATGGAAGGCCCCGCCCCCGGTGGGAGCGGCGGCGTGGACCAGCGGATAGCGGAGGTAGTAGAAGAACGAATCGATCTCTTCGTCGTAGCACTCGTCATCGGCGACGGCGGTTTGGAGGACCGGGTCCCAGTTCACGAGGCGTTTGCCGCGGTAGATGAGGCGGTCTTTGAAGAGGCGGAAGAAGGCTTCGCGGACGGCGCGGGCGCAGACGTCGTCCATGGTGAAGCGCTGGCGGTCCCAGTCGCAGGAGCAGCCCATGAGCTTGAGCTGCTCGGTGATGATCGCTTCGTACTCGTCCTTGAAGGACTGGACCTTGGCGATGAACTTCTCGCGGCCGAGTTGTTGGCGTGTGAGGTTCTCGTCCTTCTTGAGGCGGCGCTCCACCACGGCCTGGGTCGCGATGCCGGCGTGGTCGGTGCCGGGCATCCAGAGGGTCTCGTAGCCCATCATGCGGTGGGAGCGGGCGAGGACGTCCTGGAGTGTGTTGTTCAGCGCGTGGCCGAGGTGGAGGCGATCGGTGACGTTGGGGGGCGGGATGACGATGGCGTAGGGCTTGGCTTCGCCTCGGAGGACGCGCTGCGGGTCGGCGTGGAAGGCCTTGGCGGCGTCCCATTTGGCGCGGATACGCTGCTCATGCTCGGCGGGCTTGTACTGCTTGGGGAGCTCGCCGGACAGGTTGGAATTGGCCGAAGAAGATGACGATGGCTGAGAATCGGACATTGCAGGGCGAGTGTACGCGAGGGCGGTTTGCCCGGGGCGTGGGCGCGGCGCACGCGGTGGCGGCGGTGGTGGTGATCGCGCTGGTGGGGGCGGGGTTTGTGTACGTGCTGCGGGCACCGGGTGAGCCGCTGATGAAGCGGGCGGCGGGCGATGGGGTGAAGACGGCGGAGGTCACGCCGGTTGAGGTTGTGGCGCCGGTGGCTGGTTCGTCGGCGGCGAAGGTCGATGCGATTCTGGAGTCGGTGGAGACGCTGTCGCGGGCGGGGAAGAGTGCGGAAGTGGAGGGGGTGCTGAAGGGCGCGATCGCGCAGTATCCGGCGGATCAGCGGTTGTACATCGCGTATGCGGAGGCACTGCTGGGGCGCGATGCGCTGGCGCCGGCGTACGAGAACTACGAAAAGGCGCTCGCCACCGGTGAGCGGACGGCGGCGTTGGAGTTTCAGGCGGGGACGGTGGCGAGCATGCTGGGGAAGCGTGATCGGGCGGAGGAGCACTACGCCGCGGCTCAGAAGGCGAACCCGAATTACGCGGAGTATCCGCTGTTTCTGGGTCAGGTGCAGATGCAGATGAACAAGCTGGATGAGGCGCGGGCCAGCCTGGTGCGGGCGGCGCAGCTCAATCCGAGCGAGGCG
>JBILLU010000154.1:0-8201 GCA_044375915.1 Phycisphaerales bacterium
ACCACGAACCGCGGCCCCTCTGGGCTGGGCCGCACGGTATACGCGTACTTCAAGTGCGGCGTGGCCGCCAGCACCTCCGCCAGTGGCGCCACGACGCGGCGATACTGCTCGCCGTTCTGCTGCGACACGTCGACGAGCGTGCGGTGCGACTCGGCGTCGAGACGTTCTGCCGCCATCCGGGCGATCGCGGTCAGTTCCTGGTTGAGCGCGTCCTTGAGTACGCGAGACCCGACCATGTAGGTGCCATCGATCGACGTCCACGTCAGCGCCATCAGCCCAAGCGCCGCGAGGGTGCCCTGCAACCATGCCGGCACGCCGCGGCGCCGCAGCGCCGTTCCTCGGGACGCGGACTGGGTCTGGGACAACGCGATCCCTCCATACGGCCCGCGGCTTCTCGCCGACACAAAGAGGCACGCTGGAGAGGATCGGGTCTTTCTCCGAGCCGGTACCTCGGTTTCCCACCAGCGCGTCCTGATTGGCATGCGGGCAGAACGATTGGCGAGTCCGCACCGCTCTGCGCGTCTGCGGAACTTGATGCGTCTATTCCGACGGCGTCACGGGTGCCGCGACCGAGCGGGTATGTTTGGTATTTGGGCGGTATTTTCCATCGTTCCAGTGCTCGCGGGGCGTAGACTCCGCGACGGGCCTCGCCTAGACTTGTCATCCAAAAGAAGACTGAACGAAGGAAAGAACACGAATGGCACTCGTCGCCGAACGCCGCAAGCAGATCGTCAGCACCTACCGCACCCATGAGAAGGACTCGGGCTCGCCTCAGGTCCAGATCGCGATGCTGACCGAGAAGATCAAGGAAGTGTCGGACCACCTCAAGGGTCACGACAAAGACAATCACAGCCGCCGCGGCCTGGTGCTGATGGTCGGCAAGCGCAACCGGCTTCTGCGCTACCTCGCCCGCACGCAGCCCAGCGAGTATCAGGGCCTGATCGCGAAGCTCGGCCTCCGCAAGTAAGAAGACTTTCACGGCCCGGTGTTCGAGAGAACGCCGGGCCGATTTGTTTCCGGCCGACGATTCGGCCGTGAATTTCGTGCCCCTCCGGCCTCTCTCGCAGGGCGGTAGGCAAACGCCGGCGACCCGAGTCTCCCGACTCTCTCCGACCTTTGCCTTCTGCCTCTCATACGGGAAGACCGGGGGGCGACAAGCCCCGGAACGCACTCGGCCTCGAGCGAACGGACTTCGCCCGGCGCGGTGGTTCCACTAGCAGAGGATCCAAATCATGTCCCAGGTTTCCCACGTCTCCACGGGTCTTGCCGACCTGCCGGGCGCGGTCGTCGTCCGCAAGGACCTCGGCGGTCGCACCCTCACCCTCGAGACCGGCGTCGTCGGCAAGCTCGCCGGCGCGACCGTCATCGCGTCCTACGGCGGCACCACCGTGCTCGCCGCAGTCGTCCGCTCCAACCCCCGCGAGGGCATCGACTTCTTCCCGCTGACGGTCGATTACCGCGAGAAGACCCCCGCCGCCGGCAAGTTCCCGGGCGGCTTCAAGAAGCGCGAAGGCCCGCCGAGTGAGAAGGAAATTCTCACCATGCGCATGATCGACCGCCCGATCCGCCCGCTCTTCCCCGACGGGTTCATCGACGAGGTCATGATCCAGTGCAGCGTGCTGAGCCACGACACCGAGAACGACGCCGACGTGATCGCCGGCATCGCCTCGAGCGCCGCCCTTGCGTGCAGCGACGTGCCCTTCGAAGGCCCGATCGCCACCGTCCGCGTCGCCCGCATCCACACCGACGACGGCCCGCAGTTCGCCGTCAACCCCACCATCAGCCAGCTCGATTACTCCGACCTCGACCTCGTTCTCTCGGGCCACAAGGACGGCCTGAACATGATCGAAGTCGGCGCCGCCGAGGTCGACGAGGCGAGCATGGTCGAGGCCATCAAGTTCGGCCAGAAGCACATCAATGACGTGCTCGGCCTGATCAACGAACTCGTCGCCAAGGTCGGCAAGCCCAAGAAGGGCGGCGAGCTCTTCCTGCCCACCGCCGAGATCACCGAGAAGGTCCGGGCCCTCGCCGAGGCCGACATGACCGCGGCCCGTCAGATCAACTCCAAGGCCGAGCGCAACGCCAAGGTCGACGAGCTTCGCAAGAAGGTCCTCGACGGCGCGTTCTCGCTCAAGAGCGACGCCACCTACGGCGAATACGCCAGCAGCCTCAAGAACCGCATCATGGCCAAGGAGGCCTTCCGCCGGCTCGAGGAGAAGGTCACCCGTCGCCTGATCGTTGAGAAGCAGATCCGCGCCGACGGCCGCAAGTCGCGCCAGATCCGCCAGATCACCGGCGCCGTCGGCGTGCTGCAGCGCACCCACGGCTCGGCCATGTTCCAGCGCGGCGAGACCCAGAGCATCATCTCGGTCACGCTCGGCACCGGCAAGGACGAGCAGATCATCGACGGCCTGATCCCCGAGTACAGCAAGAAGTTCATGCTGCACTACAACTTCCCGCCCTTCTCGACGGGCGAAGTGAAGCGCATCAGCGCCCCGGGTCGCCGCGAGATCGGCCACGGCGCCCTCGCCGAGCGTTCGCTCATGGGCGTCATCCCCGGCCCCGATGAGTTCCCCTACACCATCCGCGTCGTCAGCGACATCACCGAGTCCAACGGCTCCTCGTCGATGGCCTCGGTCTGCGGCGGCTGTCTTGCTCTGATGGACGCGGGCGTGCCCATCAAGGCCACCGTCGCCGGAATCTCCGTCGGCCGCTTCAGCGACGACAACGACCAGAACGAACTCTTCGTCACCGACATCATCGGCGAGGAAGACTTCTTCGGCGACATGGACTTCAAGGTGTCGGGTACCCGCGAGGGCATCACCGGCATCCAGCTCGACCTCAAGGCCCGCGGCCTGGTCGTCTCCCAGATCGAGAAGATCCTCGAGCAGGCCAAGCAGGGCCGCCTTGAGATCATCGACATCATGGAACGCATCATCGACAAGCCCCGCGCTGACATCAGCCCGCTGGCCCCGCGCATCGTCACCCTCCGCATCGACCCCGAGAAGATCGGCAAGCTGATCGGCCCGGGCGGCAAGATGATCCGCGGCCTGCAGGACCGCTACGGCGTCACCATCGACGTCGAGGACGACGGCACCGTCCAGATCGCCTCCACCGACGGCCCCTCGCTCGAGGGCGCCCGCACCGAGATCGAAGCCCTCTGCGAAGAGGTCAAGGTCGGCGCGGTCTACACCGGCAAGGTCGTCAGCGTGAAGGACTTCGGCGCGTTCGTCGAGCTTGCCCCGGGCACCGACGGCATGTGCCACATCTCCGAGCTCGCCGAGGGTTACGTCAAGAGCGTGACCGACGTGGTGAAGATCGGCGACGTGGTCAAGGTCAAGGTCATCCTCGTCGACGATCAGGGCCGCATCAAGCTCAGCCGCAAGGCCGTGCTGATCGAAGAGGCAAAGAAGAACGCCCCGGCCGCTCCTGCGGCTCCGGCCGGCGCTCCGACGGCCTGATGACTTCGATCACGTGATCCGCCACGTAATCGTGGCACAATTTGCGAATCCCACGCGGGGCGGTCTTGAAGGCCGCCCCGCTTTTCCACAGGCGCACCGAGGGCCGCCAAGCCTTGATTTGACAACCCCGCGCCGTCTGATAATCTGTTTTCACGGGTCGGCGATGCCGAGGCGGCTCGCGGTAGCGCAGGATGCGTGCACGCCGCGACCGACTGGGAAAGTCTCGCACGTTCGGTCCAACGGTGGCGACCTTGCCGATCGCCACCCGGAAAGGGGTTTGCAATGTCCGAGGGCACAAGCGGCGCCGGAGCAAACCAGATCACGAACCTCGAGGGGGCCGTGAAATGGTTCGACCCTCGCAAGGGCTTCGGCTTCATCGTCGGCCCCGAGGGGCAGGACATCTTCGCGCACTACAGCGTGATCCAGGGGGACGGGTTCCGCGTCCTGAAGGACGGTTCGCAGGTCATCTACGACGCGACCAAGACCGACAAGGGCTGGAAAGCCACCCGCGTCATCCGGGCTCCCGACTCCGTCGAGGTCGTCATTCCGCGCCGGGGCTATACCCGCTCCCCACGGCGTTGATGCATCCGCAATGGTTGCGAGCTGGTCCATGACAATCACTGGACCGGCTTCCTGTCGGTCTTGCGTCCCGTACCCTCCGAGGTGCTTGGCTCGTTCTGGTTCATCCTCGGCCTCTTTCTTGGCGCGGCGCTGGCGTCGCTGAGTTCTGCGTATCTGCTCAAACGCCACCTGCGTCGATCCCACGCCGCGGAACGCCGAGCCCGAAGCGCCGAGCGTCTTGCCGAACTCGGCGCCATGACCGGCGGCCTTGCCCACGAGATCAAGAACCCGCTCTCGACTGTTGGCCTCAATGCCCAACTCCTCGGCGAGGCGATCGAAGAGCTTCCGATCGCGGGAGACGAGAAGGGCCGTCTTGTCCGCCGCGTCCAGTCGCTTCGTCGCGAAGTCGAACGACTCCGAGGCATCCTGACCGACTTCCTCGAATTCGCCGGCGAACTGCGGCTGGATCGCCGCGAGGCGGACCTCAATGTTGCGGTGGGGGAGCTGATTGATTTCTTCGCGCCCCAGGCCGAGCGATCGGGCGTTCGACTGCGCACCGACCTTTCGTCCGAGCCGCTCCGAGCGAGCGTGGACGTCTCGCATGTGAAGCAAGCCGTGCTGAATCTGATGCTCAACGCGACGCAAGCGATGACGGGATCCGAGCCGCAGGGGGCGGCCCCGCTGAAGGAACTCATCATCCGCACGGTCGCGGTCCGCGATGCCGATCAGCGGCGTGTGGCACAGATTCATGTCATCGACACCGGTCCGGGCATCCCAGCCGATGTGCTGCCGCGGATCTTCACGCCTTACTTCACCACCAAATCCGGCGGCACGGGCTTGGGGCTTCCGACTTCCAGACGTCTGATCGAAGCGCACGAGGGTCGCATCGAAGTCTTCAGCGAGCCCGGACGGGGAACGGACTTTGTGATCACGCTGCCGCTGCTGCAGGATGCATGACGGTACGAGGCGCGGGTTTTCGGGGAATTTGTTGACCTTGCCGGCGTCGCACGTGGGACGATGGGGTCCCGCCGCGCGGGTGGAGGTTTCGACATGATCAAGGGTGCGGTTGGCGAGGTGATCGGCGGCGCGATCGGTGCGGCCGTCTGGGCGGCGGTGACGTACTTCACAGGTCTTGAGATCGGTTAGATCGCGTGGATCGTCGGCGCGTTGGTCGGGTCGCTGACCGGCAAACTCGCGGGCGACGACGCTTCGGCCGTGACCGGCGTCGCCGCCGCGATCATCGCGCTGTCCGCGATCGGGATGGGCAAGTACGCGGTGATCCACATCTATGTCTCCAAGGCCAGCCAGAAGATCCACAGCGAGTACAAGGTCACCGACGACATCGCCATGGTCGCGATCGCCGATCAGGTGGTCGAAGAGTGGGAGAAGTCGTCCAAGCCGATGCAGTGGCCCGAGGGCAAGACCAAGGAAGACGCTGAGAGTGAGGCCGACTATCCCAAGGCTGTCTGGTCCGACGCCAAGGCACGTTGGGACGCCATGCAGCCGCAGCAGCGAGAAACCTACAAGAAAGACCTCGAGGCGAACCATCACTCGCTGATGGACGAGGCGCTTGCGGGCATCGAAGCCGAGGCGTTCAAGCGGAGCTTCGACCTGTTTGACATCCTCTTCGCCGTGCTCGCCGTCGCGTCGGCATTCAAGCTCGGCTCCGGCGATCTGGGTGGCGGCGGGGGCGATTGACGCCGCGTCGCCGTACCTCAGGCTCCGAGGTGCACCAGGCCCGAGGCGAGCAGAGCACCCACGGCCAAGGGTGCCGCAAAGTACCACGCGATCTGCCGTCCTAATCGCGAGCCACCGATCGACCACGCCATCGCCAGCTTGAAGAGCGTGTTCACGACCGCAGCGATCAGGATCGCTCGCACCGCCACGGATACCCCCAGTTGGCCCCGCGCGACCAGCCCCGCCGACGAGAGCGTGATGGCGTCCATATCTGCAACGCCGCTGAGGGCCGCGATGGTGAACATGCCCGCGTTTCCGAGCGTCTCCTTGCCCCAGGTCATGAGCACGAGCACGATGGCGTAGATCGCGGCGAAGACCAACGCGGTCTTGAGTTCCGTCGGGTTCCGCGCTTCTCCCTGTGCTTCGGGCTCGGCGACGTCCGTGTGCCGCGTCGTGTGGCTGAACGCGGCTCCGATCAGCGCCGGCAGCACGAGTGCCAGCAGGAACGCCCCGAGCTCCGGCAGAAGTTCGCCAGCCCGCTCGCGGGCCACGAGCCACACCAGCACCAGCATCCGCGCGCCCATCACGGCGCAGGCGATGGTGATGGCGGCGGCGCACGAACGCGTCAGCGTTGGACTGGTCCGCGCGAGCCGTGCGTAACTCACCGTCGTCGCCGTGCTCGACACCAGGCCGCCCAAGAGCCCGCCCAGTGTGAGACCGGCCCGCGGACCGAAGATCCGTAGCGCGACATACCCGCTCAGGCTCACGCCCGTGACCAGCACAACCATGAGCCACAGTTTGTACGGATTGATCGCGCTGAACGGCCCCATGGCGCGGTCGGGAACCACCGGCAGCACGATCAGCGAGATCGCCGCGAACTGCATGATCGCCCGCACGTCATCATCCGACAGCGCCGACGTGAACCGCCGCAGCGACGGCTTGAGGTAGAGCAGTACCGCCGTGCCCGCCCCGACCGCCACGCCCTCGGCCCGCATCCCCGCGCCGATCATCGCGCCCACGACGAACATCACCAGAATCGCAACCTCGGTCGTCAACCCGTGCGGCTCGCGGTCGTGAACAGCCCCGGGATGCAGCACCCCCGGCCGGATGAGATTCCCGGTCAGCACCACCAGCGCCATCGCCACCAGCCCCGCCGCGAGCACCACCGCCGTCGGCCACGCCGCGCCCCCGGCCTCGCCCGGGAACAGCCGCTGCGAAACCATCACCAGCATCGCCCCGAGCATTGTTAAGAGCGGAAAGGTGCGAACGCCCGCCAGTTCCGAGCCCGCCTTTTCCCGCTGCAGCCCGACCAGCATCCCGACCGCCAGCGCGATGGCGAGATTCAGCAAGACGACAGGGGTATCCATGCAATTAGTCTACCTGAACCCGTAGAATTCAGGGAATCGGCCGAGGAGGAACACGATGACCGCTTTGTCACCAAAGAACGCCGCACCCGTCACGCCCACCAAACCCATCGACCCCCACGCCGTCACCATCTCCGGCCTGGTGCTCGACCCCGCCTACGCGCCCGATGTGCCCAGCGAGTCGCTCAAGAACATCCCGCGCGACATCGCTGCGCCGGGCCAATACCCCTACACCCGCGGCCTCTTCCCCCAGGGTTACCGCACCCGCCTCTGGACCATGCGTCAGTTCGCCGGCTTCGGCTCCGCCGACGACACCAACAAACGCTTCAAGTACCTCCTCGAACAAGCCAAGTCGTCCACCGCCGCCAACACCGGGCTCTCGACCGCGTTCGACCTGCCCACGCTGATGGGCCGCGACAGCGACGACGAGCTCTCCGTCGGCGAGGTTGGCCGCTGCGGCGTCGCCATCGACACCATCGAGGACATGCACCGCCTCTACGCCGACATCCCCGTCGGCAACGTCACCGTCTCGCAGACCATCAACGGCCCCGCCTGCGTCATCTGGGCCATGTATCTCGGCATGGCCCTGCAACGCGGCATCTCCTGGACCACCCTCGGCGGCACGCTTCAGAACGACATCCTCAAAGAGTTCCACAGCCAGAACGAATTCATCTATCCGCCCGAGCCCAGCGTCAAACTCGTCGTCGACACCATCGAGTTCCAGTCGCTGTTTGTTCCCAAGTGGAACTCGGTCTCCATCAGCGGCTACCACATCCGCGAGGCCGGTAGCACCGCGACCCAGGAACTCGCCTTCACCCTCCGCGACGGCATGGAATACGTCGAAGCCTGCGTCGAGCGCGGCCTCGACATCGACTCCTTCGCGCCCCGCCTCTCCTTCTTCTTCAACAGCCACAACGAGTTCTTCGAGGAGTTGTGCAAGCTCCGCGCCGCCCGCCGCATCTGGGCCCGCGCCATGCGTCACCGCTACGGCGCCAAGAACGAACGCTCGTGGTTCATGAAGACCCACGTCCAGACCGCCGGCTGCAGCCTCACCGAGCAGCAGCCGCTGAACAACATCGTCCGCGTCGCCTATCAGGCCATGGCCGCCGTCCTCGGCGGCTGCCAGAGCCTCCACACC
>JBILLU010000155.1:0-8061 GCA_044375915.1 Phycisphaerales bacterium
CGACACCGCTGTCGGTGAGCTTGTTGCGATTCTGGTCTCGGACCTGCAGGTTCTGATAGACCATTGCGCCGACGCGGAGTTGGAAGGTGATCGTGGGCTCGGGCGAGTAATCGACGCCGAAGGTCACCGGGACCTGTTCGTCGCGGCCGATGCCATTGGGGACGAAGTTGTCGTCCTCGAGCCGGAACTCGCGGCGGTCGTAGCGAGCGCCGAGGCTGAAGCGCCAGCGCTCGTTGGGGGTGTAGGACAGATACATGCCGGGCTGGTTCTCGTTGGAGAGGCGCCACTGGGGCGTGATCCGCCAATCGATACCGATGATCGGGAAGACGGTGGCGCCGCCGCCGAGGCGGGAGCGGACGATGACGCCGGCGCCGAGGTCGAAGTTGTCGGCGAGCTTGATGATGAACCCGCCGCCGCCGCCGCCGGTGAAGCCGTTGCTGAAGGCGGCGGACTTTTCGCCGCTGAAGTCGACGGAGCCGAGGAGGAAGGTGGAGAACTTCTCGCTCCACTGGGTCGAGAAGTTGGCGCCGACGGTGTAGGACTGGATGTGTCGCCAGGGGCGTCCGCCGCCGGGCACGAGGGCGGTGCTGCCGGAGAAGTCGTAGTACGACTGCTCGGTGCCCATGGTGACGCTGAGGCGGTTGCGTTCCATGACCGGAGCGGTGACGGTGAGCGAACCGCCGCCGCGGAAGATGGAGACCTCACCGGGTCGGTCCTTGAGGTCGCCACGGAAGCGATAGGTGGCGTCAAAGCTGAGGACGGCGTTGAGCTTGGTGGACTCTTTGAAGCCGGGTGCCGCACCCTGAATGTCCTGGCGCGGACGGGTGGTGGGCTCTTGGGCGAGGGCGGCGGCGCCAGTCGCGACGTGCATGGCGAAGCAGGCGGCGACCAGCGAAAAGCGAGCGTGCGTCGAGAATCCGTTCGGGGCAGCGGTAGTCATGACATACCTTGGGTTGTCTCTGGCATCCGCCGGAGAGCGGGCCGTTCCATGCCCAGCGTCGGGAGTGTAGCGAACGTGCCCCTCGCGGGTCGTCCGACGTTCCGGCTCTACCGGATCGCCTCGACGAACACCGAATCGGGCTTGTGCACGTTCCCCAGGGCGTCGGCATCGAGCTCAAACCGAGCCCAGTCAGCAATGCCCGACTCCAGCGCCCCCACCACGCGCACCCGCGAAGCATCGAAGCCCACGCGCGTCAGCAACGCCGCCAGCGACACACGGTCGTACATCCAGCGGTGGATCTCACCCTGGCGCCGGAACGCCGCCTCCGTTTCGGCAGGCACGCTCGGCACCGGCGCATCGGCCCACCCGGGCCGTGCGCCCGCTTTCGCGACCTCGGCATCGAACCACTGCCGGAATCGCCCGAACTCGTTGCCCATTCGCTCTCGCACCAACGCTTCCGCCGGCACCGTCGCGGCACACCACCACTTGAGCATCTCGCCACCCGGAACCGTTCGAACGCATTGATCGAGCAGTTCGATCGTCATCCAGCCATGACGCTCGCTCGCGCCGGGCTCGCTCGCGGCTGCGGCATCGAGCTCACGCAGGTAGCGTCGGCAGATGCCCTCCAAGTCCGGAACCGCTATTCGCAGCACGCCGCCGGGCTTAAGCACGCGCCGGCACTCGGCGAGAAACGCGGCAGCCTGGCCGCGTTCCAGATGCTCCAGGACGTGGGAGTGATACACGGCGTCCGCCGAGCCATCCGCAAACGGCAGCCTCGCTCGCAGATCGATCACGCGTACGCCCGGCACCATCGCCACCAGGTCGAAGTTCTGCCACGAAGGGTGGATGCGGGAGCCGCAGCCGAGATTGAGAAGGATGGGAGGCATGGGGGGGAGGGGAAGAGACGGAGGGGCGAAGCGACGAAGCGACGGAGCGACGGAGCGGTGGTGGGCGATCGACCGGTTTCGAGGCATTGCGGACGGTTGGTACAGTCTAACACCGAGCGGCTTGAGCGCCGTCGGTTGAGGGAGAGCCGCTGCGCATGAAGGTTGTCACACTGAGCACCAATGACATCACCGGCGGCGCTGCTCGGTGTGCCCAGCGGCATCATGAGGCGATGTGTCGGGCTGGCGTCGATCATCGGATGCTCGTGTCGTGGCGGCGCTCGGACGATCCGTTCATCCACGCGGCCCCGCCTTTCGCGAAAGCGATGCACCTCGGCCCGCGGGCCGAGTTCCTGCACCGGCTCACGATCGAGCGCAACCGCGCTCCCGGCGCGGACACCTGGTTCACCTTCCCGTTCACCGATTGCGGCGCCGACGGCCTCAACATCGTCCGTGATGCCGACATCATCGAGGTGCAATGGTCCAGCGGCCTGGTTTCGCTCGACGGCCTCGACGCGCTCTTCGCGCTGGGCAAGCCTGTGGTCCTCACGCTGCACGATCAGTGGTTCCTCACCGGCGGCTGTCATTACTCCGATCGCTGCGACGGCTACATGCGGGACTGCGCGAAATGCCCGCAGCTCGGTGACGATTCTGTCGGCGTGCCCGCGACGGTGCTCGCGCTCCGCAAGGAACTGGGCGCTCGCCGCAAGGGCACCGTGATCGGGACAAGCCGCTGGATTCATGAGATGGCGAAGGGGAGCCCGGTCTTTACGGGCTGGCGGCACGAACACCTGCCATCGGCGCTTGACCTGGACGTGTACCGCGTCCGGCCGCGTGAGGAGGCTCGGCGCGCGATCGAGCTTGGCGACGACGCGTGGAACGTGCTCTTTGTGGCCGATCGCTTTTCGGAGAAGCGCAAGGGCTTCGACGATCTTGTTGCCGCGGCACGGGCGATCGGCACTGTGGGTGGCAAGCCGGTGCGATTTGTCGCGATGGGCCAGCCGGTGGATCTTGACCCCGCGCTCGCGGATCGGGTGCGATTCCTGGGCGTGCAGCACGATCAATCCAAGATCGCCGCGATCTACGCGGCGTGCGATGCGATGCTGATCCCCAGTCACGAGGACAACCTTCCGAACACGATGCTCGAGGCGTTGGCGACCGGCACGCCGGTGGTTGCGTACCGCGTCGGCGGCGTACCGGACATGGTGCACGAGGGCTCGACGGGTTCACTTGTCGCGCGGGGCGACACCGCGGGGTTGGCACGTGCTTTGACGACGCTGCTCGAGAGCGGCGCGACCGAGGCGTGGCGGGGGAATTGCCGCGTGATTGCGGAGCGTGAGATTTCGTACGAGGTGCACGCCAAGCGGTGTGTGAGCCTGTTCGAAGACTTGCTGCGGCAGCCGCGGGAGAGCACGCCCGCCTTGAAGACGTTTGACGAGCGCTTGTACAACGCTGCCATTCAGCTCGCGATCGCCAAGACGTCCCAGAAGCCCGGCATGACTGAGGCGGCTCGGCGCGGCGCGTCGATGGCGCGGATCGAGTTGCAGCAGCTCTTCAGCCAGCGTCAGGGTGGCGGGTGGAGCTGGGCGTAGGGCTGTGCACCCGACCGCAACGCGGCATCGCGCTGTCGCGGGTCAGAAGTCCTTGCCGCGGACGCCGTCGGGCGTGCTGTGCAGTCGGATGTTGCGGTTGCTTCGCATGACGTTGGGGACACCCTCGGCGGCGCTGAGCGGATTGCGTGCCTCGGCGTGCCCGTCGGCGAAGCCCATGGGGGTGTTTTCGTCGTAGTGGTTGTCGCGGATCTTGGGGCGCTTGGTGAGGTAGGCGAGGTGGGCGTCGAAGAGCATCACCTTGCTGGATGGGTAGAGCACTTCGCCGGAGCGGACCGGGGCGATGTGCTTGGGATCGTCCTTGGCGCCGGCCTTGAACAACTCGGGTCGAGCGATGAAGGTGTTGGAGTAGCGGATCGAGATCTGCTCACGAGCCTCGATGTCGTCACTCTCCGGCAGGCGCGTCGGCAGGCCGGGCGAGACCCATGTCGGGTAGGCGTTTTCGACCGGCATGAACTTGGCCATGACGCCGGCCCACATCCATTCCATCTCGAAGGGGTCGCTGGTCATCATGATCGCGCCGGGGCGGATCCATTCGGTGCCGATGAAGCCGGGCTGCACCGGGAACTTGGTGCCCATCGGCCCGAGTATCTCGCCACCGGGCTGAATGAACGGATAGGTCTGATATTGACCGGCGTACTGCTCGAACGAGATGGAGACGCTGCGGAGATTGGCGAGGCCTTGGGTCTGGCGGGCGGCGAGCCGTGCCTTGCCGAGGGCGGGGAGCGCGAGGGAGATGAGGATGCCGATGATGCCGATGGCGATCAGCAGTTCGATGAGGGAGAAGGCGCGGGGGCGCGAGTTGCAAACGGTGGACATGGGAGTCTCCGAGAAGATCGAGTCGGTCAGGATTCACATCAGAGCAGCGTCGTACTTGCGTCCGGGTTTCTTTGATCAGCCGCCGCTGCGACTGGCTTCCTGCGGCCTGGGGCCGCCGTCGCCTCCACCACCTGACCGGCGCGGCCCGATGATGCCCTGCAACGCCTTCACGGTCTCCTGATCGGTGGTGTGGAAACTCAGCATCTCGGGCACCCACCGGGTGCCCGGTCCCTTGGCCATGATGATGCCGATCTGGAACCCCTTGTCGGCAAGCGCCGGGTCCTTCAGTCGTGCGGGCACGAGGAACTCAACACGCGGCGCGTCGTCGGCAACGTCCTTGCTTGCTTCGGGAAGCATCGAAGCAAGCGGCATGGAGAGCGTCGAAACCGACCCCGCGTCGCTGTCGTTCTGATTCACCATCATCGCCATCGCCCCGGGCGGGAGGCCCTTGAGCACCGCGGCCCCGGCACCTTGCATCTTCGGCGCCTTCTGGGCCCGCGCCTTGCCGACGTCCAGATCGGCGAACTGCAGTACCTGGGCCACCTTCTCCAGCATGCGCTTCAGCTGCGGCGCGTCGCTGGGCTTGGCCCCGTTCTTGACGAGATACCCCGACTGATCCGCCATGTCGCCGGCCACCAGCGGCCCGAGGAAGTTCTTCGTCGCCTCGGCGAGTTGATCGCCAGTCTGCAGCGGCGTCTGCGTCAATCCCTCGATCTTCGAGGCCTGCTCGCCGAACGCGGTCGCAATGGTGCCCACCGCTTTGTTCGCGTCGTCGGCGTTTGCGATGACGGTGTAGTTCGGGTCCTTCGGCGGGATGGGCATCGACCGTCCGCCGGAATCTGATCCGGGCAGCCCTTCACGCTCGACGATCTGGCGCCGAGCGTTCTCGGCCGGTGCCGCGGCGAGCGCGTCGCCGGACTGCTGACGGTTTGCCCGCTGCTCCTCCCGCACGACGTCGCTGGCCGACTTGGGCCGCTCGGCGGGACGTGTGGTCTGGTAGATCGAGTATCCGGCCCAGGACACACCGCCAACGCCGAGCAGGACGGCAACGGCGGCGAGCGCGGGAGAGGCGGAGCGGGGCTGTTTTTCGGGCTTCTTGGAGGGCTCAAGATTGTCGGTGAGGCTGGTCATAGACCACCCCGATGCCCTCCGGCACACGTTCCGTCACCAACTTCGGAATATTTCGGCGGTCAGTTGCCGAGACATCCTGACCCGATCTGCCATCGCTGTCGGCACGCCGCGCCGCGACTGGGCATACTGCTTGGCATGTCGAATCCGTCGGTTTCATCTTCTTCCTCGGTGTCGTCGAGCTTGGCGGCGGGTTTCCGCACGAGCCCCCGATTCGCCGTGGGCCTGCTGCTGGCGATCAACCTGTTCAACTACATCGATCGCTACGTGCTCGCCGCCGTCAGCCCGGCGGTCTCCAAAGAGTTCTTCCCCGACGGCGACCCGCACGCCCACTCCAAGATGGGGCTGCTCGCCACGGCCTTCCTGATCTCGTACATGGTCGTCGCACCGATCTTCGGCTACCTGGCCGACCGCGGCAACCGGTGGACCATCGTCGCCATCGGCGTCATCCTCTGGTCGCTTGCCTCCGGCGGCAGCGGGCTGGCGACGTTCTGGCTCATGATGCTCATCATGCGGATCTTCGTCGGCATCGGCGAAGCCGCGTATGGGCCGACCGCACCGACGCTGCTGTCGGATCTGTTCCCGGTGGAACGCCGCGGGGCGATCCTGGCGTGGTTCTATGTTGCGATCCCGGTCGGCAGTGCGCTGGGCTACGTGCTCGGCGGCGCGGTGATTCAGTTCACCAGTTGGCACTGGGCCTTTCTGCTCACGCTGCCGCCGGGCATCATCCTCGGCGTGATCTGCCTGATGATGAAGGACCCGCCCAAGGGCGGCACCGACGGCGTGCAGGCGAGCGCCAAACACGCCACCAAGGCCGACTACCTCGCGCTCGCCAAGATCCCCAGTTACGTCCTGTGCGTCCTCGGCATGACCGCCTTCACCTTCGCCATTGGCGGGATGTCGTTCTGGATGCCGACGTACCTGCACGATTTCCGCGGCGAGGCGGACCTGGGCAAGGTGAACCTCATCTTCGGCGGCATCACGGTCGTCGCCGGCCTCGCCGCCACGCTGCTGGGCGGCTGGCTCGCCGACAAGCTCCGGGCCCGCTTCTCGGGCTCGTACTTCCTGGTCTCGGGCGCGGGCATGCTGCTGGGGTTCCCGTTCTTCCTCGCGTCGCTGTATGCGCCGATGCCGTGGGCGTACGGGCTGATCTTCGCGGCGATCTTCCTGCTGTTCCTGTCCACCGGCCCGAGCAACGCGATCATCGCAAACGTGACACACCCGTCGGTGCGGGCGACGGCGTTTGCCGCGTGCATCTTCGTCATCCACGCGCTGGGCGACGCGATCAGCCCGTGGATCATCGGGGCGATCACCGATGGGACCAAGAGTGCGGCGAACCCCAAGGGTGATATGACGCTGGGGTTCTTGCTGGTGGGAGCGATGATTCTGCTGTCGGGGGTGTTGTGGATGTTGGGGGCGAGGTATCTGAAGAGGGATACGGAGGCGGCGCCGGGGAGGATGGGAACGTGAACGATCGGTGCCGTTGGTCCGCGGGTGCTCTGCCGCGCGACTGATGCGGGGTGGAGACTTCGCTTCGGGCGGCATCAGTCGCGCCGTGCAGAGCCACGGCGGACTGATGGCACCAAGACCTTCCCGCTCCCGGGAAGAGGAGGCGCGACGCACGCTCTTGACCGGAACTCGCCGATACTCTCCGCTGTGGCTCGGTCCTTGGATCACATCATCTTCGTCGGGGCGTCCGGACGCACCAGCGTGTGGCGGGCGATCCGGGCGATCATCCGGCCCACCAACCCGGCGTGGCTGGTCGTGCTCGCGTCTGTCGCGCTCTCGATCCTCGGGATCTACGGCATCGACCTGGCCCGCAACTTTGGCGACATCGCCGAGTGGGACCGCGTCACCATCAAGCAGATGCAGCTGCTGGGCGTCGGGCTGTTCGCGGCGGTGTTGATCGCGTTGCCGGACTATCGCTGGCTCAGTTACGTCGCGCTGGGTATCGCGATCTTCGTCTTGGGCTTGCTGGTCTTCCTGCTGTTGCCCGGCGTGCCCGAGTCGATTGTGCGGCCGCGCAACGGGGCGCGGGGCTGGATCAACCTTGGGTTCTTTGATCTTCAGCCTTCCGAGCTCGCCAAGATCGCCGTGGTACTGGTGCTCGCCAACTACCTGCGCTTCCGCAGCAACCATCGGCGGCCCGGCGGGCTGATCCCGCCGGCGATCATTGTGTTCATCCCGATCGGGTTGATGACGCTGCAGCCGGACCTGGGCAGCGCGCTGACGCTGATCCCGGCGCTCTTCGCGATGCTGCTCGCCGCGGGGGCGAAGAAACGGCACCTGGTCATCATCGTCGCCGCCGCCGCGATGGCCGCGCCGCTGTCGTATCCGCTGCTCAAGCCCCACCAGAAGGCCCGCATCAACGGGCTGATCGCCCAGATCAAGGGCGAGAAGTCGCTCGATCAGGACATCAACTTCCAGCCCATCACGGCGCAATCGCTCGTTGGCGCCGGCGGCACCCGGGGCATGAACGATGACCGCAGCCGCGCCCTGGTCCACTTCAGCCGCCTCCCCGAACGACACACCGACATGATCTACTCGGTGCTGGTCAACCGTTTCGGCTTTCTGGGCGGGGCGGCGATCATCGGCCTTTACGCCCTGTGGGTCTTCGGGGCGCTGCTCACCGCCGGGGTCGCCAAAGAGCCCTTCGGGCGGCTCATCGTCGTCGGCTTAT
>JBILLU010000156.1:0-8047 GCA_044375915.1 Phycisphaerales bacterium
AAAAAGTGTGTACGGCCTCAGGCCGTCGTGACGACCGTGCCCGTCGTGCGGGTGGTGGTGGTCGTGGTCACGCGAGGGCGGATGGTGCCGCCGACTTGGGCGAGCGCCTGATCGAGATCGGCGATGAGGTCGCGCGGGTTCTCGAGGCCCACGGAGAGGCGGATCAGGCCGTCGGTGATTCCCGCCTTGGCGCGCTGAGCCGCCGGGACGTCACCGTGGGTCATGGTCACCGGGTGGGTGACCAGCGACTCGGTGGCACCGAGGTTCTCGGCGAGGCTGGCAAGGCGAACGGAGTTCATGACGACAAGACCGGCACTGGTTCCGCCGACGACCTCGAACGAGACGATGCCGCCGTGGAAGATTTCAGCATACGTCTTTTCGGCCGGATCGCAAGAGTGATTCTGGGAAATGGCCAGTTCGTGCTGGGGGAAGGACGGCAGGCCCGGATAAAGAACGCGTGAAACCTTGGGGTGCCGCGCCAGATGTTCGGCAACGAGTCGGGCGTTCCGAGAATGCTCGCGGATCCGCAGCGGCAGGGTCTTGAGGCCCTTGAGCGTCAGCCAGGCGTCGAACGGAGCCTGGATGTTGCCGAGGGTCTTGCGGATGAGGGCGAAACGCTCGCGGAGCGCGGAGTCGCGGGTGGAGAGCGAGCCGCCGACGGTGGCGTTGTGCCCCTCGATGTACTTGGTCGTCGAGTAGACCGTGATGTCGGCGCCGAGGTCAAGCGGGCGGAGCAGCACCGGCGTGTAGAACGTGTTGTCGACGGCGAGCAGGATGCCGCGGCGCTTGGTGACCTTCGCGATCGCCGCGATGTCGGAGAGCTTCAGCGTCGGGTTCGCGGGCGTCTCGATGAAGACGAGCTTGGTCTTGGGCGTAATCGCCTGCTCCACTTCGTGCGCATCAGAGGTATCGACGAAAGTCACGTCGATGCCGAGCGGAGCGAGGAGGAGATTGGCAAAGCGGACGGTGCCGCCGTAGACGACGTCGGAAACGATGACGTGATCGCCGTGCTTCAGCACGCCGAAGCAGAGCGTGCTGATCGCGGCCATGCCGGTGGCGAAGCAGACTGAGGGCAACGCGTTCTCGAGGGCGCCGAGGGCTTCTTCCAGCGCCTGCACGGTGGGATTGCTCGCGCGGCTGTACGTGTGTCCCTTGTGTTTGCCGACGCCGTCTTGCACGAAGGTCGTGGACTGGCAGATCGGGGTGAGGATCGCGCCGGTGGTGGGATCGGGGTGGCGACCGCCGCGGATGGCGAGGGTCTCGATGCCAAACGCGGGATGACAAGGTTCGGCACGCGTCGCGGCGGCCAATCTGGCCTCGGCGGCGTCGGCGGTGCTGGAGGTGTGGTTGAGCGAGGAACGGTCAGAACGCGAAGACATGCCGTGGACTCCACGGCATCAAGCATCGGGCGGTTGAGCGGAGTGTGCGGGCGATCGCGTGAGCGAGGCAAGCACACTTTTTGCCCTGATCGCAGGCGATCTGCGACAGGCCGCATCGGTTTCGGGTGAGATCACCCGTAGCCCCGGCACCGCGACTGGAGGTTCCAGCTCGGTTGCCGCCCGACGCGCTATCGCGTCGGGTCTCTTGATGCACGAAGAAAGTCTATCGGCATTCGGGCCGCGTGTCAACGCAGAAAGTCTGGCGTCCTTGTCACACGATCGGGCAAGGTGTCCCGCCGCAGGACTACGCATGACACCGAACCAGTTCCGCAAATTGGCTCTGGAAGCGCCGGGGCCGAGGAATCGTCGCACATGTCGCACCCCGATTTCCGCATCGGGGGCAAGGTCTTCGCCACGCTCTCGCAAGGCGGCGACTTCGGCGTTCTCAAACTCACCCCCGACCAGCAGCAGTCTTGGTGCGACTCGCACCCATCCGTGTTCGTGTGGCCAAACGAAGTACCGTGTCTGGTCTGTGAACGAATGTGCGTCGATCTCGCGTGCGGCCCAAAGGGGTTGAAGGGAACCGATGCCTGTACGATGGTCGACTGAAAAGCCGCGTTCCGGTGCTCCCAAGGGCTTGGTCTACGGGAACTTCGCAGAGACAAGCCCCCGACCGTCAATCACGATTGCTTCTTCGTCATCCGCCACAGGTTCGAACTGTGTCTTGAATAGGTCAAAGGCTTCTTCATTGATCCACAGAGAGTCAACGGGAACATTCCGCGTCCGCTCCAACACACGTCGCCTCAACTCAGCTTCGGGACAGGTGATGGCGTAAAGCATGGCCCTGCCTCCGCTCGCTTCGACTCGAGCTTTGGCAGAATCTCGCGATGCCCGGGTCCAGAAGCCGGTATCCATGACGATGTCCACGCCGAGTTCCAGCACACGCAGTGCACATGGCCAGAGAATGTCGTCAATGCGTCGGGCGTATTCGACAAAGTGCTCCTTGGGAGGATTGGCACCGTAGAGTCTGTGCATCCACTCGTCGTGCGTGAATCGCTGCGCTCGGTGTCTCTGCTCGAGTTGACGTGCGAACGTCGTCTTTCCGGCGCCGACAAAGCCATGCAGCAGGTACGCGGTTGCCTTCATCTGCTCGCTCACAGAATTGGAGTGAGATTGCCCCGACGTACTTCCAACGCACACCCTGAGAGCCCGCGTGACACGCCCGCAAGCGCCGGAGTCGGTTCCAGCAAGTGCAGAGGCCAGCACGCTCTTATGCTATGCGGGGGCGTGGCACACAACGGCGAGTGACTCTCGAGGGCTCACGCTCGCCCTCTGAAGTGCCACCGGGTGACGGGGTGGCATGAGCAGAGCCCGATCTCCGACAACCCGGCCGCGCCGAAATCTACTTTGCAGTGCCGCCCGCCCGTTCAGGGGTTCACCGCTCCGCTCGCGGCTTGGTGTCCTTACTGCCCGCACACGCGTACTGCACGTGGAGCGTCGTCGGGCCGAGTGCGCCCTCTGGACGTGGACGCGTCGACCCCTCCTACGGCCAAAGGGATTCGAAGGTAGCCGAGGCCTGTACGATGGCCCATGAAACGCTGCGTTCCGGTGCTCCACGACTCAGCCGAGGTCACCCAAGCCTGGATTGAGGCTTCACTCGGACGGCCGGTGCGCTCCTTCACGACATCGACGCCGCCGGACAGCAACTGGGGCTCGCACATCCGGCTCGAGGTCTTGCTCGCCGGAGAGGAAGCCCCGCTGCGGTTGCACCTGAAGATCGGGTCGGCGACGACCTTTGGACGCGCCGAGGTGGAGTACTACACGCGAGCGTTTGCCAGCCTTACCGACGCACCATTGGTGCGATGCCACCATGCGGATGCAGATGAAACGCACTACAACATCTTGCTCGACGACCATTCTCAAACGCATCGCGACCAGAAAGTCATCGAGCCGACTTTGGAGTATGGCCGGGCACTTGCCGAAGCAGCCGCGAAGCTCCACGCACATCACTGGCCGCAATCTCCCCCCGGACGCTCTGAAGCGGATCGCATGGTCTCCAACGCCCGTGCAGGGCAAGCTGCGCTCCTCGACGCGATGAAGACGGGCTTCACGCCCGCAGAGCGGGAGACCGCATCTCGACTCATCGAACGAAATCCGCTCGCACGCGACGCGCGGCTTGCTGACCCCGAGGGCTTCACATGGACTCACGGCGACTTGAATCCAACCAACATCCTCGCACCCATCAAGGGTGACGGACCAATCTACCTGATCGATCATCAGCCCTTTGCGAGTTCAGGGTCGCCGCCGTGGCTCGGCATACGCGATCTGGCGTACGCCATCGTCGTCTGGTGGCCCATTGAGCTCCGCCGCCGGTGGGAGCGAGTTCTGGTGGAGCACTGGCATGCGGCGCTTGTCTCGCGCGGCGTCGAAGATTACTCGTTGGAGAAGGCGTGGCAGGACTGGCAGTTCTGCGGCGTTCAAGAGATCAACGTGCCCGCCGACTGGTGCTCCAACCCCGAAGACGCATCCAACATGCGAGGGTTGTGGGAGGCCCAGCTGCGCCGAGTTCTTGCGTTCGCCGAGGATCATGCTTGAGAAGCAGGCACAAGCGCAGACGCCCACGAGAGATCTCGCGGGCGCTTGTACTTCAATCGGGGCAACAGGACGGGGTTTGAACTGTTTGCCCAGGGAATCCGCCCTTGGGGGTCAGAAACACGATTGATGCTGGAGTAGACCCCCTGAAGACCCGAGGGGCACGCAACCCGCCAGTGCTTGCCGTACCACCGGATCGCCGCGAGAGACAACAAACGCCGCCAAGCCGGGGGTGCTTGCGGCGGAGGTGTGGGTGAAACTCGTCCATGCGACCAGCCGACCATGACCGACCCCAACGCCTCTCGTTCCCGACCATGACCACCGGTTCGAGTCTCCGCGCCGAGTTCAAGATGTGCAACGGCGGCGAAACGGCAGTCAGTTGACGCCCTGACTCAACGCTCGCGGCGAGAAGGGAACATGTTCGAGAATCACAACTGCGACGGTCGCGGCCTAGCGGACAATGGTGATCCCCGGCCACCGGGCCTCCGCGGCGGCAACCCCCGCGTCCGTCACCGACGAGCGTTGGAGGCTCAGCGAAGTCAGACCCTTCAGGCCCGTGTCAACACGTGCCAGGTCCTTCATCCCCGCGTCCGTCACCGCCTTGCTCAAGACGCCCAAGTCGGTCAGTCCGCTCAGGCCTGTGTCCGGCCGCGCGAGTGCCATCACACCCGCGTCCGTCACCCCATCCCAGCCGATCGTCAGCGAGGTCAGCCGCGCCAGGCCCGTCTCCGGCCGGGCCAGTTCCCCCAATCCCGCATCCGTCACCCGCGGGGCGGGAATGACCAGCCGGGTCAGCCCGTTCAGGCCCGTCCCGCCTCGCGCGATCCCCTTCAACCCCGCATCCGTCACTTGCGTGTTCACCATGACCAGATCGGTCAAGTGCTTGAGGCCGGTGTCGGTGCGTGCCAGGGCATGGAGTGACACGTCCGTCACGCGCTCGCCGCCGAGGCTCAAGTCGGTCAGCCCTTTGAGGCCCGTGTCGGTTCTCGCCAGATCGAGCACTCCCGCGTCCGTCGCCAGCGAACCGCGGAGGTCCAGTTTCTTGAGCCCGTTGAGGCCCGTGCCCACACGCGCCAGATCGTTCACTCCCGCGTCGGTCACGCCCTTGCACCACAGCCATAGAGAGGTCAGATTGTTCAGCCCGGTGTCTGCGGACGCGAGCGCCTTCACCCCGGCGTCGGTCACTCCCACGCCGGTCACGTCGATCTCCAGAATCTCGAGTGACCTCAGCCCTTTCAGGCCCGTCCGCTTATGCGCAAGGTGCTTCAGCCCCGTGTCCTTCACCTTCGTGTTCCGCAGAACCAGCGTGGTCAGACCCTTGAAGCCCGTGGCGGGATCCGCCAACCACGTGACGCCCGCATCGGTGATGGCCTCGCCGCGGAGGTTGAGCTCCGTGACGCGTGCGAACTCGATGGAGCCGAGCGCGGTGCCAGCGGGGAGCTTGAGATGCTCTCGGACCTCGCCCTCAATAACCGCACGTTCCTCGGCCGTGAATACCGCCGACGCCAGCGAGCTCTCGCGCGAAGCGGCGGGCGAGAGAGGGGATGAGGAACCGCACCCAGCTCCAACCACGCACGCGGCAAGCATCGCACGGAGTGTTCGCATGTGAGGATGCTACACGACGCCCGCGCACGCACGCCAGACGCACCAATCGGGCTGAACCACTGATTGTGGGCTGGATTCCCTTCCCCAAAACGAAAAAGCCCTTCGATGTGCTCATCGAAGGGCTTTGCTCTCAAACAAGTCGGGGTGACAGGATTTGAACCTGCGACCTTCTCGTCCCGAACGAGACGCGCTACCAAGCTGCGCTACACCCCGGTAGGTGGAAATGGATGATAGCGCTATCGCACCCGAAAGGCGAGAGCCTGCCTACTGCCTCGCGAAGTTCGGGCGAACGACGTACACATTGTCGTCGATCGTCGAAGGGTCGCCATCGGCTCCGGCGGAGTAGAAGTACGGGCGGCGAGCGACCGGGGAGCCGCCGTCGGAGTTCTTCTTGTTCTTGGGGTCGCGGCTGAACTGCGTGTACAGGAAGGTCAGGCTGGTGTTGCCGACCGCTTCGTCGACCCGATCCGTGCTGTTCGCACCCTCGCCTCGAATCCCACCAAAGCGGGGATGGACGTATCGGATCGGATTCCCCCACACGTCAAGGATCCGGGTGGTAAACGTGCCGGTCGAGCGCCGGTCTGCGGTGTTGCTTGTTGACAGCCCGATCTTGCGCACGCGATCGTCGAGGCTTTCGATCGCGGCCACGGCGCTGGCACCTTCGGACCGCAGCTGATAGATCAGCCACGCGGTGGAATCAAACGCCTCAAGGTCTGACGAGCCATTGCCAACGCTGCCATCGATGATGGCCACTTCGCGCGCGGTGTTCGTCGGGTCCTTGACGAACGGAGCGGGAACCGTCCCGTTGGACTGGATGTAGTCGGAAATCATCGAGTCGAGCGTGAGCAACGTCCATTGCGTGCCGCGTTCGCGGCCGACGGAGACCACCTTGCTGCCCGCGGCGAGAGTGAGGCTTACGAGGACCGCAATAACGCCGATCACAACGAGCAACTCGATCAGCGTGAACGCTCGGTGTTGGGTGGTCGGAGTGCGAGGCATATTGGCTTCCCACGAGGGTCCGGAGAGTGCGGGCCCTGCCATGAACCATACGGCGTCCCAGGGTCGGGGGTTCCCGGGAACGGAGCGGAACGAATCGCACGTGCGGAGCCACGGAGCAATGAAAAACCCTCCCGGCGGCGGGAGGGTTGGGGTGGCAGCATGCGGACAAGTGCACGGACGAGCGACGCTAGGCGAGGTTTCCCGGTGCGCCAAGGTTGTCAAAGCCGGGACCGCTGATGGTGCCGCCGGTCGGCAGCGGCGTCGGGCGGGGCATCGGTGCTGCCTGCGGCGCCGGTGCCGGAGCCTGAGGCGTGAGCTTGGCCTTGAAGATCATGTCTGACACACGCTCGCGGACGTTCTTGAGCATGGTGCGGAACATGCGGCTTCCTTCGCGCTTGTACTCGGTACGCGGGTCGAGCTGGCTGAAGGCCCGGAAGCCGATCGAATCGCGGAGCTGATCCATCGCGTAGAGATGGTCCTTCCACGACTGGTCCAACGTCTCCAGGCACAGCATGCGTTCGAGCTGCAGAAGCTCGGTACGCAGGATGTTCTCGACGCGCGATCGCACCGCGTCGTCACGCTCCTCGTCCTCAAGGTACCGCATGTACTCGGGCACGCCGAGCTCCACGTTGAAGCGCTTCTTCAAGTACGCGTCCAGCTCATCGTCGGACTTGATCGCCTGCGCCGCCTTGATCTCTCCTTCGAGCTTGCCGGAGTTGACGAACTTCTCGCTCATCCCCTTCAACGTGTCGAAAACCTTCTGCGGCGGTCCGAGACGCATGATGTCCTGCGGCTGCCAGCCGGCGTTGAAGCGTTGATTGGCCCAGTTGGCAATGAAGCCCATCGCCTCCTGCGGACCGCCCTGGCGGGCCATCAGCATCGCGAGGTCCATCGTGAGCTCGACCGGGTAGATCACCTCACGCTGCAGGTACAGGTCTTGGGCCTTCTTCATGAGGACCTTCACCGGAGGATTTGCCTGATCCTTCATCGCGGCGGCGATCTCGTCGGCCTTCACGTCGATCGTGAGCTTGTTCTTGGCCCAATTCACGAGTTGGTCGACGCCGTAGCCGGGACGACGGTACTGCTCGACGCCACTGAGGTCAGCGGCGTCGATCTTCTCGCAGGCGGCGGCGTGCAGGCGATCTGCGACCACGACGCGATTACCGGTGTCGGCACCGTGCAGTTCCGACTCGGCGAGTTCAACACCGAAGCGGTTCTTCGCCCAGTTGATCAGGCCGCTGGCGTCGAAGTCCATCGCGATCTCGGAGCCCTCCGCGGGCATGTACTCGCCGAGGGTGATCTCGATCATCTGACGCGCGTCGGCCTTGGCCTCCTCGCGGAGAATCTGGTCGACCTCGTGGCTCTCCTTGCCCTTGAGCCGCTTGGGATCGACGGTCACGCCGATTGCGTTGTTCGCGTAATCGGCAATGCACTGCTCGACATAGTTCTCGGCGAGGTATTCGTCCACCGAG
>JBILLU010000157.1:0-8033 GCA_044375915.1 Phycisphaerales bacterium
ACGCTGGGGGCTCGATGTGTCGCGTACCATCGGGCCATGACGGTTCGCAACGAAGACATTCTGCGTCTGGCTCCGGCTCAGCTCAATGCGCTGGAGAATCTCTATCTTCCCGAGGTTTTCAAGGGCTTTGGCACCACGCTGAAGCACTTCTTCACCTCGTTTGGGCAGAGCAAATTCAGCCCGGTGAAGACCAGCCGCACCATGCAGTACCCCGAAGAGCGGCGCGAGCACCTGCCGGTCGAGGAAGGCGGGCAGTATGCGGCGAACTTCCGCGGCGTGCACCGGCTGAACCGCGACGAGGCGGGTCGCGTCAAGTGCGTCGCGTGCATGATGTGCCCGACGATCTGCCCGGCCCGCTGTATCCACATCGAAGCGGCCGAGAGCCCGTGGGATGATCGCGAGAAGTACCCCAAGAAGTTCGAGATCGACGAGCTGCGGTGCATCTACTGCGGCATGTGCGAAGAGGCCTGCCCTGTGGACGCGATCGAGTTGACCACCGAGTACGACATCGTGGGCAAGAGCCGCCAGGAGATGATCTTCGACAAGGAGAAGCTCCTGCACGTGTACGACGTGACGATCAGCAAGAAGCCGATGTGAGGATGGCGGGCCCGGCCCGCGGGCGTCGCGGCCCCAAGCCGCGGCGGGGTGGAAACCAAAACCAACGACTGCGATGAACACCCGGCCCCGGCGGCCGGGTGTTTTTCTGTCGACTTTGCTGGCAAATCTGGATTCGCAGGGCATGTTTGCTCAGGAAGCTGCGCGAGGGGTGCGCGGCGGTCGCGGTGTCAACTCGCGTGGAACGCGGGTGCTATCGCGATGGGGAAAGAGCCCCGGAAAGAGGAGCCTCCAGTGCGTCACACCCTTGCTCTGCTGCTTGCGTCGGGCGTCGCGGCGACCGCGAACGCGGCGTACATCTCGTTCGCGTCGGACACCAACCACGCCGGTCCGACCTTCATCTCGAACAACACGCAGGTGCCGACCTTCCGCGACGGCGGCCCCGCCACTGTCGGCGGCAAGGTCGCCCTGAAGCTCCTCGTCGATGCCGACGAAGACGGCCCGGGCACGGCCGTGTCGTACGACATCTTCATGAACTTCAATGCCACGCTGACAAACTACAACGCCCACAACTTCGCGGGCAGCTGGATCCACGAGTACACCGCCTTCGGCCGCTACGAGTTTGTGGACGCGAATTCGGGCGCGCTGCTCCTGGGCGTGAACTTCAACAGGGCCTTGTTCACGAGCTGGTCGGCGACGCAGGGCTTCCTGGGCACGTCCGCGACGCTGCAGAGCAACCTCGGCCCGGACGATGACGGCCAGTACGAGGGCTCGCTCGTCAACCAGTTCTCGATCGTGAACGACTGGGCCTTTACGCTCACCAACCTCCGCGCCACCTCGGTGAAGCCGGGCGACTTCGTCCCGGTCGGCAACGACGGCTCGCACCGTTACGACTGGAAGAGCGAAGGCTCATACAGCGCCACGCTCGCTCTGGTCCCGGCTCCCGGCGCCCTGGCACTTGCCGGCCTCGGCGGCCTGATCGCCGCCCGCCGCCGTCGGGCCTGAATCTCAAGCCATCTGATCCTTGCCAGAGCGCCCGCACTCGCGGGCGTTCTGCTTTTTGCGCGATACGGGAACGGACTGCCTCACGCCATTGCGAAGATTGGCGATCCACATCAGAATTTTCACCGATTCACTTGGCACGATGAGGAATTCGCTTCATCTTTGAGCGTCGTGCCGTGAGGGGCCGAACCGGCAGGAGCGCCGGGAGGATGTATTCAGGAGGATGTCCTGTGCAATACGTTCGCTTTGCGGGTTGGCTGGTGCTGGGGATCTTGGCGGCGATCGTGGTGAACGACTGATCGCTCGCCCTGTCTTGAGTGTTCACTTTGAATCGTCAACGCAAACGGGGCGAGCCTTGGCTCGCCCCGCTGTGCTTCTTGGATTGATGTGGCTCAGATCTTGAACCGCTCGACGAGCCGCTTCAGGTTCTCGGCCTGCTCGCTGAGCGTGGCGGCGGCTTGGGCGGACTGACCCGCGGCCTGGTTGCTCTCACGCGTCACGGCGTTGATCTGCTCCAGGCTGCGGCTGATCTGCTCGGTCGCCGCGGACTGCTCCTCGGCAGCGGCGGCGATCGACTGGATCATGCTCTCGACGTTCTTGCTGCCGGTCACGATCTTCTCGAGCACTTGGCCGGCGTTGTTGGCGAGGTCGACGCCCTTGGTCACGCGCTCGGTGCCGGCCTTGATGTTCGACACCGCGGCGTTGGTCTCGTGCTGCACTTCCTGGATGCTCTTGGCGACTTCCTCGGTGGCTTTGGTGGTCCGCTCGGCGAGCTTGCGGACCTCGTCGGCGACCACCGCGAAGCCGCGGCCGTGCTCGCCGGCGCGGGCGGCCTCGATGGCGGCGTTGAGGGCGAGGAGGTTGGTCTGATCGGCGATGTCGTTGATGACGCCGATGATCTGACCGATCTCGTCGCTCTTCTTACCCAGAGCCTCGATGGCCTTGGCCGAGCCTTCGACCTGCTCGCTGATGGCGTGCATCTGCTCGACGGTCTCGGCGACGACCTTGCCGCCCTCGCTGGCCTCTTCACCGGAACGCTTGGAAGCTTCGGCGGTGTCGGCGCTCTTGCGGGCGACCTCGACGACGCTGCTGCTGGTTTCCTGCAGGGCCGCGGAGACCTGGACGGACTGCTCCTCCTGCTTCTTGAGGCCCGAGGCCATTTCCTCGGCGGAGGCGGCGATCTGGGTGGCGGCGGCGGCAACCTGATTGCTGGTGCCGACGACGTCACCGACGACCTTCTGCAGGCTCTCGATGAAGGAGTTGAACCCCGAGGCGACGACGGCGAGCTCGTCGCCGCTGGAGGTGTCGGCCCGCTTGGTCAGGTCGTTGGACTCGCGGATGGACTCGATGTCACGAACGACGCCGGCGATGCCGCGGGCGATGCTGCGGGCGATGAACCAGGCGATGACGACGCCCGCGACGATCGCGATGCCGGCGATGGCGATCGCGAGAAGCGAGAACGATGCCACTTCGGACTCGGCTTCCTTGGCCTCGTTTTCGCCGATCTCGAGCACGTGATCGGCAAACTTGTCGGTCAGTTCGGCCATCTTGGTGCCAGTCGCGGCGAGCGTCTCGTTCACGAGCACGTTGCGCTCCGAGTTGAGCTTCTCGGCGTCAGCAAAGCGGGTGACGAACCCGTCAAAGAGCTTCGTGAACGCTTCGACGTTCTTGGCGACATCGGCCGTCGCGTCCTTCGACGCCGCGGCCGCAACGTCACGGACCTCGTCGCAGGCCGCGTGGGCTTCGGTAAACATCGCGGGCGTGGCGCCGCGGCGGAAGCACCTCGACACGGCGGACTCGGCCTGCAGGAATTCCGCCCGCAGGTTGAACAACGCAGGATTCGAGTTCTTCGCGGCCCGTCCGGCGTCGATCGCGGCGGTCGCTGCCTTGAAGGCTTCCGCCGACGCGGTGTCGATCTCGGCGAGCCGATCGTTGCGGGCGTCGATCACCTGGGCCGTCCGAGTGAAGGCATCGGAGTACGAAGCGAGCCCGGACTTCAGATCGCCCAGAATTGCGCGCTCCTCCTCATCGGCTTGCCCGAGGACCCCTTCGATCGACTTGCTGGTGCGAGCCACCGCCTCGTGGAAGGCCTTGATGTTCGACTCGTTGTTGTCGGCGAGGTACTTGTTGGCGATCAGCCGGGCTTCGGTCGCGCCCCGCGCGATCTCGGTGCCGCTCGCGGATTCCTCGAGCGCCGCACGCACGTCCGTGACGCCCTCAAGCCCGACGCGCCCGACGCTCCAGGTCATGAATGCGACCACCCCGAGCAGCGTGAGGGATACTCCGAAACCAAGGACGAGCTTTCGAGCAATCGTGAGCCGCATGTGAACCTCCAGGTGCCCGCCAGGGCGACGCGAGAGGATCGGGTGTTGGTGCATTGCGATTGAGAGCGGTGACGGGCTTACGACGGCGAATCGGGATAGTGGAGAAATGCATCCGCCGCAGCACCGGCATGGGTTCGCCGACTTGCAACCCTCGCGGCGTTCTGGGAACCGAATCTCGCCGAGAACTGAGCAATCGGATGAAACCGTCTCTTATCCCGTGCGTCACACTCTTCTGAGCGAGGACTTCCATGCAGCACACTCGGACGCACACCGCGATCACACCAGCATCGATCTTCGCGACGCTTTTCGCCGTCTGCGGCACGCTGCCGACGCAAGCACAGCCACTGGCGCTCGAGCGTGCCGACCACGCGTCGGCAGGGCACTCCGGCTCCACGATCCCGACGCCGCCCGGCCAGGACCTGGTCGGCACCAGCGTCTCCTCCAGCGTGCGAATCACGCAGGTGAACGTGAACGCGGCGCAACAGAACATCGCCGGCGACGCGGCGAACGAGCCCTCGCTGGCGCACGACCCGCGGTTCCCCAGCCGCATCGCGGTGGGCTGGAGACAGTTCGACACGATCGCAAGCAACTTCCGCCAGGCGGGCGTCGCGTGGTCCAACGACGCGGGACGAACGTGGCACGCGAGCACGCTGCAGGCCGGGACGTTCCGGTCCGATCCGGTGCTGCGGGCACGCCCGGATGGCACCATCGTCTACAACTCACTGCGCGGCGACTTTGAAGTCTTCAACTTCCTCTCCGGCGACGGCGGAAAGACGTGGTCCGGCCCGTTTCTCGGGCTGGGCGGCGACAAGACCTGGATCGCTATTGACAAGACCAGTGGCCCGGGCCGCGGGTTTCTGCACGCGGTCTGGAACGTCGCGGGAAACAACTACCTACCCAGCACCTACGCCCGAAGCGTCGACGGCGGGTTCAACTGGGGCGACCTCACGACGCCGAGCACGGTGGGCGTTTTCGGAACCAACTACGTCGGACCTGATGGCGAGCTGTACACGTTCGGCGTGCCGAACTCGACCAACACCTCGACGTTCCGGCTGAACAAGTCAACCAACGCGAACGACGCGTTCGCAACGCCGACGTTCTCGCTCACCACCGTGAACATGGGCGGCGCGTTCCAGATCGGCGGCACGCCCAACCCGGGCGGGCTGATCGGACAGCCGCAGGTGGTGGTTGATTGCTCCAACGGCCCGCGCCGCGGATGGGTGTATGTGCTCGCCACCATCAACCCCCCCACCGTTGACAACGGCGACATCCACTTTGCCCGCTCGACCGACGGCGGCGCGAGCTTCGAGCCGCCCCAGCGGATCAACCCCGAACCGGTGTCGGCGAATTCCTGGCAATGGTTCGGGACGATGGGGATCTCGCCCAGCGGACGCTTGGACGTCGTCTACAACAGCACCGACGGGACCGGCAATCTTGCGGTCTCCAAGATCATGTACATCTCCTCTGAAGACGGCGGCACAACGTGGTCGACGCCGCTGCAGCTCACCGGTACGTTCAACAGCAACGCGGGCTTTCCGCAGCAAAACAAGATCGGGGACTACCACGACATCGAGAGCGACGACGTGGGCGCGAGCGTGATCGTGTCGGCGACCTTTACCGGCGGGCAGGACGTGTACTACATCCGCATCGGCGAAGAGGACAACAACCGCAACGGGCGGCCGGATTCGATCGACATCGCCAACGGCTTTGACCCCGATTGCAACCACAACGGCGTGCCGGACTCGGCCGATATCGCCAGCGGGTTCTCGGCCGATGTTGACCTCGACGGGCGCCCCGACGGGTGTGCGGCGTCGTGCGCCGGCGATTTCAATCTCGACGCCAATGTGGACGACGCGGACTTTGTGATGTTCGCATTCAGTTACAACGTGCTGCTGTGCTCGGAGGCGTCGATGCCGATCGGCTGTCGGGCGGATCTGAACAGCGATGGGTTTGTCGATGATCTGGACTTTGTGCTCTTCGCGGCGGCGTATGACGCGTTGCTGTGCCCGTAGACGAGGAAGGCGGAAGAACAGCGAACACCGGGGCTTGGAAGGCCCCGCCCCCGCCACAGACGGCCCGGGGCCGCCGCCCTGCCCCACTGTCTCACTTCTCCACTGCCCCACTCCCAAAAACAACGGCGGTCCTGCGTTTCCGCACGACCGCCCGGAGGGAGAAAGAGAGAGTTCGTATCGGCGTCGAGTCCGGTTGTGCGCCGGGGCTCGATCGCCGTGAGTGACGCGGTTACGACGAGAGCACGGCCGAGGCGTTCTTGACTTCCTCGGGCAGGACCTTGCGGATCGCGTCCACCTTGGCCTGATCGAGCTTGAGGAACGCCAAGACCTCGGGAGCGATGTCGGTGGTGAGCAGGTCGGCGCGGAAGCCGCCCTCGAGTTCCGAGGCGAGGCGATCGGCGATGTAGACGATCGACGCGAGCGTGCGGGCCTCGGCCGGGAGCTCCAGCGGGCGGTGGTGGAAGCCGGTGACGTAGGTGAAGGTCTTGGGGAAGCGCCACTTCTCGCAGAGAGCGACGCCGAAGTCCTGGTGGTTGGCACCGAAGGCCTCTTCCTCGGCCTTGAGCCAGTCATTCACAGGCACACCCTTGCCATCAACGCCCGCCTTGTGGAAGACGTCGATCAACTTGGAGCGGTCGAACTGCATCTCGACCATGATGCCGATGTCGTGCATGAGGCCGGCGAGGAACGCCTCATCGGCAAGGCCGATCTTGAGCGAGTCGGCGATCATCTTGCTGGCGACGGCGGTGGCGTTGCAGTGCGTCCAGAGGTGCTTGGCGCTGAAGTTGGCGGTCAGTTCGCCGCCGCGGAAGAGCTTGGCGAGGCTGGCGGCGATGGCGATGTTCTTGACGGCGTTGAGGCCGAGCATGACGATCGCGCGGTTGATCGACGCGATCTGGCCCGGCAGGCCGTAGAAGGACGAGTTGACGACCTTGAGGATGCGCGAGGAGAGCGCCGGGTCGGTGCTGATGATCTTGTTGAGGTCCTGGGCCGTGCTCTTGGGGCTCTCGACGAGCTCGACGATCTTGAGCGTGACCTCGGGGAGCGTAGCGATGTGGCTGATCTCGCGGATCGCCGCGGTCACGACCTGCTCGCGCGGACTGGGCTGAGCCGGCTGAGCTGAGGTAGCGGCGGCGGGGGTGGACGAGTTAGCGGCGGGCGACGACATGCACACACTCCTTCACGCGCCGGATCCTTCCGGCGGGCGCACTCTCTGCACAGCGTCGGATATCGACGCGATTCGCAGGTCACTTGCGGCGGAGTGTCGAGAGAGGGGAAGGCATCGAGGCAACGAGGCATCCGGGCATCGAGTGAGGATGGTTTCAGCCGTCGCATTCGCTACAAAACAGGCTCTTCTGCGCGATTAATGCGTGCAACGCTTGCGAAGAAGCGCTGGATCGTCAAGGTTAATCTGGGCAAGGATGCCCGCGATTCTCGGACCGGCTTGACCGTCGCCGTAGGGGTGGACGGTGCCGCACGGACCGCTGGAGCGATGGTTGGCAATGGCCTGCGCGATCGATTCGACGGACGGGTTTGGAACGTGGATCGCGTTCGCCGCGCTCTCGCGGCCGGCCTGTCTCGGGCCGACGTTGACGACCTTGCAGCCGATGGCCGCGGCCTCGATGAGGCCCGCGGAGGAGTTGCCGATCAGCACGCCGTTGGTCTTGGCAAGGTGCTTGAGCACCGCGACGAATCGCTCCCGCGGAAGATGATCGACGAAGAGCCAGTTGTTTCGCTCCGCGGCGGAGCGGAGAGTCTCCATCACCGCCAGCCGCCCCGGGTCGTGATTCGGGGCGAGCACCAGCACGCGGCCCTTGCAGGCACCGACGATGGCCGCGGCGTGGGCACGCTCGTCGGCTTCGGACAAGCCGCACGGGTGGTGCAGGATCACGACTTCGGGATTGCCCCCCTCGGTCGCGTTGTCACCGATGCTGCTCAGGCCGTCGATCGCGGGAGATCCGACGACGTGGATGGAGGACTCAGTCTCGCCCAATCGGGCGATGCGGTCGGCGCTGGCGCGGGTGGCGGGGAAGTGGATGTGGGCGAGTTTGGTGATCGCGTGGCGCATCGCTTCGTCGGCGACACCCTCGGCGCGGTCGCCGCCGTGGATGTGAGCGAGCGGCACACCCCCGACCGACGC
>JBILLU010000019.1:0-30110 GCA_044375915.1 Phycisphaerales bacterium
TTCGGTATCTGCGCCCACATCGACGCCGGTAAAACGACCGTCTCCGAGCGCATCCTGTTCTACACCGGCAAGAACTACAAGATGGGCGAAGTGCACGAAGGCACCGCCACGATGGACTTCCTCCAGGAAGAGCAGGAACGCGGCATCACCATCCAGTCCGCCGCCACCACCTGCCCCTGGACCCGCAGCGGCAAAGAGTACAAGCTGAACCTCATCGACACCCCCGGCCACGTCGACTTCACCATCGAAGTCGAGCGCTCGCTCCGCGTCCTCGACGGCGCCGTCGCCGTCTTCGACGGCAAGGAAGGCGTTGAGGCTCAGTCCGAGACCGTCTGGCGTCAGGCCGACCGCTACAAGGTGCCGCGTCTTTGCTTCATCAACAAGATGGACAAGCTCGGCGCGTCGTTCGACTTCTCCTACGAGACCATCAAGACCCGCCTCGGCGCCAACGCGCTGCCCCTCCAGTGCCCGATCGGAACCGGCAACGAGTTCCAGGGCATCGTCGATCTCATCGACATGCGGGCGTACTACTTCGAGGGCGACAAGGGCGACAAGGTCACCGAGAAGGACATCCCCGAAGACCTCCAGGAATACGTCTCCAAGTGGCGCCACGAGCTCATCGAGAAGGCCGCCGAGCTTGACGACGATCTCATGGGCAAGTTCCTCGAAGGCCAGGAGATCACCCAGGCCGAGATCCGCAAGGCCGTGCGTAAGGGCGTCGTCGCCCGCTCGGTCTACCCCGTGCTCTGCGGCGCCGCGCTCCGCAACATCGGCATCCAGCTCCTGCTGGACGCGGTCGTGGACTTCCTCCCCTCGCCCACCGAGAAGCCCGACGTCGAAGGCACCGACCCGCGCGACAAGAACATCAAGATGTCGCGTCCGCACGATCCCAAGGCCCCCTTCAGCGCCCTGGTCTTCAAGGTCGTTAGCGACATGCACGGCGATCTCACCTACATCCGCGTCTACTCCGGCACCCTCACCAAGGGCACGCGTCTCCTCAACCCCGGCAACGGCAAGAAGGAAAACGCCAGCCGCATCTTCGAGATGCACGCCCAGAACCGCATCCCCCTCGAAGAGGTGACCGCGGGCAACATCGTCGCCGTCGTCGGCATCAAGGAGTCGTACACCGGTGACACCCTGTGCGACGCCGACGACCCGATCATGCTCGAGCGCATGTTCTTCCCCGAGCCCGTCATCGCCATGTCGATCGAGCCCAAGACCACCGAGGACAAGCGCAAGCTCTCCGAGGCCCTGGGTGTCATCCGCCGCGAGGACCCGTCCTTCCGCTCCAACTACGACGAAGAGACCGGCGAGACCATCATCGCCGGCATGGGCGAGCTGCACCTTGAGATCATCAAGAACAAGCTCACCCGCGACATGAAGATCAACGTCGCCGTCGGCAAGCCGAAGGTGTCCTACCGCGAGGCCATCACCAAGAAGGCCGAGTGGGTCCGCGGCAAGTTCGTCAAGCAGACCGGTGGTCGCGGTCAGTTCGGTGACTGCACCATCAACCTCGAGCCCTACACCGCCGAGCAGGCGGCGGCGGACGAACTCGACTTTACGGACAACATCGCCGTCGAGAACAAGGTCGTCGGCGGCTCGATCCCGAAGGAGTACATCCCCTCCGTCGAGTACGGCATCCGCCAGACCTGCAAGACCGGCGTCAAGTTCGGCTACCCGATGATCAACGTCAAGGCGACGATCGTCGATGGTTCGAGCCACGCCGTCGACTCGTCGCAGGTCGCCTTCGAGCAGGCCGGTCGCCTCGCCGTCATGGAAGCCACCGAGAAGGCCGGTCCGGTCCTCCTCGAGCCGATCATGAAGGTCGTCGTCACCGTCCCCAACGACTACCTCGGCAACGTCACCGGCGACATCTCGTCGCGTCGCGGCATGATCATCGACACCGATGACCGCGGCGTCGTCAAGCTGGTCTCCGCCGAAATCCCGCTCGATCAGCTCTTCGGCTACACGACTTCGCTGCGTGGTATGTCGCAGGGTCGTGCGAGCGCCACGATGGAGTTCCTCGAGTACCGCCCCATGCCCCGCAGCCTCCAGGAGCAGGTCCTCGAAGCCGAACGCGGCGGCAAGGCGGCCAAGAAGTAAGTCCGACGCTCAACCCGTCTCGATCACGGCCCCGCACACGCGGGGCCGTTTTTCTTTCTAGAGCCAAGCACGCCACACGGCGGGGGCGGGGCCTTCCAGGCCCCGCGCATCCTCCGGGTGCCACTGCCTGCCGGCTCGGCGGCAGGCAGTGCGAACGTTCACATCATCGCTGCAACAGCGCCGCTCGGCTCAAAGCACCCATGCAGTGGCACCAGCGTCCAATACCCCAAGAAATCCGACATCGATTCACCCCGCCCACGCTCCGCTGATGGGCGCAGGTTCTGGTACACCCGTCACCGCGGGCAGCGTGATCGCCACCCGATCCTCGCACAGCGCCCCAAGCACCGCGAACTCGATCGCCTCCCGGTGCGTCGCCGCGATCCCAAACTCGTCGATGAGCCGCACCCGGCCCGCGTGCCTTCCGATCGCCGCGACGAGCGCCCTATTCCTCGCTCCGCCCCCGGCCAGCAGCACCGTCGCAAATCCTCGGAGCGATTCCCCGATCACCCGCCCGATCGCCTCGCACGCCGTCGCCGCCGCGTCGTCGCCCGAAAGCGATCGCGTCTCTTCCACCCACGCGAACGACTCATCACCCGTCCCCAGACTCCGCCCCTTCTCCCGCGGCCGGATCATCGCCACGAGCCGCTCGCACGCCGCCGCATCCACACGCCCCGCCGCCGCCCGCGCGCCATCCCCATCGAACGCGACCCCGAGCCGCTCCCGCGCGATCCGATCCAGCAACTGATTGCACACGCACACGTCGCCGCCGCGGATCAGGCCCAGCCGCTCCGCCAGTCTTGTGCCGTCCGCCACCGGCACCGCCGTGTAGTTCGCAAAGCCACCAAGATTGACCACCGCGAAGCCATTCGCAAGCTCCGCCCGCGATCCCAGCAGCACCGCATCCGCGAGCGGCGTGATCGGCGCCCCCTGCCCGCCCGCCGCGAGATCCGCTCCCCGCAGGTCGTACACCACCCGCGTGCCGATCCGCCGCACGATCGGCCACGGGTTTAAGAGCTGCCAACTCACCGGCGGCGTGTGAAACACCGTCTGCCCGTGCACGCACACCAAATCCGCCCGTTCCCCCGCCAGCACCTCCGAAATCGCCTCGGCATGCAGCAAGCCAAAGTCGTGCGCCAGCGTCGCGATCACGCCCGCCGTCATCGCCGCGCCATCCGCCAGCGCCCGCAGTGGCTTCTGCAGCGCTCCAAGCTCGCTCGTCCCCAGCCGCACTACGTGGCAATCCATCTCCAATCCCGTTCCCCGTACCTCGACCAGCGCCACATCCAGCCCATCCACGCTCGTGCCGGTCATGCACCCGACCACGCGGCGGACCCGCTCCGTGCTCGCCTCCGCGCCGCTCATGCCGGCACGTCCTCGAGCGCCTTCTCGTAATGCGCCACGCTGCTCGAAAGCCCACCCGGCCGCGAGCGCAGCGTCCACAGCCGCCGATGCTCGGCGATCATTTCGCTCATCTCCGACCGCAGCCCCGCGACCTCCGCAGCACCCCGCCGCGCCATCGCCCGCCAGATCAGAGCCCGCGCCGCCCGAGTCGTCTGCGCACACTCCTCCCGCAACAACTGTGAAACCCCCGCGGGCACGCGTTCACTCAGCCACTTCGCTGCGTCCTTTGCCCGCGTCCAATCCTCCATCCCGGACGGCTGGTGCGGCTCGCCCCACGCGATCGTCGAATCCTGCAAGAGCGCCGACGCGTTCTTGATCCGCTTGGGCTTCCCCGATGCGTCCACGCCGTGATACGACCGCCGCGCCTCGCGATCGATGTCGCCCACATCCTCCAGCCACGCCGCGACCAGAAGCGACGCATCGCCGAAGACCTGCAGCGACTCCGCCTTCAGATCGACTCCCCCCGGCTGCCCCGTCCACGCCGCGTTCAGCCCATCGACCAGCCCGTGCAGCGACACCGGCCACTGCTGCCGATGCCCCAGATCGCCCCAGTCGCACATCAAGAGGCCCGTCGATTCGTGATCGGTCGCTGCCCGGATCGCCGTGTCGATGTTGCCGCGCCGCTCGCCCGTGCGTCCGATGATGCTCCGCCACGCGCTCGTTCCCGGACACACCCAGAACTCGCGCCCCGCCCCGTGCAGCACGCGGCCCCACTGATCGAAGTCCGAGTCCGGCTCGTACCCCCACGCCAGCGACAGCAATTCTGGCGCGATCCGCCCGATCTGCTCCGGATGCGACAGCGCGATGTCCGCCCAGAACATCGGCTTGAAGCCATGATGCTTGACGATCGCAAGCACCTGATCGACAAAGTCAAAGTACACCGGCGCCCCGCCACGCTCCCGCACGGCCTGCTCGCTCCGCCCCTGCCCCACGTCAAACGTCTCGTCGCAGTTGATGTTCACCTGCTTGCTCGAGAAGTGGGGGAGCAGTTGCGAGAGCATGTCCCGCACCAGCTCGATGCTCCGCGGATCCGTCGGACACAGGCTAAACGGCCCCGGCCGCGGCCACTCCATGAACTTCCACACCTTCTCCAGCGAGTCAATCTCCGCCATCGGCATGTACCGCGGCTTCTTCAGCCACGCCGCCAGATGCCCGAAGCAATTCTGGTTCGCCACCAGCGTGATCCCCACCTCGCGGCACCACCCATCCAGCGTTTCATACTCCGCGCCCGTCATCGGCGACGCGTCCCGCCACACCTCCTCGTGCCCCGCATACGCGAACGTGTGCTCCGTGTACAGCTGCAGGTGATTGCACTTGAGGAGCGCCAGCGTGTTCACGATCTCCCGCAGGTGCTCCATCGTGGGCACCCGGTCTCGCGAGATGTCCAGCATCACGCCGCGATGCGACAATACCGGCTCATCCCCGACCTGCATCGCCGGCATCGTCCCGCCGTACTGCCGCAAGAGCTGCCCCAGCGTCGCCGCACCATGCCGCAGCCCTGCCGCCGACGCCGCCCGCAGCACGATGCTCGGCCGCTTCTCCTGCTTGGGAGCATCGGCGATGACATCGATGTGATACCCCTGATCGCTCCGCCCATCGCCCGCCATTCCGCGATCCATCGACACCCGCACCGCGCCGCCGCCGGTCCACGCCACCTTGCCCTCACCAAACCCCGCCGCGGCGAGCAGCGGCTCCACATGAACTCGGTGCGGCCCCGCATCGATCGTCAGCGGCAGCGGCAGCCGCGCGACGCCGCCGCTCCGCACGACATCCAGCGGCTTGGGCACGATCAGAGGTGGCAACATCGCAGGGTCAGGCATGACGCGCATCGTTGGAGGTCACGCCACCGCTCACCACCCCGCGCTTCGCTGATCCCGAGATGCACACGATAAAGGCCAGCGTCGTCGCCAGCACGAAATACCACGGCCAGGCGATCGACGCGACCGCCAGCGACTCCCATCCCACCGCCGACGCCCATCGACTCCGCGCCCACGGCTGCAGCGCCAGCACCACGCCGAACCCGACGATCAGGGCGCTCAGCACGCTCACCTTGTTCCCCCGCTTGGTGAAGATCGCGCACAGGAACACCGCCAAGAGCCCCGCGTACGCGAATGTCATCACGCCCAATGCAAACGAGATCAGCGTCTCGCCGCTGCCCTTCTGCCAGAACACGCACAGGCACGCAAACGCCCCGAGGATCACACCCCACGCGCACACCGCGAGGCGTCCGACCTTCAGGTAATGCTTCTCATCCCGATCCTTCACATACCGCTGGTACACATCGTTCACAAACGTCGCGCCCATCGCGTTGAGCGCGGAGTTGAACGAGCCCAGGCCCGCGGCGAACAACCCCGCCATCATCACACCCGCCATCCCGCTGGGCATGTGATCCAGAATGAACCGCACGAACACTTCGCTCGACTTCTCCGGCGGCGTCGCCGCGTTCGCTCCCATCAGGTCCGGCCGCGTGTAGAACACCCAGAGCAAGAGCCCGATGCACAGGAACAGGAGCTGCATCGGCAGGTTGAGCAGAATCGCCACGATGACCGACTGGCTGCCCTTTACCGCCGACTTGCACGTCAGCATTCGCTGGGCGAGGTCGTGATCCGTGCCGTACGAGGCGATTCCGAGCAGCACAAACCCGGTGATCGCCGTCAGGAGCGTGTAGACGACGTGCGGATCGCCGTCGAGCCGCAGCACCGTCATCTTCGAGCTGCCGTCGGGCGCCGTGGCACCCGCGACCGCGTTCCACACCTCGCCGATCGGCGCCGGGATCTTCGTCAACAGCACGATCACCGCCGCCGCCGCCGCGCCCACGAAGATCGCCGCCTGGATCACGTCCGTGTAGATGATGCTCCGGATGCCGCCCACCAGCGTGTACAGCACACCCACCACCGTGAGCGCCACGATCGCTCCAATGAGCTGCCAGTCCCGCGTCTCCTGGAACAGGATCAGCGAGAGCGGGATCGCCGCCATGAACAGCCGCGACCCGCTCGCGAGCACCCGCCCGATCATGAACATCCAGCTGCTCGCCTGCTTGGCCTCGTGACCGAATCGGATCTCGAGCAGGTCATACACCGTGGTCACGTTGTGCCGGTAAAACGCCGGGATGAAGAACGCCGCCACGATCAGCACCGCGATCACGCCGCCGATGTTGGTCGACAGGTACGTCAGATTCCGCGCGTAACCCTCTTCCGGGCTCCCGATGAACGTCGCGGCCGAGGTGGATGTCGCCAGGACGCTGATCGCCACCGCCCACATCGGCATCTGCCGGTTGGCCAGGAAGTACTCCTTCGCCCCCGCCAGCTCCTTGCGGCTGAACCACCACCCCGTCACCGCGACCAGCGCGAAGTAACTGAGCAGCACGATCCAGTCGAGCGTGGAAAACGTCCTGGCCGCCAGCGTCAGCATCCGTGCGAGGCTCCCAACGCGGCAATCCCATCACGCCGCGGGGCCGAGGATAGCCGATGCGTCGGGAAGAGTGCGGAGCAACGCCCTCCGGACCAAAAAAGAAAAAACTCGCACGCGTTTTCCGCCACGGGCGAGTCATAGGAGGAGAGAGACAAGAACTTGTCGAGTTTGGGCCGTTTCCAACCCGCACTCAGTAAACCCGGCTACGTGTTTCCGCCCGCAGCCGAGTCATAGGAGGAGAGAGACAAGACAGTTCAAACATGCCACACGTTCTGAAAAGTGCCAACCGTTTGGGAGGTTTATTTTGTGTGAGTCGGTTGAAACGTCGGAAGTGCCTGTAGGGCATGCACTTGCAAGGTATGCCACGTCCGGGAAAAAACGAAGCCGAGGGGTTGCCCTCGGCTTTCGTGCAGGCTGAATTGGAGGAAGACGGTTATCGGACGGCGCGTGCGAAAAGGCTCTCGCAGAACCGCCAATTCACCACATTCCAGAACGCCGCCACGTAGTCCGCCCGCTTGTTCTGATACTTCAGGTAGTACGCGTGCTCCCACACATCGAGCCCCAGAACCGGCTGGGCACCCGTCACCCACATGTCCTGCTGCTTTTCTTGCTGGATCAGCACGAGCTGCTTTGACCACGGCTCCACCGCCAGCCAGGCCCAACCGCCGCCCTCGACCGCTGTCGCCGTCGCCTTGAACTGGGCGACAAACTGCTCAAACGAGCCGAACGACGTGGCGATGGCTTTGGCGAGGTCGCCACTGGGTGCCCCGCCGCCGCCCTTGCCGGCCGGCGCGAGCATGTTCCAGAAGAGCGCATGGTTCACATGGCCGCTGAGGTGGAACGAGACCTGATTGGCCCAGTGCTTGATGAGCGCCGAATCGCCCGCCGCCGTGCGGATGCGAGCGAGTTCCGCGAGCGCCTTGTTCGCGCCGGAGACGTACGCCGCGTGATGCTTGCCGTGGTGGATCTCCATCGTCTGTGCATCGATGTGCGGCTCGAGCGCGTCCTTCGCGTACGGCAACGCGGGCAAAACGAACTGCCCCGACGCTTCGTCGAAGATCTTCAGTTCCGAAGGTACCGCGTTGCTCGGGATCACCGCGATCGGCGGCTTGCCACTGTCTCTCGGCGGCGGCGAATTGGGGGACGTGATCGACGGCGGCTGCGCCATCGCGAGGGACGGAAGCGATGCGGCGGCCAGGCCGATGGCTGCCAGTGCTTCGCGGCGATCAACCGACCGGGAAGAGTCGTTCATGAGCATGCTCCTTGGTATCGACAGCGTATGACACAGAAAGTGTTCCGGACGCCCTCTCGGAAGTTGCGGCGAGCGGCCCAGCGACAAAAAGCCGCGAGGCCGACTTGTGTCGGCCTCGCGGGAACAGAGACGAAATTTGCATCCGGGAGAGATCGGTTACTGACCCTGCGGCTTCGACACCGCCTCCATGACGCGTTCAAGGTTGAACGAACCCGGCTTCTGCCGCGGCGGGAACTCGCGGAAGCTCTGCAGCCACTGGGCCACGTACGCACCAGCGGGCGCGATCAGGAACATCCGATCCATGTACCAACGCTGATAGCCCATCGCGTTCTCGTGCTCGGCACGCTCGAACGGATCCATGCGAAGATTGGTGATCAGCGGTGCCCGCAGCTCCACGAACGGATGCTGCCAAACCCGGAGCCCATCTGCCTCCTGCATCAGGAAGGTGATCTTCCACGGGCCGTAGCGAAGCGCCGCGACGCTGCCGTCGTCGGTCCAGTAGATGAATTCCTTCCGGGGCCAGGCCGATTCGCCGCGGAGCGCCGGGCCAAGGTCATAGCCGTCCAGGTGCACCTTGTACGACCGATCGCCCATGGTGCGGCCCTTGAGCAGATCCTCCTTCACGGTCGCGTCGCCCGCCGCCGCCGCGAACGTCATCAGCATGTCCTCGTGCGCCGCGATGTCGTTCACCACCGTGCCGGGCTTGATCGTCCCCGGCCAGCGGATCACGCACGGCACGCGATAGCCACCCTCCCAGTTCGTGTTCTTCTCGCCGCGGAACATCGTCGTGCCGCCGTCGGGCCACGTGAACGTTTCGGCGCCGTTGTCGGTCGAGTACATCACGATGGTGTTGTCGTCGAGGCCGAGCGACTTCAGCTTGTCGAGCACCTGGCCGACGTGCCCGTCGTGCTCCACCATGCCGTCGGCGTAGATGCCCAGACCCGTCTTGCCGTCCGACTCGGCCTTGAGGTGGGTGAAGACGTGCATCCGGGTGGAGTTCCACCACAGGAAGAAAGGCTTCTTGGCCTTCGCCGCCCGCTCCATGAAGTCGAGCGCCTTGGTGGTCACTTCCTCGTCGATCGTCTCCATCCGCTTGCGGGTCAGCGGGCCCGTGTCGGTGATCGTGCCGCCGGCGAACGAGTGAATCACGCCGCGAGGCCCGAAGCGCTTCTTGAACTCCGCGTCCTTGGGATAATCCGGATTCTCCGGCTCCTCCTCGGCATTGAGGTGGTACAGGTTCCCGAAAAACTCGTCGAACCCGTGGGCCGTCGGCAGCATGTCATCGCGATCGCCCAGGTGGTTCTTGCCGAACTGCCCGGTCATGTAGCCCTTGGCGCGAAGGACCGTCGCGATCGTCGGGTCTTCCTTCTTCATCCCCTCGGGCGCGCCAGGCAGGCCGACCTTGGTGAGCCCGGTGCGGATCGGCGACTGCCCGGTGATGAACGCCGCACGCCCCGCGGTGCAGGACTGCTGGCCGTACCAGTCGGTGAAGATCGCACCGTCCTTGGCGATGCGATCGATGTTGGGCGTCTTGTAGCCCATCATCCCCATGTTGTACGCGCTGATGTTGAACTGCCCGATGTCATCGCCCCAGATGACGAGGATGTTGGGCTGCTTGGTCTGTGCCGCAGCGTTGTGAGAAACGCATACGGCAATCAGACATACCAATACCGCGAAATATGACTTCATCGACTGCTCCTTGTGTGCGCGAGGAGCGGGATCCCGCGCAATGGCCGGTGAGAATACCGAATTGGCACGACCCGGGTGGGCGTTGAGCGTGAAGATGCTAGAAATTTAACCGGCGTCACTTCGGGAAAAGGAATGTGACCGCAAAGCGCAGACCCCACTCCGGGCCCGCGGTGGGCGACTCGGCGTAGTAGCGGACGCCCACCGTGAACTGGACCGGTTGGCTTCCGAACAAAACGAGCTGCGCCAGCGTGAGGTTGATCGGAACGGTCCAGCGATGGGCCGCCCAGTCATAACTCGACTCGGTGTTGAGGCCAAGCGTGGTGGCGGTTGGCCATGTGTAGGACACGAACGGCTGGATGAAGGTCGCGTTGACCTGTTCGTGATCCGAGCTGTTCGTGACGGACCAGAGATGGTTGGCCAGGGCGCCATACGTCCATCCCTTCGCCTGGCGCAGGGCGACAGCGGTGGGGCCAAAGCCGAGGCTCTCGCTTCGCAGCCGAGGCTCGGTGCCGGTTGGCCAGAGCGCGACCGGCCCGGCGCCCAGGATCCAGCCGCCGACCGGCTCTTTGGGCGAGAAGAAGAACGACTGCACCGTGTCGCCCAGCCCGAAATCGCTGTCCACGCCGTCGGCGATCGACTCCTGATAGATGATCGGCACGATGGTCCGGACGATCAGGTTCCAATTCTCGGTGAGCGTGATCGGCACCACCGGCTGCACGTTCAGCGTGAAGCGACCGCCGTCCTTGGGTCCAAAGCCCTCGTCGTAGTTGAGCTGGAACGGCACGCTGATCAAGTCAGCGACCGGGTTTGACAGCTTCTTGGCAAGCTCGCTGGAATCGCGGCCTGCCGCTGGAGCCGCTCCCGCCGGATCCTCCAACGCCGCGACCAGCCGGAACGGTTCGAACTGGCTGTGCAGCGAGGAGGGGACTTGAGCCGCCGCCGTCGAGCAGATCGCCATGACTCCAAGGAGCTCAAAGCAGGCTACCCGGTCGCAGAAACGCCGTCGATTGGCAAGCATGGGCGTTGGTCCTCCGCTTGATCTACTTCTGTTCAACCGTCACCCGGACGATGCGGCCGGTGAACGCGTTGTTGCGCTGCGGGTAGTCGGGCGAGACGTTCGTCTCGGCGTCGAGACCGACATCCACACCCTCATCCGCCGAAAACGCGAACGGCTGGGTCTTCGGCACCTGCGCCTCAGCGACGACGGTTCCGTTGACCCGCAGGATCGCCTTGCCGCCCGCGCCGGGCTTCTTGGAATCCGGAATGAACTCGTACTGAATCGTGTGCTTGCCGGGCGGCAGCGCGGTGCTGCCGCCGATATTGGTCCGTTCAAGCGCGAAGAAGTTGTACTCGTGCCGCGCGATTCCGTTCTTCATGTACAACGTCCAGCCGCCGAAATAGCCGGCCTGAGCGATGATCACACCGTTGGTCTTGTCGTCGCTCAGTTCGACCTCCGCGGTCACGGTGTAGTGAACGCCCTTGGTATTGATAAAGGCGTTCTCCAGCAGTCCGGTCATGCCGGGATACACCGTCATCGACTTGCGGCCCGCCAGCAGGTCGGGGCGTCCGGCGATGGACGCCATGAATCGCTCGGACCGGCGGTCATCGATCGGGAAGACGTGGTTGCGGATGGCCTCGCGATTGAAGATCTCCTGGAGTTCCTTCAACTTGGCGGGGTTCTCGGAGGCGAGGTTCTTCGCCTGGCTGAAGTCCTCTTCGACGTGATAGAGCTCCCAGACGTCTTCGCTGAGCTGAGGGAGCGTCGGTGCCATCAGCCAAGGGATGGAGTGCCGCGTGCACGCCACCCAGCCCTCGTGATAAATCCCGCGGTTGCCGAACATCTCGAAATACTGCGTCGTGCGCCGATCCGATGCCTTCGGGTCGGACGTCGAGTAGAGCATCGACACGCCGTCCATCGGCCGCTGCTCCACGCCGTTCACCAACTTGGGATGCGGAATACCCGCCGCCTCGAGCACGGTGGGAGCCACGTCGACCACGTGATGGAACTGGGCCCGCACCGACCCATTGCCCTTGACGCCCTTGGGCCAGTGCATCACCATGCCGTTGCGCGTGCCGCCGAAGTGGCTCGCGACTTGCTTGGTCCACTGGAACGGCGTGTTGCACGCCCACGCCCAGCCGATCGCAAAGTGCGGGAACGTCGTCGGGCCACCCCAGTCGTCGATGTGCGGCATCATCTGCTCGGCCTTGCCGATGATCGCGTTGAGCGCCATCATCTCGTTGTACGAGCCCTCCGGACCACCCTCCGCGCTCGCGCCGTTGTCGCCAACGATGTAGAAGAAGAGCGTGTTGTCGAGCTCGCCGATCTCCTCGAGCTGCCGGACCAGCCGCCCGACCTCGGCGTCGGTGTGCTCGGCGAAGCCGGCGAACGTCTCCATCTGCCGCTCGAACAGCCGCCGCTGATCGGCGGTCGTGTCGGCCCAGGCGGGAATCTCACTCGGCCTCGGCGTCAGCTGCGTATTGGCCGGGATGATGCCCATCTTCTTCTGGCGATCAAACGTCTCCTGACGGAGCTGGTCCCATCCGCCCGCGAACTCGCCCTTGTACTTGGCGATCCACTCCTTAGGCACATGGTGCGGAGCGTGCGTCGCCCCCGGTGCGAAGTACACATAGAACGGCTTGTCGGGCGTCAGCGACTGCTGGGCGCTGACCCAGTTGATCGCCTGCGTCGTCATGTCCGTCGTGAAGTGGTAGTTCGGCGTGTTCGGCTGCTCCACGCGCGTGACACCGTCATAAATCGCCGGCGACCACTGGTTCGTCTCGCCGCCGATGAAGCCGTAGAACTTGTCGAAGCCCGAGCCCGTCGGCCAGCGGTCGTACGGACCGGACGTCGAGACTTCCCAGGGCGGCGTCTCGTGGTACTTTCCAAACGCCGCCGTGCTGTAGCCGTTCATCCGCAGTATGTTCGCCAGCGGCGTGATGTTCAACGGGCGAATACCGGTATTGCCGGGGAACGCCGTCGCCAGTTCCATGATGGCGCCCGCGTTGTTCGCGTGATGGTTGTGACCGGTCAGGAGCGCCACCCGCGTCGGGCTGCACAATGCCGTCGTGTGGAACCGGTTGTACTTGAGACCGCTCCCGGCGAGACGCTCCAGCGTCGGCATGCGGATCGGGCCGCCGAACGCGCTGCTGGCGCCGAAGCCGATGTCGTCGATCAGCACGATCACCACGTTCGGCGCGTTCGCCGGTGCCTTCACCTCAAACCGCGGCGGAGCCTTCGCTTTGCGGGCATCCATCTCGGTGATTGGTGTCACCGCAGGCTCGTGCACTGGCAGCGTGGTCCGATCGATCGCGGGCTGTGCCCAGGCAAGGCTTCCAGAGAAGACGGCGAAAGCAGAGGCGGTCAGTCGACTTCCAATCACTTCGAGGACTCCTTGCGAGCGGGAATCGAAACAGGGGGACGCTTGTTGTCGTTGGTCGACAGCACACACCGGAACCCCAGGTGCTGCAACCCCGTGTCCGGGGGCGCAGCCATGCGGGCGCTGGGGCGGTAGCTGGCGCAGTAACTGTCGTTGCACAGGAACGAGCCGCCGCGATGCACGCGGCTCTCGGGTGAATGCGGGTTCCGTGGATCGAGCGAACTGGTCGGGCCTTTGGGGTTCTCGATGAGGGACGACGGTCCGCCGGCTTCCATGAGGCGTCGGGCGTAGGCGTCGGGGCGATAGAGATCCGAGCACCACTCCCAGACATTGCCCGCCATGTCGTAGAGGTCGTAACCGTTCGGCGGGAACGACTTCACCGGGGCGGCGAGGCGGTGCCCGTCTTCTTCTGTGTTTGTGTCCGGGAAGTGGCCTTGCCAGGTGTTGGCGTGCTTGGCATCGATGGGGGTGTTGCCCCAGACGTTCATTGCGCCGTCGAGTCCGCCGCGGGCGGCGAACTCCCACTCTGCCTCGGTCGGCAGGCGCTTACCGGCCCAAGCGGCGTAGGCGACGGCGTCCTCGTATGCGATTTGGACGACTGGGTAGTTGTCGCGGCCTTCGATGTTGCTTCCGGGGCCGGAGGGTTGGCGCCAATTGGCACCGAGAGTCCAGGACCACCACGCGCTCACGTCGTTGGTGTTGACGGGACGGTTGGGCGGCGTGAAGACCAGTGAGCCGGGTTGCAGCAGCGCATCGTCGGGCTTGGGGGTGCCGGGCGCGGCTTGCTTCTTCAGTTCCTCCCAATCAACAGGGCGCTCGGCGACGGTCTTGTATCCCGTGGCGGCGACGAACGCGGCGAACTGCTCGTTGGTGACCTCTGTCTGGTCCATCCAGAAGCCGTCGACGCGGACGCGGTGCACGGGCGATTCATCAGGACGCGCAAGCGGGTCGGTGCTGCCCATCTTGAACTCGCCGCCGGGGATCCAGACCATTCCAGCGGGAGGCGAGCTCAGGTCCGTCGGCTGCTGCGACGGCGTCTTGGGGGCCGCGGCGAGGAGCAGGCCGCCGCGCCCGGTCGCGGCGCAGCACGACGATGGCAGCGGACCATCAGTGGGTGCGGCGGCGACAAGAGCCTGCAGCGTGAACAGGGAGACGAGCGACATTCCGCGAGCATATCACAACCGGCAGGCCGCGGCAGAGCGGAATTCTCGCCCATCGAGTCTGCGTGCGGCCGATTGTGCGCTGGTGTCGCATGCACCGCACCTCTGGCGGGCGTCGAAAGAACGGGCGGTGGGGAGACTGTCCGGCGGGGTGAGTCAGGCTTCTTTCGGCGAGAAGAAGATCACGATCGCCTTGGCCTCGCCGAGTACGCGGCAGACTTCCCAGATCAGGAACAGCGGCAGGAAGAAGACGAACAGCACGACCGCACGGGCCAGGATGAGTTCCGGACCGATCGAGCGGAGTTCCTGCAGAATCTCGCTCGTGCTCTTGCCGTGATAGAGGCCTTTGGCCAGTTCTTCCACTCCGGCAAAGAGCAGGGCGAAGATCGCGAAAGTCGCCGCCCGCAGAACCACCCGCACGGCGCGGCGGCGGAGGCGCAGGCGGTCGCCGAGCCTGAGCGCGTTGCCGATGACCATGACCTTGGCAAGGACCATGGCCTCGATGAAGCACTGAACGATGGCGCTCAAGGGCGCGCCCTTTGCACCCAAAAGCACGGCGCGATACGCCGCGAGTGCCGCGAGGAAGAGGAAGATGTAGAGAAAGACCCAGAGCATGAGGCGGGTCTCTTCCCAGAGTCGTACGCGAATGGACTTCGGTGATTCCGCGGCGTGCATGATTCGACCTCATGGAGGAAAGGGGCAGGCGGGAGCGTAGAACGCGGAGATGGCGAATGGGGGTGGGTGGGGTGGGGACGAGATGCAAAGATGGACGCGGACACGCAACCGAGCACGCAGAGCACAGTGCGGTCGGGCCACCTGCCGACGTTGCTTGGCGGCATGTGTTGACGATCGTGGTACCCTCCATCGATCAATCCTCAGACCGGAAACGATTGGCGATGCGGGAAGTGCTGCGAAAGGCGAGTCCATGCAGGCAATGACGTTGGTACGTGCGGCGAGCGTGTTGGGTGTTGTCGGGATGAGCGCTACGGCGTCGGCGACGCCGTTTACGTGGGACCCTGTCAACAGTGAAGCATGGGCCGGCGGCTTTGGGCCGGGGGGCGGGTCGTCGGGCGGGACCTATCCGTTCTTCTACTCCGTCGGGATCGGCGGCGGGTCGAACGGGGCGACCTGCGGCGGGCTGAGCACGTTCAACGCGACGGGCGTTCGTTTCGATGTCGGGGTCTTTCAGGCGAACTGGTTTGTCCCCGGGGCGGGCTCGCAGGCCTTCGTCCGTGGGCGGCTGATCTTCACCCCGACGGTGCCGAATCTCTCGTACTCGTTCGAGGGCTTCATGATCGCGACCGAGTTCGGTGTGGCGACGACCTCGGCGACGTGCGCGGTCGAATTGCACCCGGACTATCCGCATCCGCCGAGCTTGTACACGAACAACGTCTCGGGCACGGGCACGCTTTCGCTGTGGAGCCCGAGCACGCCGCAGCTTGGGACGCAGACGGGCAACCTGGTGCAGGGTCAGCAGTACGTGATGAACTGGGATTTCCGGCTGAACATGACTGGGCAGGATGACCCGACGGCGGTGTACGAGATCAAGCTCAAGAACGGGCCGCACTTTCGGTTCCGGCTGTATCAGCGGCCTTGCCCGGGCGACCTGAGCGGCGACGGGTATGTGGACGACACGGACTTCGTCGCGTTCGCGACGGCGTACAACATCTTCGACTGCGCGGACCCGATGATGCCGCCGGGTTGCCCGAGCGATGTGAACGGAGATGGGTACGTGGATGACGCGGACTTTGTGGTCTTTGCCCAGGCGTATGAGAACCTGGTGTGCCCGTGAGGTGGGAGCGGCTTGGACTCGTTCGAGCGGCGTGAACGCGGCGGCGAGACGATTGTGGCCGCAACGACCCGGGCATCGGCCCATGGACAGCACCGCGTGCGACGGAGGCCGGGCACCAACCTCGCAAGGCCGAGGTTGGTGGCACGGAGTCTGTGCGGCCGCGGGTGGCGCGGGTGGCGTGGAGAGCTGTTGCGTCGGCACTCGTATGCTCGCTTTCCATGAATGAAGCAACCATCCGACGAACTGAAGGGCCAACTGGTGATTTAAATGGTGGGCAAGTTGGTGGGCAAGTTGGAGGGGCACGGGGTGGGGCGCGGGGTTGGGTGGGGGGTTGGGTGGGGTTGGTCGTGTGGCTGGTGGTTTGCTTCGGTGCCGCGGCGGTGGGGTCGTTGTCCATGCCGGGGGCGTGGTACGCGAGTCTGAACAAGCCGAGTTGGAATCCGCCGAGTTGGGTGTTCGGGCCGGTGTGGACGGTGCTGTACGCGGCGATGGCGGTGGCGGCGTGGTTGGTGTGGCGGCGCGGTGGGCTGGCGCGTCAGCGGGGTGCGATGGGTTTGTTCTTGCTGCAGCTCGCGCTGAATGCGGCATGGAGTCCGGTGTTTTTCGGGATGCAGCGGATGGGGCTGGCGCTGGTGGTGATGATGCTGCTGTGGGCGGCGATCGCGGCGACGATGGTGGCGTTCTTCCGGGTGAGCCGCGGGGCGGGGTGGTTGCTGGTGCCGTACTTGGCGTGGGTGAGCTTTGCGGCGGTGTTGAACTTCACTCTGTGGAGGTTGAATGGGTGAGGGGGGAGGGGAGGAGCGACGGAGCGACGAAGCGACGAAGCGACGGAGTGGGGCAGTGGGGGAGTGGGGCAGTGGAAGACAATGACGAATGCGGTGGGCGCGTGGGATCGCGCTTGGGGATTTGTGGGGATCCCGCGTGGGTGGCGATCATGCGGAGGTGCGGAGGTTGGAGTTGGGGGTGTGGGGAGGGGCGCGTTGTAAGGAAGTGGGGTGGGGCGGACCCACTCGCTCACGCTCGGGGCTCGTCAAGGCGGGGAGAGGCGCGGAAGAGAGTTGTTGGTTGTCGGGGAGTGGCGTAGGAGTTGGAGCGTGGGTGGTGCCACGCTGGCGCGTGGGGTTCGTTGTGGGTGCGGCGGCTGTGAATCGGACCGCGTGGGCGCTCAGGTGAGCGTCTTTCCCCTCACCTGCTTGGCCGGTGGCCAAGCGGTCCTCTCCCCGCTGCGCGGGGAGAGGAGGCGCGATGCACTGTCGTTGATCGTCGGGTGCTTGCAGCGCGAAGGGTGCGTCAGCGACCCCACGCTTGCGCGTGGGGCTCCTATTGGGAGCTGGCGGCGTGGGTCGGGCTGGGGCGGGGTTGGCTTGCGGGGTGTATCGGGCGATGCGGAGGAGGAGGTTGGCGGTTTTGCGGGCGCTTTCGCGGCTTTGCATTCGGGCGGCGAAGGCGTGGGGCGTGGCGGCGGGGACGCGGTGGATGGACTCGTGGTCGAGTTTGGATTCGTCGAGCAGGTGGAGGAGTTTGTTGGCGATGGCGGCGAGGTTGTTGGCGACGACGAGGCGGGCGCGGGTGGCGCAGGCGGATTCGAGGGCGTGGACACGCTCTTTGATGTCGGGGCGGGCGAGCCAGAGGGTGAGGGATTCGAGGGTGGTGGAGTACTTGTCGGCGATGCCGCGGAGGGTTTCGTCCTGGGCGGCGAAGTCGTCGAGGATGGCGGCGGCGGTTGGGGGATCGAAGAGGGGAGCAGGGGAGGAGGGGAGCAGCGGAGCAGGGAAGGAATCGAGATCAGCCGTTGTGTCTGTTGCGTCCTTCGCTCCGGCTTGGGAAGGGGAGAACGCGTTGGGTTCGTTGGTTGATGCGGTGTTGAACGGGCCGCTGGGAACCCACCCCCCTGCCCCCTCCCTCTGGGAGGGGGAGTGTGTGCGCAGTGATTCCGTTGGGCGCGGGGTGATGGTGAGCGGGGTGAAGGGCAGGGCCGACATGGTGGGTAGTTTCCCACGAAGCGGCTAGGTGATTCAAGAGGGGAAGTGGGGAAGAGACGGAGAGACGAAGAGACGGAGTGGAAGGGGTTGTGCGGCCTGGGGTTGGGGAGAGGAGAGTTTGGTGGAGTGGGTGCGGCGATTCGGAAAGTGTCGGGGGAACGACGGGGTTGGGCGCACAACGACGGCGTTGTGTTGGTTGCGGCGCCGCGGGGCGATCTGATAAAATCGCAATCGGAAATGACTGGTGCCATGAGTCGATGCCCAGCTTGTAGCGAAGGCACGCTTTTGCGTGCTGGCGATGTGGCGATCTGCTTCGACTGTGGCCAGATTTTCGCTCCGCCGAAACTGCCGCCACGGAAGTCGGATGTTCCTGGCCATCACATTTGTATCAAATGCGGGCCGCGGCCACGCGAGCACTTTGATCGCTACAACAGCGGGCGTGTGTGGGATCCCGCATGTCGGACATGCCGCGACGACTTGCGAATCCGTGAGCAACGGCGGCGCGACGATGCGTGGCTTGACGCCCAGGCATATCTACGGGAGCTGGAGCGGAAGCGAATTGATGAGATTGTCAAGGCTCGACTTGAAGAGGAAGATGCACGGCGAAGGCTTGAGGCGTCGAGGCTGGAGGCCGAACGAGAGCGGCGAGCTCGGGAAGAGGCTCGCCGAGTTCGCGAACGAGAAGAGCAACGCGCAAGAGATGAAGCCGCGGCACGCGAGGAAGCGGAGAGGCTTCAAGTGCAACTTGAAGGTATCAGGGAGCTGGCGTGGCGAGCTGCACATTGGCCCGGCGCGACTGAGGAGCAGGTGGATGATGCCGCGCAGAAGCTGTGCGAGTACATGAGCTTGCGGTGTGATGAATTGGTGAAGGACTGCTTCTCCGCGAAAAACGAAGCTCGTGCCATCGAGGTCGGTCAGTCTGTGGCTGAGGTCGGCGGAACACTCGCAGCACTTGCCAGCGTTCTAGGGCGCGTGCATCCACTGATTGGAATCGCCGGAGTTGTGATTGCCGCAGTCGCAGAGCCCGTTGCAAAGGACTTGTCCGACAGCCGCGCCAAGTCCTATCAGAACAAGTGGCGAGCCATCATTCTGGGGTTGCGCGAACCCGATCGAGACCTCTTTCTTGCAGTTCTCGCGCTGAGACACCCAGCAGTCAAGCTTACGGTGTCCCAGATGCTGCAATGAGCTTCAAGTAGTCTACCGAGTGCTGGCACGTGGGCCTTCCAGTCCTTCATGTCGAATGTGATGCAACGTTCGATGGCGAGGCTCCAACGCCGCCAGGTTGGAATCACATGCAAGGGAGCGGTGCGGGGAATTTCTCAGGGGTCGACGGGCGATTCAGTGGGTGGGGACGGGGACGCGAGACAATTCTGGGTGCAACGACGGGGATCGGCGCGCAATGGCCGAGTTGTGCACGGGGTTGGACGGCGACACGCAACCGAGCACGATCATCCGCGCCAAGCAGCGGATGATCGTGGCACATCACGGCGTCGTCTGGCCACCCGCCGACGGTCACGCAAGACCAATGCATCGTGCGATCGTGCCTCGGATGGCAGCCCCGTTGCAGTCAATTCACTAAGCCTTTAGGTCCGGCAACTTTGCGGCGAGTGTCTTGGAAACGCCCTCGACCACGGGCCCAACGATTTCCGCAGCAGCCGTCCCAGGCGTTGGGTCCATTCGCTGCTTGTCGTATACCTTGCCCGGGTGTGCGGCGATCGTCCGGAGCGTGTTGTTGCACAACTGCGCGAGAGGGGTAGTCGGGTCGAGGTCCTTCCCAACCTCGGCCATTTGTCGCCGGTAGCCCTCGAAGGAGAACGAAGTTGTCGCCTTGAACGCGTATTCCTCCTCCATCCGCTTAGCAAACGATGCTTGACGCGCGGAGTGGATCGCCAACCACACCAGTGGAATCAAGAAGGGCAACTTGAAGAGCATCATGCGAGCCAGCTCGTCCCACTCCGGCGCCTTTGCCAAGTTCCCCAGCGAATAAGCTTGCCACGCCGCCAGCAACAGCAGCCCGATCAGGGAGGCGACAAAAACTTGCTGCCATCGCTTCTCTGGCAACTTGAAGCTCTCGCCCCGCTTTCGATAGGCACCGCCCAACGAGCCATCTGTTGCTCCAGCCAGAATCTCGTCGATTCTCGCCGCCTGTTGCTTGTTCACGTCTTGTAGATGATTCAAGGCGGCCTCGTACTTCGACACACGCGCCTCGGCGTCGGCGGCGATCTGCGAAATTCTCTTGGTAACTGCCGCATGACCTTCGATCGCGGCACGAGCAGCCGATGCCGCACCGGCGTCGCTTTCCACGCGCTCCTTGGTTGCTTGCACCGCCGCATGCAATCCCGTCGCGCCCTCCGACGTGGCTTTGGTCGCTTGCAAAATTGACTCTGCCGCAGCCGCCGACCGCTTTGTACCGTCCACGCTGACTTCTATATCTTGAAGAAACTGGGCAACGTGTTCACGGCCCTTCTCGATCCACGCGTTACGCTCGGCGATTGTTGCCTGCGCCTTGACGGCATCGTCCCGAATCGCCTCGATGCGGCCGATGATTTCGGACGCGGTACTTGCGATCTGTTTGGCGGACTCCACCACATGGTGGATGCCTGCCGCCCCGTCTCTGTGCTCGAAGCATTGGCTGCCTGCGTTCCGGCGTTGAGGGCAGCGAGTTCAGCGGAGGCGGCACGAGCGTTCACGACCTCGGCGCTCATAGCGGCAATGTTCGCCTGCATAGCGGCGAGTTGGGCCTCGATCTCAGTCCTCGCAACCTGTGCCGCAGCCCGAGATTGCTCGATTTCCTCGACCTTCGCAGAGGCCGTCGCGCTGTGTCCTTTGATCTCGGAAACGAGAGAGTCGGCATGCTGTCGATCTGCCGCGATCGCGTCGGCGTGCTGCTTGACGTCGATGAGGGGGGCGGCTTCGGAAGAATCAGGTTGCTCGGTGATCGGCGTGTTGTCTTGTGCTTCAGACATCAATATCTCCACGAGGCCGCACACCCCGTGCAGCGTCGTGGGAAGAAGGCAACGCGCGTGCCACTGGCCCCAGAGCAGGGGCCGGGCAGCGACTGTCACAGGATGTGGCAATTGAGCGTTGCCGGCGGTGATGCGTGGGAACCACGCGGACGCCACTGGCAGTGCGAAAAGAAAAACTGCCAATGTGGCAGGATGTTAGATCCCCGCGGATCGTGTTCGCTTCAGGTGGCTTCTGAACGATATCGGCGCGATCGAATTTGTCAATGTAGAAACAATGTAGAAGGTCCACAAGTTCGTGCCAGGCCGAAAGGTCGAAAACTCCCCTGCCCCTCCGGGGCAGGACCGACGGGCGGACACGCGGTCCACGGGTTGCGCTCCGCCCGGCTGTCGCCGGGCTGCGCTTCACCCGTGGCTACAACCCGTGGCCCCTCCGGGGCCGAAGACTGTGCTCCGTGGTATCAGTTCCAAGGTTGATCTCGGCTCGCTAGTACGACCTCTCGCTCAATCCAGGGCGTGCCGCTGTTTTGAGCGGGTGATCGCGGGCCGGGCGTGCAGCGGCGGGCAAGGCGACGTCATGAGCGACGGTGCTTGGCCACTGAGGTCTTTCACCCCTTCGGGGTGAGGGAGTGTGTTTTTCGTTTTCCGGAGGTTGCGCTCGCGGACTCGCTTTACCCCCGGCTTTGTTCGCTCACCCCTTTGGGGTGAAGAGGCTGGAGGGCGGCCGACCGGCGGTTGCGCTCGCGGGCTCGCTTCACCCCCACCCGCCCCGGCTCCATTCGGTCACCCCTCCGGGGTGAAGACGTGCGACGTCCCCGCGAAGAAGTGTCTTGGCGCAGCTAAGGCTCGACGCGATGCATCGAAGACGTGCCGCGTCTTGGCGAGAACGTGCCGGGGTGAGATGTCGTGTCAGTGTGCCGCGTGGCGTGACTCAGCCCATGTGCTTGATCACCGCATCCGCGAACTCCGAGCACTTCACCTTCTTGACGCTGGTGTCGCCCTCGGCCTTCATGAGGCGTTCGAAGTCGTAGGTGACGGTCTTTGCCGAGATCGCGCCGTCCATGCCTTTGATGATGAGGTCGGCGGCGTCGGCCCAGACTTTGTCGCCGCCGCTGCCCATGTAGCGGAGCATCATTTCGCCGGAGAGGATGACGGAGCCGGGGTTGACCTGGTCGAGGTTGGCGTACTTGGGGGCGGTGCCGTGGGTGGCTTCGAAGATGGCGTGGCCGCTGATGTAGTTGATGTTGGCGCCGGGGGCGATGCCGATGCCGCCGATCTGGGCGGCGAGTGCGTCGGAGAGGTAGTCGCCGTTGAGGTTGAGGGTGGCGATGACGTCGAAGTCCTTGGGGCGGGTGAGGACTTGCTGGAGGGTGATGTCGGCGATGGAGTCCTTGATCATGAGCTTGGACTTCCACTTGCCGTCGCCGTGGGTGGAGCCGATGGAGGTGAGGACGCCCTCGACTTCCTTGATGAGCTTGGCCTTCTGGTCGGGGGTCATCATGTCGAAGCCGGGCTCGATCATCTTGGCGTTGGCTTCGGCGGTGAGTGAGGGGTTGGAGTCCTTGTTGCCGAGGATCCAGGATTCGCGCTCGGTGACGCACTGGGCGCGGAAGGAGGACTTGGCGAGGGCGTAGCCCCAGTCCTTGAAGGCGCCCTCGGTGAACTTCATGATGTTGCCCTTGTGGACGAGCGTGACGGACTTGCGCTTTTCCTTCAGGGCGTACTCGATGGCGGCCCAGATGAGCCGCTCGGAGCCGGCGCGGCTGACGGGCTTGATGCCGACGCCGACCTCGACCTGCTCGTACATGTTGGCGTGGCCGATCTGCGAGCCCCAGGTGACGCCAGCGTCCTTGGTGCCGAAGCGGACTTTCTTGAACTCCTTGGGGAGGGCGTTGGCGAGGGCGTCGAGGATGGTCTTGGCCTCGGGGCTGCCGGCGGCGAAGTCGATGCCGGCGTAGATGTCCTCGGTGTTCTCGCGGAAGATGACCATCTCGCAGTCTTGGGGGCGCTTGACGGGTGAGGGGACGCCTTTGAACCAGCGGACGGGGCGGAGGCAGACGTAGAGGTCGAGGAGCTGGCGGAGGGCGACGTTGAGGGAGCGGATGCCGCCGCCGACGGGAGTGGTGAGCGGGCCCTTGATGCCGACGAGGTACTTCTTGAAGTCGTCGATGGTGGCGTCGGGGAGCCAGTTGCCGGTCTTGTTGAAGGCTTTCTCGCCGGCGAGGACTTCGTGCCAGTGGATTTTGCACTTGCCGCCGGAGGCTTTGTTGACGGCGGCGTCGATGACGCGGACGGAGGCACGCCAGATGTCGGGGCCGGTGCCGTCGCCTTCGATGAAGGGGATGATGGGGTCGGCGGGGACGGAGAGGCGGCCGGAGGACATGGTGATGGGGGAGGGCATGGTCAAAGCTCCAAATAGCAAATGGCCAAAGGGCCAAATGAAGGCAGGGGGGACAGGTGCAAGATTAGCCGGATTGCCGGGGGATGGTGGGGCGGGTGTCGTGTCGGTGGCAGCGAGGCGGCGTGGCGGGCGAGCGGGACGTGGTGGACGTGGGCGCCCGCGGTTCTTTGTAGAATCCCATACATGAGCGCATGGATCATGATCGGTGGGGTGGTTGTGCTCGGCGTCGCTGTCGCCGCGGCCTGGTTCTTGCGGCGCGGCGGAAGAAGGACCGGCGTTGTGCGGCCATACGGGGAGATTCGACAGCAGATCATCGATGAGGTCGGAGACGGTGAAGCAACGGCGGAGGCCGGGCCGCCGCCGGAGCGGCCGGTGGGTCTGGATGCGCGGTTGCCTATGTCGGTGTACGAAGAGCTCGCCGCGCTGTATTCCCGACGGCAGGAGCCGGGCTTTAACTGGAATCGGTTCTCTCAACTTTGGAATAAGGTGGTCTGGAGCGTCGGGGAAGAGGTGTACGGGTTTGACTCTTCGGGTATCGCCTGGTTCGAGTTGGTGTCGCCAGCTCGGCGAGCGGTGCTTCTCGCGGAGAGCTTGGAAGCAGAGGTGAACAACGGCGGGTTCGATCAGTTCTATCTGAACTCTTCGGGTGATGGGGCACGATGGACGCCGGAAGCGATGAGGCTGCTGGGGCAGGACGATCTTGCGGCACTCGTTGAGCGATGCAACGCGGTGTTCCCGGCGAGGTTTGCTGGTCCCCCTCGGGAGCGTGGACGGCGACTGGCGGCGATGGACGAGATCGGTGAATCGGATCGAGAAGTTTGGTCCCAAGCGGACGACGCGTTTTACGCTCTTGAGTTCCCTGATCGGGGGCTGGGGCTCGGGGTGGCGTTCCCGTTCGTCATGGCGAATCGGGATGAGTTCTTTCGGGCGTCGTGAGAATCGGGTGTGCCGCGGCGAGGGAAGCAGAACCGCCAGTCTCTCGTTATGCTGTGCGGATGAAGACTCTTCTCGTGATGTGTGCGGCGGCCTTTTCCGGGGTGGCGACGGCGGCGGGTGGTGTGACGGCGTTTGTGAATGCCCGGGTGGTTCCGATCGAGAGCGGCGGGAAGGCGGCCGCGGAGATTGAGACGGGGTTCGTCGTCGTTGAAGACGGGAAGATCAAGCAAGTGGGCAGCGGCAAGCTCGAGGCTCCGGCGGGCGCGACAGTGATTGACTGCGCGGGGAAGTGGATCATCCCGGGGCTGGTGGACACGCACAGCCACGTGGGTGGGATTGGCGGCGCGGACGGCAGCGCGACGATTCAGCCGAGCGTGCGGGTGGCGGATTCGCTGAACCCGTTTGATTCGGGCTATCGACGCGTGGTGGCGGGCGGGCTGACGACGCTGAACGTGATGTCGGGCTCGGGGCATTTGCTCAGCGGGCAGACGGTGTACCTGAAGATGCGGATGTTCGACGGCAAGCCGGGGAAGCGGGTGGAGGATCTGGCGTACATCGATGAGCGCGGGAACCTGATGGGCGGGATCAAGATGGCGAACGGGACGAATTCGCTGCGCGAGCCGCCGTTCTCGGGGACGCGGGGCAAGAGCGCGGCGATGGTGCGTGAGGCGTACATCAAGGCGCAGGAATACCAGAAGAAGTGGAAGGACTACGACGCGAAGGTGGCGGCCGCGAAGACGGAGGACGAGAAGTCGAAGCTGAAGCCGCCGGCGCGGGAGTTGGGGATGGATGCGTTGGTGGAAGTGCTGGAAGGCAAGCGGATCGTGCACCATCACACGCACCGGGCGGATGACATCGTCACGGTGCTGCGGATCGCGAAGGAGTTTGGGTACAAGGTGGTGCTGCACCATACGAGTGAGGCGTGGAAGGTGCCGCAGGAGATTGCGGCGGCGCAGAAGGAAGGCGTGGTGCTGGGGGTGAGCATCATCCAGATCGATTCACCGGGCGGGAAGCTGGAGGCGGCGGACAAGACGTTTGCCACCGGCGGCGTGTTGGAGCGGGCGGGCGTGCGGGTGGGGCATCACACCGACGACTGGATCAACGACTCGCGGCTGTTCCTGCGGTGCGCGGCGATCGGCGTGCGGGGCGGGATGTCGCGGGCGGCGGCGCTGCGCGGGCTGACGCTGAGTGGCGCGGAGATGCTGGGGCTGGAGAAGCAGGTTGGTAGCTTGGAGCCCGGCAAGGACGCGGACCTGGTGATTCTCAACGGCGATCCGTTCAGTGTGTACACGCACGTCGAGCAGACGTGGGTGGAGGGGCGGAAGGTGTTCGACCGCTCGAACCCGAAGGACAAACTCCACGCGGTGGGCGGGTTCGGGGCGGGGCGGGATCAGGAGCCGTACTTCTGCTGCTTTGGGGAGTAGGAAGAGGCACTAGGCACTGGGCACTAGGCACTAGGAAGAGGCATCGGGCATTGGGCATCGGGGGGAGGACAGCGTTGGTTGTGGTGGTGATACGGAGTGTGTGATGAAGACTTCTTGCGTGATGAGCGTTGTGGCTGCGATGGTCGTTGTGTGTGGGCTTGCGGCGGGGCAGGACCTTGCTGTGAAGGCCGCGAAGCTGCACACAGGCACCGGCACGACGATCGAGAACGGGGTGGTGCTCGTGAAGGGCGGGAAGATCGCGGCGGTGGGGAAGGCGGGCGAGGTTGCGATTCCTGAGGGCGTGAAGGTGCTTGAGGCGAAGGTCGCGACGCCGGGGCTTGTGGATGTGCGCGGGACGGTGGGGCTCTCGGGCATTCTCAACGCGCGGCATGATTCGGATCAGTTGGAGCGGTCGAGCCCGATTCAGCCGGAGCTGCGGGCGGTCGATGCGTACAACCCGCACGAGAAGCTGGTCGAGTACGTGCGCTCGTTCGGCGTGACGACGATGCAGACCGGTCACGCTCCGGGCGAATTGATCAGCGGGCAGACGATTGTGGTGAAGACCGCGGGCAACTCGGTGGAGGAAGCGCTGGTCAAGAGCCCGTCGATGGTGGTGGCGACGCTGGGGCCGGATTCGTTCGCGTCGGGCGGGAAGTCGCCCGGCACGCGCGGCAAGCAGATGGCGATGCTGCGCGAGGAGTTGATCAAGGCGAAGGAGTACGCGGCGAAGCGGAAGACGAAGGAGGGGGCGAAGGGAGAGGATGCCGCGGAGGGTGACGACGCCGAGGACAGGAAGAAGGAGAAGGCGGGCGATCGCAATCTGCGGCTGGAGATGCTGGCGGATGTGCTGGACGGCAAGACGCCCTTGGCGATCAGCGCGAACAAGGCGCAGGACATCGAGAACTGTCTGCGGCTGGCGGATGAGTTCAAGTTCAAGCTGGTGCTGGATATGGCCGCGGAGGCGTATCTGCTGACGGAGCGTGTGAAGGGGGCGGGCGTGCCGGTGATGCTGCATCCGTCGATGTACCGCGCGGTGGGCGATTCGGAGAACCAGAGCTTCGAGACCGCGGCGACGTTGCAGAAGGCGGGCGTGCTGTTCGCGATCCAGAGCGGGTATGAGAGTTACGTGCCCAAGACGCGGGTGGTGCTGTTCGAGGCCGCGGTGGCGGCGGCGAACGGGCTGACGTTCGATCAGGCGCTGGCGAGCATCACGATCAACGCGGCGAAGATTTTGGGCGTGGACTCACGCGTGGGATCGCTGGAGGTTGGGAAGGATGGCGATGTGGCGCTGTATGACGGCGATCCGTTTGAGTACACGACGCATTGCGTGGGGGCGGTGATCGAGGGGAAGGTTGTGAGTGAGATGGTGCATTAGGGGGGCAGTGGGCACTCGTTGCGCCAGGGGCATCCGGGCGCGTGCGAGGATGTGGCGCACCTTGGGTGCTCGGGGTGAGACGGCGTGTGAACCCGGGGCTCACGCCCCGGGCTTGGTACGGGCGCCGCTTCGCGGCTCATGCGGGACGGTGAAGTGATTGAAAGCGTCGGTGGCCCTCCGCTTGCGCGGGAGGGTTCGTTTTGCGGCGGCGTGCGGTTACTTTCGCTTTTTGAACTTCGCCTTGGGGCTCGCGGTAAACGTGGACTTGCCGCGGCCGAAGCCGGGGATGCCGCCCATGGGTGGTGTGCCGCTCTGCATCTGGCCGGCCATGGCGCTGCGCTGGGCGGGGGTGAGGCCGGCGAAGGACTTGCCGAGCTGGGAGACCATTTCGAACTGCTTGACCATCTGGCCGACTTCGTTGGCGTCGGTGCCGCTGCCGGCGCCGATGCGTTTGCGGCGGCTGAAGTCGATGGAGCTGGGGCGCTTGCGCTCGGTCTTGTTCATCGATTGGATCATTGCTTCGACCTTGTCGAAGCGGGATTCGTCGATGGGCAGGTCCTTCATCGCACTGCCGACGCCGGGGAGCAGGCCGAGCAACTGGCGGATCGGGCCCATGCGGCGGAGGGCGCGGAGCTGGCCCAGGAAGTCGTCCATGGTCATCTCGCCCTTGGCGAGTTTCTGTTCGAGCTTCTTGGCTTCGTCTTCGTTGACTTGTTCCTGGGCGCGTTCGACGAGGGCGACGACGTCGCCCATGCCGAGGATGCGGCCGGCGAAGCGGGTGGGGTGGAAGTCTTCGAGGGCGTCGAGCTTTTCGCCGACGCCGACGAACTTGATGGTGGCGCCGGTGACGTGCTTGACGGAGAGGGCGGCACCGCCGCGGGTGTCGGAGTCGAACTTGGTGAGGATGAGGCCGTCGACTTCGAGTTTCTGGTGGAAGGACTTGGCGGAGAGGAGTGCGTCCTGTCCGGTCATGGCGTCGGTGACGAGGAAGATGTGGTGGGGCTGGACGAGTTTCTTGATGCTCGTGAGTTCGCCCATCAGTTCGTCGTTGACGTGGAGGCGGCCGGCGGTGTCGAGGATGAGGACGTCGACGCCTTTGGCGCGGGCGGCGGAGACGGCGTGCTGGCAGACGGTGACGGCGACGCCGACGGCCTTGCCGTAGGCGGCGACCTTGTCGGGCTCGGAGTAGAAGTGGACCTGAGCGCCGCCGGGGAAGTCGTTTTCGACTTGGGTGGCGACGGTGTGGAGCTGCTCGACGGCGGCGGGGCGTTGGAGGTCGGCGGCGGCGAGCATGACGGAGCGGCCGCGCTTCTTGAGGTAGGCGGCGAGCTTGCCGCAGGTGGTGGTTTTGCCCGAGCCCTGCAGGCCGCACATCATGACGATGGTGGGGCCGGGAGAGATTTTGAGGATGGCGGACTCGGTTGCCTGGAGCGCGGCACGCGGGTCGGCTTGATCGGGGGTGCCGCCGAGGAACTGGACGAGGCGGGCGTGGATGATGCCGATCATCTCTTCGCCGGGCTTGAGGGACTTGGTGACCTCTTTGCCGAGGGCGTCGTTCTTGACGGCTTCGATGAAGGAGTTGACGACTTCGAGGTTGACGTCGGCTTCGAGGAGGGACTGCTTGACGTCGTCGATGGCGTCGGCGACGTTCTTCTCGGTGATGGTGGCGTTGCCGCTGAGCTTGCGGAGGAGGCCGGAGAAGGAGTCGGAGAGTTTCTCGAACATGGGAGCCCTTGGTAAGGTGGGCGCGTGGGAACGCGCTCGATCAACGGATGGCTGATCAGGGCTTGACCGGGGGGAGGGTAGACGGGAGGGGGTGAAGGGGCGTGGCGGTCTGTAAGCAGCGAAGGGGACGGATCGTCGGAGTGAGCCGAGGCGTCGGCGACCCGGCGGTGGAGGCTCCGGAATTCGAACCCGCGGGGAGGGACGCAACGGCACCGGGGCGAGGACGCCCCGGCTCGCTCGTGTCGTGTGCCGGTTGGCGAAGTGACTCGCGGTGATGATGTCGTTTGCGCTACTGTTTCGTGTTCGGGCGGGTAGCTCAGTTGGCTAGAGCATTCGCTTTACATGCGAAGGGTCCCGGGTTCGAGTCCCGGCCTGCCTATTGGACGTGCGATGGGAGTCGGTCTGTGGCGCGCTGGTTCGGTGCGGCGTGGATTGGTCAAGGGCAGAGCAGGTCGTTGTATGCCGCTGCGAAAAGTTGGAAGTCCGAATCGTCCACGAGCTGATCGCGGTTGAGATCGGCGGCGGCCCGGGCCGCGGGCACGGTGAGACGGTCGTACGAGTACACGAAGCGCGAGAAGTCCTCGTCGGTGACGAGGCCGTCGCATGTCTGCTCGCCGATGCATCCGGCGGGTCTCGTGGCAGATAGTGCGGAGACTGCGGCATCGACGCTGAGCAAGCCGGCGCCGAGGAGGCCGGCGTAGCCGGGGTTGAGTGCATCGATCGGCGCCGCGGTGTTCATGAGAGTGTCCAGGATCGTGCCGGGCGATTCGAGGCCGCAGATCGAGCGGAGGCGAGCGGCGGCGCCGGCGACAAGCGGGGCGGCGAAGCTGGTGCCGCTGGCGCGGCCGTAGCCGTCCGGGGCGGTGCTGTGGATGTCGACCCCGGGTGCGGCGAGGGTGACGAACGGCCCGAAGTTGGTAAAGGAGGCCCGGACGTTGTTGGAATCCAGGGCCGCGACGGCGACCACGCCGAGTGCACTGAGCGAGGCCGGGCTTCGGACTTCGTCTTGGCGATCGTCGTTGCCGACGGCGGCGACGATGATGGTGTCGTCGAGCACGGCTTCGTCGACGGCCTGGCGCAGCACGAGCGGATCGGCGATGGTGCCGAGGCTGATGCTGA
>JBILLU010000158.1:0-7987 GCA_044375915.1 Phycisphaerales bacterium
CCGTGAAAGCAAGCCGGGCTCGTCGGTGATGGTCGGCGATTCGTGCATCGGCATCAGCGTACCCGCCCTGAGCGATATGAGATGCCGATTGGCCCCGGACGTGACACAAAGGCCCGAGACTTTCGCCTACGGCATCTCGGGGCGGGGACGGTTGATCTGGTAAGTCATCGGGTTCTCGCCAGTTCTGCGGCCATCGGAGCGGCGGGTGACACACCGGCGTCGCCTCGGCATCGCAGTGAACGTCGAGCCATAAGTCTGACACTCCCCCCACCTCAGAACTGGAATATGACCTGTGAAAACGCTCTCCCGCATCGGCCTTGTTGGCATCTTGACCTTCTCCGCGCCGTCGCTTGCGGCGACGGCACCGAGTGTTCCGATGAGCGAGATCCGTTCGACACTGACGCCGCTGTTGGGCGGTTCGACGTTTGCCTCGAAGGATGCACAGGGCTCGTACGTGGCGTTGCACTTTCTGCCGATGTATGCCGGCGAGGCCAAGCCACACGCGGATGCGGTGAAGGAGTTCGCCGACAAGACGCCGCGGCTGGCGGGGTTGAAGACGCTGTTTGTGATCTCGGCCAAGCGGGACTGGACGACGGCCGTCAACGAGGCGTCGTCGCTGATCTACATTGACGAGAACAACATGTTGGCCAATGAGCTTCAGGTTGGCACCTCCTCGCCGGCGACGGTCGTCTTCGACCCCGCCGGACAGGAGCTGTTCCGCTGGACTGGTTCCGGCGAACACGATCATCTGACGTACGCGTCGTTCGAGGCCCGCTTCATCAAGGCGAGCGAGGCGAAGTCGCTCAAAGACTACAACCTGCCCAAGGGTTCGCGGGTGGCGATCGAGGGGTACGACCCGGTCGCGTACTTCAACGCCGGCAAGCCGACCAAGGGTGACGCCAAGATCACATCGGTGTGGCAGGGCGTGACGTACCAGTTTGCCAGCAAGGCCAACCGCGATCTGTTCAATGCCGATCCGGCGAAATATGCCCCAACCTACGGCGGCTGGTGCGCCACGGCCATGGGCGCCAAGGGCACCAAGGTCGAGATCGATCCGACGAATTTCAAGGTGAAGGACGGGCGGCTGCACCTGTTCTACAAGGACTTCTTCTCCGACGCGCTCAAGGACTGGAACAGGAACGAAAAGGAGTGGGAGCCCAAGGCGGACACAAACTGGAAGAAGACCACGGGCGAGGACGCGCGGCACGGGACCAAGTGAGCGTCAGAATGGATCGTGGCGCAGGCATGCCGCCTGTGCGCCAACGCGGCGGCGAGTAGAGGCGGGACGCCTGTGCCATCGAAAGCGCTTTATAGGTTCGAGTACCGAGGATTTCATGTCAACCACACAGACCGTCAACGCCGCGATGAAGCACCCGTCCACGCTCTCGAAGCCCCTCGCCGTCGTGTCGTGGGTGCTGCAGTTGCTGGTGGCGGTGATTCTGTTCCAGACCCTGTTCTTCAAGTTCACCGGTGCGGAAGAGAGCAAGTACATCTTCACGAAGGTTGGTGCCGAGCCATTTGGGCGTTACGCCAGCGGCGTGGCGGAACTGATCGCGGTGGTGCTGCTGCTGACGCCCAAGACCATCACACTGGGGGCAATCCTGAGCGTGGGTGTCATCACAGGTGCGATCGGGGCGCACCTGACGAAGCTGGGCATCGTGGTCCAGAATGACGGCGGGTTGCTGTTTGCGCTGGCCCTAGTCGTCTTCTTCGGGTCTCTGGGGATTCTCTTCATCCGCCGGCACCAGGTCCCGGTACTGGGCGCCTTGTTGCCGTTCTGAGGCGGCGAGCGGGTCATGTCAGCCCCCATGTCTCGTCCGCGGTTTGCGAGTGCGGCCGCGGCGTTGCTTCATTCTGGAAGTGTCAGTGAGCATGCCATCTCGTCCCGTGCCCGGCGCGAGTTTGTCGTGCGAAGGACGATTCGATACACGCCGAGAGGCTGCGGCTTGCGGAAGCGAACGTGGGACGTGCGGCGTGGAGGACGCGGGGGCCATAGATATCGGAGCCGCCCTTGGGGACGGTGGGGGAGCACGATTCAGACAAGGATGTTGCAGGCACTCGTGTTGACACGACTCAGCCAGCGGCCTCGCGAATGGGCGGAGCGAGGCGGATGTGTGGGGCGTCAGCGATCACGCCTGGCGGATGTGCATTTCTGCGCAGCTCGGACGCGGACTCGTCTGGGAACCGCTGATACAGCCCGATAACTCATCGGGGAGGTTCGGGCTGCTCAGAAATGCCGTCTGTAGCGTCCGGGTGATGTGGAGCGAGCAGCCGATCGGGAACGCCGTGAAGCATCGCACGCATGGGACCGATAGTTGCTTCGCCAGATTCGAGGCGAAACATGCAACCATACTCGACTCCGTCGCTCGTTCGCGCTGATCAGCGGTACAACTGTTCGCTCGGCGCTGTACTGCGCCCAGCGGCGACTGAAGCGAGCATGCCAGGTGCTGATCCGAGTGATCAGGTGCTGTTGGGGCGTTCGGCCGGCGAAGGTGACGGCACGGTGAAAGCGACGGTCGTGGACCTGTCGCGCGGCGGACTGGGCGTGTGTACGCCGATCTTCTTCCCGCGTGGCGCACGGATCGAGATCTCCGTGACGGCGAAGGACGGGATCGGGACTGTCGTCGGCCGCGTGCAGCGCGTCGAGATGCGAGATCGTAAGCCGACGTACTACATCGGTGTGTCGATGGCGAGCCCGTCGGATGCCGCTCCGGTGCTTGAGTCTCTCATGAGCGAACTGCGCCGGGCGTCGGCGGAGGTGTCGCGATGATCAGCCAAGACGACTTTGTTCTCGCGGCGCTGCTCGAAGAAGGAATGATTGACGCGGGCGCGGCTGAGAAGTCGCGTCGCTATGCGGCGGAACATGGCGGCACGCCGAGCGAAGCACTGTCGGCGTTGGGCGTTGTGGAGCCGCGAGCGGTTGCGATGGTTCGGGCGCAGATTTCTGAATGCCCGTTCGTCGAACTGGGAGACTACAGCATCCGATTCGCGAACGCGGCGTTGATGCCGCGGGAGGCGGCAGAGTCGCTTCGGGCATTCCCGTTGTTCGTGTGTGGAGATATCGCGACCGTGGGCATGGCGGATCCGCTGGATCTGCGGTCGGTGGACCAGCTGCGGAGCATTCTGAAGGCCGACGTCGATCCGGTGCTGTGCGAGCCGACGGCGCTGCGGGCGCTGATTGAGCGGGCGTACTCACTGGTCGGAACGGTGGCCCGCAACGATCTGGTCTCGGTCAGCGAAGATCGAACCACCGGCAAGGAGCCGATCGTCGCCGCGGTCAATCAGATCCTGGCGCAGGGGCTCGATCTTGGCGCGAGCGACATTCATATCAGTCCCGATGCGGCCGAACTCCAGCTGCGGTATCGCGTGGACGGCACGCTGCAGCCGGTGCAGGGACCCGGGTTGGACGTACACGCGGGTCTTGTGCAGCGGCTCAAGGTGATGGCCGACCTCGACGTCACCCAGTCGCGTCGGCCGCAGGACGGCAAGTTCCGATTCACGCACGCTGGACGGTCCGTTGACGTGCGTGTGAGCCTGATACCGACGGTGTGCGGCGAGAACGCGGTGCTGCGGTTGCTGTCGAGCTCCGGGTCCATCCGCGGGTTCCAGGAGCTGGGATTCCCACAGGACCGGGTCAGCGAGCTTGAGGCGCTCATTGAAGAGCCGCACGGCATGGTGCTGGTGACCGGGCCGACCGGATCGGGGAAGACAACGACCCTCTACACGGCGCTGAAGAAGCTGAACACCAGCGACGTGAACATCATGACGATCGAGGATCCGGTCGAGATCCGGATGCCGATGGTTCGCCAGGTGCAGGTGAACGCCGGCATCGGGATGACGTTTGCGAGCGCCCTTCGTTCGATTCTGCGGCAAGATCCCGACGTGGTGTTCGTCGGTGAGATTCGCGACGACGAGACTGCGCGCATCAGCTTGCAGGCCGCGTTGACCGGCCACCTGGTGCTGTCGAGTCTTCACACCAATGACGCGGCTGGTGCGATCCCGCGTCTGCGCGATCTGTCGTGTCCGCCGTTCGCGATCAATGCGGCGTTGCTGTGCGTGCTGGCACAGCGTCTGGTCCGCCGGACCTGCCCGCACTGCGCGGCGCCCGCGAGCCTGACGCCGCTGATCGCCGCGCACTTTGGCATCGAACCGAACGAGCCGGGCCATGTGCGAGGCTCTGGGTGCGCGAAGTGTTCGGGTGTGGGGCTGCGGGGGCGGATGGGCATCTATGAGATGCTGACTGTCAACGCTGCGATCCGGAGCGCGGTGGAGCGGGGTGCCTCGGCGGCCGACATTGTGTCTCTTGCGGTTCAGGGCGGAATGAGCCCCATGGCTATGGATGGTCTCGCAAAGGCAAGGCTTGGTCTCACAACGCTCGAAGAGGTCGCGCGGGTCGCGACGGTCATTGCGTCGGACACGGATGAGTCCGGTACGAGGGTTGCAGCGTGAGTACTTTGACGTTCGAATACCGAGCGTTGCAGGCCAACGGGGTGGAAACCCGCGGCGTGACCACTGGTACGAACAAGTCAGAGGCATATCGCCAGCTCGTCGCGCGGGGCCTGACGCCGGTTCGGTTGTCGGTCGTCGGCGGTCACGCAACGAAATCAAAGCGAGCCGGCAAAGGTATTCCGATGGGCGATCTGGCCCATTTCACCTATCAGTTCGGCGTCCTGATGTCCGCGAAGTTGGGTGTCGCTGAGGGGTTGCGGAGCATCGCCGAGCAGGAGAAGCCGGGGCCTCTGCGGGATCTGCTCGAGGACCTTGCGACGCGGGTGCAGGCCGGCGAGACGATTGCGGGCGCGATGGAAACACACCGCGACGTGCTCGGCGACGTGTACATCGAGGCGATTCGCGCGGCCGAGAGAGCCGGCACGCTCCCGGTCGTCTTGGAGCACCTCTCGGAAATGCTCGAGCGAACGCTGGAGTCGCAGCGGCAGGTGAAGGGCGCTCTGATGTACCCGGCCTGCGTCGTCATGGTGCTCGTCCTGGCGACAACGTTTCTTGTCGCGTTTGTGATCCCGAAGTTCGCGGGAATGTTCGCCAAGCGCGGGGCGGAACTTCCGCTGGTGACCAAGACGCTGATGCTGATCGGGCAGTCCGTGCAGAACTACTGGTGGCTGTACCTCGGGATCGTGGTCGCCATCGGTCTTGCGTTGCGATCAGCCCTGCGCAACAAGGAAGGCCGACTGGCGCTCGATCGGCTCGCACACCGGGTGCCTTACGTCAGAGCCATTCTGGTCGGGCTGGCGATCTCACGCTTTGCCCGGATCCTGGGCATCGGTGTGTCGTCGGGGCTGTCGCTCATTGAGAGCATCGATCTTGCGGGCAAGGCCTCGGGGCGACCTTCGCTCGCCGAGGAAGCCGTGCGGATGGCCGATCACGTGCGGGGTGGCGGCACGCTTACGACAGCGAGCGGCGAGAGCCGGTACCTGACGCCGTTCGCGCGGCGCATGCTGGCGGCGGGCGAAAAGTCCGGCGACATTCCCAAGATGTGCGCGGTGGTGTCGCGTCAGTACGAACGCGAGTCGAGCGCCCTGGCCAAGAACATCGCAACGGTGATCGAGCCTTTGCTGGTGGTTGCGATCGCGGCCGTTGTGCTGATCGTGGCTTTGGCGATCTTCATGCCGATGTGGGACTCGATGAAGCTGGTTGGGTAGAGGGCTGCGGACGTGACAGGGCTTGGGGCCCAGGGTCGCCAGACGGATTAATCGGAATTGGGTTGCTTCATTGCGGGAGAGAGAGCTCAAGTCCTCAGCGAGAAGCGGCGATGGTCAACGTAGGCAAGAGTACGTTCTAGCAGTCAACTGGAGATTTGATCATGGCAGCTCTGACGAAGTCACGTTCGCACGCGTTCACTCTGATCGAACTGATCGCTGTCATCGCGGTGCTCGCGGTGCTCTCGGTCGTTGCCGTTCCGAAGTACCTCGACTACAGCGCCCGCGCCAAGGAGTCCGCATGCCGGGGCGTGCTCGGCAACGTCCGGACGGCGATCGCGAACTTCTACGCGAACTCGGCGATCAGCGGTACGGCCGCGTATCCGACACTGGTGCAGATGCAGGCCAACGGCACGGTGCTGCAGGATGTTGTCCCGGCGAACCCTTACAACAACAGCGCCACGATTGCTGCAGCGGTGTGGGCAACCACGCCTCCGACGAGCGGCTCAGCGGGCTGGAACTACGACGCCGCGGCGGGCAGGTTCTGGGCGAACTCGAACACGACGGGTGTGACCGAGAACACCTGGTGATCGCAGAGGGAGCGCCCCGATGCCGTGGGACTCCACGAACGAGCCAGATCGCCGCACCGCCGCTGGGCGGTGCGGTTTCACTTTGATCGAGCTTCTCGCGGTGATCTCGATCGTCGGCATCATGTCGGTGACAGCGGTTGTTGCGATATCTGGTACGGATGCGTCACGAGCACGTGCCGCAGGGCGGGCGCTGGCCCGCGACCTGACATTCGCGAGAGACCGTGCCTTGGCGACGGGGCGCGACACGTGGGTGTCGTTTACGGTTGCGACCAGCAGCTACAGCGTTCTCGCCGAGAATCCCGCCGCGCCCGGACGCGCGGGGGCCATTGCGATCGTCGATCCCGCGACCGGCGGCTCGTTCGTCGTGAGGCTGGGGCAGCGTGAGAGCGCCGGTGTCGCGATTGCGTCGGTGACCGTTCCAGGCGGCGGCAACGACATCGGCTTTGACTGGCTTGGGCGGCCCGAGAACGCCGCCGGAACTCGCCTGACGAGCAACGCGACGATCGCGTTGAGCAACGGCGTGTCGGTCACGGTCTCGGCGGGGGCGGGGCTCGCGACAAGTCCTTGAGTGGTGTCCTTCATGAGCCAGCGACGGTTGCCATCCGCGTTTACTCTGGTCGAAGCGATCATCGCGATCGTGATTCTGTCCGTTGCGATGCCTCCGATGCTGTGGGCGATCCGCGATTCGCAGACGTCGCGGGTGTCGCCGATCCTGACGTCGCGTGCCCGCTGGCTGGCGACCGAGAAGCTCGAGGACGTGATCGCGGATCGGCATTCGACCACGCGAGGGTACAGCTACGTCGTCAGCGGCAACTACGCCGCGGAACCGACGATCACGGGCTTTCCCGGTTTCTCGCGTAGCGTCGCGATCACGGAGTCTGGTGCCGCCTTTGTCACGGGCGGTACCGGGTACAAGCTGATCACCGTGACGGTGTCCTGGACGGACGCGAGAGCGCAGTCGCGGTCGCTCGCGTTGTCGACGGTTGTGACGGATTACTAGAGGCGACAATGGGTACGAGAGGCCGACAGAACCGCATCTGCTCACGGGCGTTCACGCTCGTCGAGGTGATCTGCACGATCTCCATCCTGGCGGTGGTGGGGGTGCTCGCGTCGCGGCTGGTCTTCACGGCGTCGGATCAGTATCTTGCGGCGGCGTCTCGTTCCGCGATCGGCGCGGAGCTTGCGTCGACGATGGAGCGGATCGCCACCGAGGTCCGCCAGATTCCGGCGAAGGCCGGCGTATCGCCGACCGAGGCGAACCTTGGCGCGATCTCCGCGAGCTCGCTTGCCTGGACGGACGCAAGCGCGGTATCGCGTGTGCTTGCGCTGTCCGGCACCAATCTCACGATGACCGAGGGTGCCAGTACGTTCGTGCTGCTTTCGAATGTCACGGCCTTTAGCGTGCAGGCGTACGACCAGTCCAACATCGCGCTCGCCGCGTCGCTCGCGAGCGGGGCGACCGCGGCGGTGCGACGTCTTGAGATCACCATCACTGTGTCGCGCAGCGGCCAGAGCGAGTCGCTCCGGAGTCGCTTTTTCCTGCGATGTACCGTGGAAGGAGGGGCGCCGTGAGGGACGCATCACGTCGAGGCACCGTAGTGGTCGCGGTCATCGTCGCATTGGTCGTGCTTCAGATTCTGGTCTATGCGGTCGCTGTTGCGGGCTCCCGTGATCAGGACCTGACGGTGCGGCGGCTCGAGGCGGCGCGGTCGTACTACGCCGCGGAGGCCGTGGCGAATATGT
>JBILLU010000159.1:0-7946 GCA_044375915.1 Phycisphaerales bacterium
CGGGCGTATGGACGGCCCTGAACTCGATGTTGCCGACCGTGAATGTGTCGCCGTCCTTGAGCAGACGGTGCCGATACGTGTTGCCGCGGGCGTTCTTTCCAAGCCACTGGTATTTCCAGTCGGCATCGCCCTCGTCGGACACAAACACCATCGCCCCCTTCTCGGCCAGTTCGCGACTGCCCGAGAGAAAGTCGGCGTGGATGTGCGTTTCCGCGACTGCGACGATCCGCAGGCCGTTGGCCGCGGCGACCTTCTCATACCGATCGACATCGCGCTCCGGGTCGATCACGATGGCTTCGCCGGTTTTCTGGCATCCGATCAGCCATGCGGCCTCAGCCAGCTTGTCGTCGTACATCATCCGAAGGAACATGCGGCCTACTCCTTTAAGCAAAAACCTGCTGGCTGTACTCGAACGGAGAACCCGTTCGTCCGTCGACCTTGAGAGGCTCCGTGCCGTGCGTTGGTTCCCACGGAACTGGAATTGCTTCCATGATCGACCGCTTGGCTTCAGAAGAGGCGGATTCCCAGGGCGCAAGGCTGGACCCGCAAGCTGGGAAGAGGGATGCGATGTACGAGGGGGTTTCTGCCTTCCCGGATCTTCATCACCGGCGAGCCCGAACTGGAAGCTGTACCCCTAACACGAACCGCTTCAGCCCGTGGGCGAATGGCTTGCCCACCCAGGCCTCGAAACACGGCTGATCGTCGGGCACGTACCGACTCCGCGGCAGCCACACGCCGTAGAGCCACTGAAGGGCGCGCAACTCGACGTCGATGCTGCCGTCGAGATCGATCTGGGCGACGAGCATCGGCGGGAAGCGGTAGCGGCCGATCTCGCCCCGGGGACGGAATGCGTCCTTGCTCGGCACTTCCACGGCGGTGAAGTAGCGGCAATCTGCCAATTGCGTGATCTCGGGGTTCTCCCACTGGTAGCCGAGCCACTGGTTGCTCGCGAAGCCGTGGCGGTCTGCCCATTCGATGAGTCGCTGCGTAGCACGCACGACGGCGTCGCCGTGGTAGGGATTGTCGACGCGGATGTAGGCAACGTAGCGAGCCGGCAGCTCGCGGAGCCGCACACTGAACCCGTCGGGATTGTCCCTGCCGGGCATCTTGGCGAGGCGGGCTTGCGCGGCTTCCTTCTCAGCGATCGAGCGCAGATCCTCGCCGTGCGTGCGTCGCCAGACGTCGACATCAAACGCCCGTGGCGGTACGCCGAAGCGCTGGCGAAACGCCCGCGAGAAGTCCGACGACGAAGCGAAGCCGCAGTCGAACGCGATCTCGGTCAGCGAACGCCGCTTGCCAAAGGCCATCAGTCCGATGGCCTTCTCGAGTCGGAGCCGCTTGGAGAAGTCCGACGGCGTTTCGCCGACCATGGCCTGAAAGACACGATGAAAGTGGTACGGCGAGAGCATCGCGATCTTGGCGAGTTTCGTGAGCCGCACCGGTTCGTGGAGGTGTGCCAGGATGTGATCGATCGCAAGGTTGACCCGCTCGAGATACGTTGAGTCGGTGGTTGCGGACCGGTGCCGCTTGGTCAGTGTCGACCCGGTCGTCTGTGACTTCTTCGATGGGCCTTTCAAGGTTCGCAAGATCTGTCAAGACCTCCGTTTCGCGTCGGGTAGCATGGAACACATCGAGGCCGCGGGCGTCCGCGGCATTGCCCAAAGTCTCACGCAGCGTACCACGAGGATCGCCATGAAATCGACCCCGTCTTCCAGTACTCGGACCACTCTCAAGCACGTCTCACTCACCGCGGCCGCCTGCTTCGCGATCGTCGCGATCGCTGGCTGGACCCGCTCCGAAGACCCGAAGCCTGCGGCCACCACCAAGCCTGCAGAGCAGGAGAAAGGAACGACCATGAAACTCGGCACATTCTCAATCAGCCTCGCCGTCAAGAACCTCCCCGCCAGCCGGGCGTTCTATGAGAAGCTCGGCTTCAAGAGCTTCGGCGGCGACGGCAAGAAGTGGCTCATGCTTCAGAACGAGACCACGACCATCGGCCTCTTCGAGGGCATGTTCGACAAGAACATCCTCACGTTCAATCCCGGTTGGGATCACAAGGCGCAGACCCTGCCGCAGTTCGATGACGTCCGCGAGATCCAGAAGCAGCTCAAGGCCGGCGGCATCATCCCCGTCAAGCCCGCCGACGAGAACGGCACCGGCCCCGACAGTTTCGTCATCGTCGACCCGGACGGCAACCAGATCCTCTTCGATCAGCACGTCCCAAAGGGCGGGAAGTGAGTAATCGTGAGCTGGCGAGCACGCGATCCGGCAACGGGCGATCGTCCTGAACTCGATGGGCAACCAGCGCGCAAGAATCCGCTGATGCGCACCCGCCGATTCCAACAGATCGACGTCTTCACCCACGTTCCCTACCGCGGCAACCCCCTCGCCGTCGTGCTCGACGGCGAGGGGTTGACCACGGCCGAGATGCAGGACTTCACCAACTGGACGAACCTTTCCGAGGCGACGTTCCTGTTGCCGCCGACGCCCGAGGGAGCGAGAGCCGGCGCCGATTACCGAGTCCGCATCTTCTGCCCCGGGCGTGAACTGCCGTTTGCCGGTCACCCGACACTTGGCACCTGCCACGCGTGGCTCAGCACTGGAGCCACGCCCAAAGGCGAGCACATTGTTCAAGAGTGCGGAGCGGGCCTGATCCGCATCCGTCGCGACAGCGGGAGTTCAGACAAGAGTGGGGGATCTGTGGTCCCGAGGCTCGCCTTCGCCGCGCCGCCGCTGAAGAAGTCCGGCCCGCTCGACGAGTCTGACGTGAACCTCATCGCCAAGGGCCTGGGCATCGCTCGCTCCGACATCCTTCATCATGCCTGGTGCGACAACGGCCCGAACTGGCGAGCCGTGATGCTCGCCTCGGCGGCGCAGGTGCTGGCCGTGAAGCCCGAAGCAGCGATCCTCGGGAAGCTCGATATCGGGGTCGTCGGCCCCCGCGGCAAGGTCGGTGTCGTCGCGCCGCACGCCTCTTCCACTCCCTCGATCCCCGACGGCATCGACTTCGAAGTCCGTGCTTTCTTCCCAGGCGTCAGCGGTCTCGCTGAAGATCCGGTCACAGGCAGCCTCAACGCCGGTATCGCCTCATGGCTGATCGGTGCTGGCCTCGCACCGCCGACGTATGTTGCCCGTCAAGGTACTGCCTTGGGTCGCGACGGGCGCGTGTACGTCACAACGCAAGGGAATGACATCTGGATCGGTGGCGGGGCGGTGACATGCGTTTCCGGCTCGGTGGCGCTCGGCCGGTCCGGGGCGTGAGGTTGCTTCGACGTTCGCACGACCGGTGCTGCAAGGCGTTCCGGCACCACAACCCTTCGGCAGACGGGATCGAGGTCATCCAAGACGAACGCACCCCGTCCGAGGTCCGGAGACGGGGTGCGTTCGTTGGAGATCACGATCAAGCTCGCGCGAGCACCACGCATCGGCTCGGCTTGATCGGGACTGGAGATCGGTGTGCGATCCGCTGCCCCTTGCGTTACAGGCGGCCCTCGCAGTTACGGATGAAGCCGAAGGCATTGAAGAGATCGAACCCGTCGCCGCCGTCGATGATGCTCTGCACATCGTTCGGCAGGCCGGTGCCGCGGATCAACGTGTCGGTAGTCTGGATCAGAATGTCGTCACCGGGGCCACCGAAGATGTTGGCACCGACGCTCTGTGACAGTTGGAACTCGCCCTTGGTCTTGTTGCTCAGGAAGTCGTTGCCGAGCCCGCCATTCAGCGTGACGCCGTTCACGGTGCTGAAGGTGTCGTTCTCGAGAAGGATCAAGTCGTTGCCAGCACCAGCCCGGATGGTCCCGAGCAGCATCGCTCGGCTGCCCGGGGCGGCGAGCACGCTCTCGAGCTTGTCGTCGCCCGCCGAGAGAGTCACGTCTTGGCTCAGTGTCACCGCGGCGGGGCGGAGCTGGTTCAGCACGTACTTCACCTCGCTGCCGCTCGTCGCGTGAGCGCCGCGGATGCTGGCGTTAAGCGTCGACGCCGCGGAGACGAGTTCGAGGGTTGTCTTGGCGGCGCGGGAGTGGAAAGACACTGTGAGCGCGGCGGTGGGATCGTCGGAGAGGATCTTGGCGTCAACGTCCGAGGCGTTCCCGGTGCCGATCGAGATGGCAGCGTTGGCGGCCTCGTTGTCGATCGTTAAGCCAACCTTTTGGAGCGAGCCTGCGACCGAGGCGTAGGTCACATTGGCGTTCACCGTCGATGCCGAGGGCAGGATCTTCCACTGGGTCTGGGACTCGAGCGAGCCCGAGCCGCTGCTCACGCGGAGGTCGTAGCTCACCGTGGAGATCACGTCGAACTCGATGGTGTCGTTGCCGGCGCCGGTCTCGACCGTGACGCCGCTGAGCCCGCTGAACGTGGTCCCGTCTGCGATGCCGGAGAAGCCAAAGACGCGGGCGACGCCCACGGCTTCCTTCATTTCGACCTTGACGTTCTGGTTGGCGCTTGTGGTCGTGAGCGTCAGACGCCCGCCGGAAACGATGGCGGTTGTCTGAGCGGCTGCGGCACCTGCGAGCGAGGCAAGGACGACAATGGCGGAGACGGGGCGAAGGTTCATGATGCTCTCTTTCTCAAAGACGATGCGGATGTCCGCTCGACACCTGCCGGGTCGGACACCGAGAAAGAGCAGATCGGCGAATGCCTGATACACGATTTGTGCAAGAGAACCGCGATCGGCCCTCGGCCGGCTTGCTCGCGGGCAAAGCCTTTGCAATCAAGACTTGAGCGGCAACCCGCGTCGCGTCAATACCCCGCCGCCATCCCGTCCTTGCGGCTTTCCGACGCACCCTCGTACACGCCCGTCTTCGCATCGCGCCGAATCGCCTGGTACCCGCCGAACACGGCAGGGGGTGCCGGCTTGATCACGTGCCCGCGCTTTTCGAGTTCCGCGATCACATCGGGCGCCAAGCCCGGCTCGAGGTTCAGCACACCACCGCTCGACATCGGCTTTACCGCGCCCTGCGGCTCGGTGGATCCATCGTGATGAATCCGCGGTGCATCACCCGCTTGCTGCAGCGTCATGCCGAAGTCGATCAGGTTCACGATGATCTGCGCGTGCCCCTGCGGCTGCATCGCTCCGCCCATCACGCCGAAGCTCATCCAGGGCTTGCCTTCCTTGGTGACAAACGCCGGGATGATCGTGTGGAACGGCCGCTTGCCAGGTTTGAGCGCATTGGGATGCGACTCGACCAGCGCAAACTGCTCGCCGCGATCCTGCAGCATGAACCCCAACCCCGGCGGCACCATGCCGCTGCCCATGCCGCGATAGTTCGACTGGATCAGCGACACCATCATGCCGCTCTCGTCGGCCACCGTCATGTAGATCGTGTCCGCCCCGGTCGGGATCGCGCCGGGCTCGACGGCGAGCGCCGCCCGCGCGGGGTCGATGCGTTTGCGGCGTTCCGCCGCGTAGTCAGCGCTGATCAGCGTCCGCACCGGCACCTTCGCGAAGGCCTGATCCGCGTAGTACCGAGCCCGATCCTCGAACGCCAGCTTCTTCGCCTCGACAAAGGCGTGGATGTAGTCCGCGCTGCCGAAGCCCATGGACTTGAGGTCGAACCCTTCGAGCACCTTCAAGATCTGCAGCGCGGCGATTCCCTGGCCATTGGGAGGAATCTCCCACACGTCGTAGCCTCGGTAGTTCGCTGAGACCGGCTCGACCCATTCGCCGGTGTGGGCTGCGAGATCGTCCGCTGTCATCGCCCCGCCCTGCGATTGCAGGAACGACGCGATCGTCGCCGCCACCTCGCCCTTGTAATACCCGTCGCGTCCTTGCTGCGCGATCTTCGTCAGCGTCCGCGCCAGGTTCGGATTCTTCCAGGTCTCGCCCGCCTTTGGCCCCCGGCCGTCGATGGTGAACTGTTCCTTGAAGTTCGGGAACTTGTCCAGCCGTCGTACCGAGATCGCCCACGCATCGGCGATCACCGGCGCCATCGGGAACCCGTTCTCCGCGTAACCAATTGCGGGCGCGAGCACGTCCTGCATCGGCATCTTTCCGAACTTCCCGTGCAGCGCGAACCAGCCGTCGACGCATCCCGGCACCGTCACCGGCAGCGGCCCCAGCGGCGGGATCTCGTCCACACCCTTGGACCTCACGAACTCGATCGTCATCGCTTTTGGCGCCCGCCCGGATCCGTTGTACCCGAACAGCCTGCCCTTGCCTTCATCAGCCTTCGGGTCCCAGACGATCGCGAACAGATCGCCGCCGATGCCGCAGCCGGTCGGCTCCATGAGCCCGAGCGCTGCGTTCGCGGCGATGGCACCATCGATCGCGTTTCCCCCGCGCCGCATGACATCGAGCGCGATCTGAGTCGCCAGTGGATGGCTCGTCGCCGCCATCGCTCTTGTTGCGTAGACCTCGGACCGCGTCGCCCGGGCCAGGCCGGGCGAGCTCGGACGCTGTTCCTCGGCAAATGGTGTCGCGGCGTTCATCATCAGGGCTGCACACATCGTCACGGTCCGGCTGCGCACGTTCATGCCACAGCATACCGCGTCGACGATCACCGCGCTTTCACCACGCGATCCCATTGCTCCGATAGCCGCTTGTACGAGATGGGAACAGCCGTCTTCAGGTCCTGCGCGAACAGTGACACCCGAAGTTCCTCCAGCATCCAACGGAACGTCACGAACTCTTCACGGCGCGCGCCGTCTTCCAGAAGCACCTGCTCGTTCCCCGAGAACAGTTGCCACCACGGCTTCAGCTCGGCGAGAAGCTTCTCGTCCCGCACCACGCCGCCGCCGGGCAGACGCTCCAGCCGCAGCCGTGACGCCGTGAGATATCGAGGCACGTGCACAAGCCATTCCCGCGGCGTGCTTCGCAGGAAGCCCGGCTTGATCAGGCGTGGGGCGTGATCCTGCTCGTCGGCCACCACGGCCCGGAATGTCGGAGATGTCGCCGACGCGACACGCTGCGAGTACAGCTGCCATGCCTCGACGATCTGGCCGACGATCATCCGCACCTGCGATCCGGTATTCCAGAGCTTCGGCTCGGCCGCGGCCACGGCACGATCGAACGAATCCTCGCTGCGAATCTCAACGTATCCGCGGTCAAACAGCGTCAGGTCCGCGATCAGCATCAGTATGTCGTCGAGCAAGGCATCGAACGGTCCCAGCGACGCGCTCATGAGCCGCAGGCGTTCCAGATCCGGCAGTCCCCGCCGCAGGCGTCCGAACTCGTGCGAGCTGGTCAGGGTAAACAGCCGGCACAATCCCGCCCGCCCCAACTCAGCAGCACGCTTGGGCGAATCGGCCACCCGAAGCCCGCATGCTTGCCCGAGATCGACCAACGTTGGGTACGCGGTGATCTTGATCCCGGCCCGATCGAGCTGCACGGCGGCGGGAATCTCGCCGAAGTCCCACCGCCGGATGTTGTCGCGGCTGTACGCCTCGCCGGTCGCCCGCGGCAGCTTGCTCGCGGCCTTGGCGGCGAAGCGACGCTTCAAGTCCGCAAGATCGCGTCCCTGAGCCAGTTCCTTCCCATCTTCATCGAGCACGCGGTAGTTGAACCGAAGGTGCGCGGGGATCGCGTCGAGCCGCCACGCGTCACGGGGAATCTCGCCGACCAGGCCCTTGGTCTCGATCCGTACCTCGCGTGCAAGCGCATCCAGCAGCGAGCCTTCGCCAAAGCGCAGCCGGGGCAGTACGTCTTCTGCAAACTTCGCCGGGCTGGCGATATGGTGTCGATACGCCTTGGGCAGGGCTCGCACCAGCTCGCCAACAAGTTCCTTCATCATCCCGGGTACCAGCCACAGCGATCGGCTCTCGTCGATCTGGTGCACCGCATCGGCTGGCACATCAACCGTGATGCCGTCCTTCGCCGCGCCCGGGTCCAGCGTGTACTTCAACGGCAGACGGCTGCCGAAAACCGGCATCTCCGCGGGGAACTGCCGTGTGTCAAGCTCGATCTCGTTCGCGATGACATCGGCCCGCGACATAAACAGCAGGCGGGGCTG